>JYNY01000654.1 GCA_000954095.1 Candidatus Omnitrophus magneticus | reverse complement strand
GGACTATATAGAATGCCGTCGGTGTGAGGCTCGCGCCGGGTTGATTGCCATCGGCATGAATCTGGCTTTGGCGCTCTTTAAGGCCATTGTCGGTATGCTCGGCGGGAGTAAGGTTATTCTCGTGGTTTCCATATACTCGTTAAAGGACTTTCTCACGTCGGTGGTTGTTTTTATGGGGGTAATAACATCTCCGGCTAAAATCCCTGCTTCCGCGGCCAGGAGCGTCACCTCATCAACAAGAACGCCCTGTCCATTCGGTTAAAGACATATGGCTTGCCTATCAGGGTAAATTTGATTCTCCAAAGTTTATAGCCTTTTGGGCAGCCCTAATCTCTGTAGCGGCCAACTATAAGCTTTCCACATATTTGCATTGCGTAGGGGTCAGGAGGAATAGTATAGCTCTTATAGCCAACGCCAAGCACAATCACTCGGACGCTATATCGTCAGGCATGGTCGCGGTGGCGATTCTGGGTACGAAATATGGACTGGTATTCCTCGATCCGCTTGTGGCTGTAATAGAGACCATAGACTTGATGCGGTTAAGTGTAGTCATGTTGAATGATTCAGTAAAGGGTATGATGGACTATACAGTTAGTCCGGCCCGGATTAATCAGATCACTTCATTGGCGAGTCTTGTGCCTGGTGTTCAGAAGATAACGATGCTAAAGGCC
>JYNY01000655.1 GCA_000954095.1 Candidatus Omnitrophus magneticus | reverse complement strand
GGCAGATGCCCTTACCTCTGTTGCCGTGTTGGTTGGTCTTGTAGGAACAAAGCTAGGTTTTAATTATGCGGATATAATCGCCGCATTAGTTGTATCTTTGGTGGTTTTTCATATAAGCGTTGAAATGTTTTTAGGCGGCGTAAATGGTCTTATAGATGTCTCTATTGATACGGAGGTAATTGATAAAATTGTTGAATTATGCAAACGTGTAAAAGGTGTTGAAGGCATTAAGGCAATACGTTCAAGAAGTATGGGAC
>JYNY01000656.1 GCA_000954095.1 Candidatus Omnitrophus magneticus | reverse complement strand
AGGTTAGACCTTCCCTTATAAGCATTGATGCGGCAGTTCCAGCAGTAGCTACTAGACCCGGGACGCCAGCTATTGCACCTCATAATCTTGAACAGCCTACTTATAACAGGGCTGGCTCAGGGGTTATTATAGAACCAAGAGGATATGTTATTAGTAGTCTACATGTAATTGCTGGAGCTAAGTCCCTGAAGGCTACTGTTTACGGACCAAAGGGCGCAAATACATATTCGTTGAAGATTGTAAACTCTTCAAGCGATACAGACCTTGTACTTTTAAGACTTCAAGGCGATGGACCGTTTCCTTATGCAACACTGGGGGACTCCGATAACGTACGTACAGGTGATGTGGTGCTTGCAATGGGCAGCCCTTTTGGGTTTGACCAAACAATAACAACTGGTATTATAAGCAGTACAAAACGTACTATCTCTGTAGATGGTAAGGTCTATGAAGACCTCTTGCAAACTGACACACCAATAAATAAAGGCAATAGCGGAGGACCGCTTGTTAATCTCTATGGTCAGGTGATAGGTATAAACAATGCTATCTACTCGCCTACAGGGATGTTTAGCGGTATAGGGTTTGCCCTTCCAATAAATCAAGCTGCTTCACTTGTGGGCGGTGTCTTAGATTTTGGAAATACACCAATTCAAGCAGCAGCTGGACAAATTGTCGCATGGGGCAGCCGAGGGCGCCAATCTGGAAACAGTTACAGGCTTCCAAATGGACAGGTTATTACCCCCCCTCATGTATAT
>JYNY01000653.1 GCA_000954095.1 Candidatus Omnitrophus magneticus | reverse complement strand
TGCCTTCTTCTCTAATGTTTTCTTGCATAGAAAAGTTTAAAACTCTAGGAATTATTTCTCGGTATATTTCATTTGAAAAAATTATGTCATATTTTTCTTTGCGGATAATTCCTAAATCTATAACATACCTAAGATCATCATTGAAGTTGTCATACACAAGAGAATCGCCGTTTATAATAGCACTGACAATATTTTTAACTCTGGATTCTTTAAGTTTATCTAATAAACTATCTAAATGCGTGTCTCTGCGCGCGATTAGATTTTCTTTCGCCTCTTCCGCGTGAGCGAGTGTTATTTTTTTCGTGAAATCACTTTTTAATATTTTCTCCACTATTTCATTCGCTACCGCGTTCACCAGCCACGGCTGGCCTCCGGTTAATTCATAGATTCTATCTACTACTTCTTTTGAAAATATCTGCCCTGTATCTTTTGTGTGCTGACTGTATAATTCAGCTATTTCTTCTTTTGTCCATGTTCCTAAAAGAATTGATTCCGCTTTTATATTAAAGGGCGAACCGGAGCCTAGAGACACTTCACTCGGACGGACTTTTGTTTTATATTCCCGAACATCTCTTAATCCCACTAAAGCTATGGTTGATGGAAAATGTTTTGGTCTTCCTTGAAAACCATTACGTAGTTGCCTTAGCACTGATACTAATACGTCATCATATAACGAATCTATTTCGTCTAATAATAAAACTATTGGTTTTTTTTGAGAACCCGCCCAATTATTTAAATAAGTCTGTAAAGAACACTTTTCATCTGCTAGCGACTTTTTCGGCCATAACTCCTTAGAAATAAATAACTCGCATGATTCATAAAGAGAATTTATTATTTTTAAATTCGCGGTTTCTTCAGTTATAGACCGATACCCCGCGGACTCTACCGAAAACACTACTGAAATATAATTTCCTTCTTTATTTAATCTATGCGCTAATTCATGTAAAAGCGTAGTCTTTCCTGTCTGCCTTGGCGCGTGGATTGTGAAGTACTGCGTCTTCTCTATTAAATCGAATATGATTTTTTGGTTGCGCAAAGGGTCAACCATATAATGTCTTTCAGGCATACAAAAACCAGTTGTATTAAAATATCGTTTACTTTTCATTTTAAAATTTCCTCCAATTTTATTTTTATTTATAAATCAAACAACAAGTTGTCTCACATTTCCACGATAGTAATATTTTTATTCTGATGAGAAATATCTTCCCATTTAACGCGGGTTTCCCATGGAATAATACTGGAAGGTTTTATTTCAAATAAAATAAGATATCCTTTAGTCATGCCGAGGGTGTCTAGATAGCGGGAGATTTGATCTAAGCCTTTTTGTCTCGCGGACGGCATTCTTTTTAACTTTAATTCTAAAACAAATTTATCTCCGTTAAATTCTATAAGTAAATCAGTTCGTCCTGTTCCAACTGCCATTTCGCGATTTATCCTGCCGCCGCCGTTTATTACTCTCTGCAAAAACGCCATTAAAAGTAAATGCGGGCCTGCTTCTTTATAATCAAATCTTTCAAGCCAAACTTCAGAATTTTCACTGTAAAATTCTTGAAAAGCTTTTAATAATTTATCCATTTCAAGTTTACCGTTGGATTTTATATACCATTTAGTTTCGCCTTCTTCTTCAATACTATCCTGCAAATTTCTATTTAAAACTCTCGGAATTATTTCTCGGTATATTTCATTAGCTATTCTTATAGGTTTTGTTTCGCTTATAATCCCTAAATCTCGGCAATATAGAAGCGAATCGTCATAGTTGTCAAACAAAACTCCGTCTCCATTTATAATAGCGCTTACTATATTTTTTACCCGCTCCTCTTTCAGTTTATCTATTAAACTATCTAAATGCGTGTCGCGTCTTTGTATTATATTTTCTTTCGCGGATTCAACATGATCTAGAGTTATTTTTTTTGTAAAATCTTCGTTTAATATTTTTACTACTATTTCTCTCGCTATAGCGTTTACCAGCCACGGCTGGCCTCCGGTTAATTCATAAATTCTATCTACTACTTCTTTTAAAAATATCTGCCCTGTATCTTTTGTGTGCTGACTGTATAATTCAGTTATTTCTTCTTTTGTGAATGTTCCCAAAAGAATTGATTCAGCTTTGATATTAAAGGGCGAGCCTGAGCCTAGAGACACTTCACTCGGACGAACTTTTGTTTTGTATTCCCGAACATCTCTTAATCCCACAAGCGCCACGGTTGAAGGAAATCGTTTTGGTCTTATTTGAAATCCATTTCGTAACTGCCTAAGAACTGACACTAAAACATCGTCATATAATGAATCTATTTCATCCAATAATAAAACTATTGGTTTAGTTTGAGAAATAGCCCAATCTATTAAGTAATTTTCTAATGTTAAATCTTTAGTATATTTTTCAGGCGGGATTGGACAATTTTTTTTATTGAGATATTGGCCGCTTGAACTGTAAAGAGAATTAATAATTTTTTTATTCGCGATTTCTTCAGTTATAGATCTATACCCCGCGGACTCTACGGAAAACACTACTGAAATATAATTTCCTTCTTTATTTAATCTATGCGCCAATTCATGTAAAAGTGTTGTTTTCCCAGTCTGCCTCGGCGCGTGGATTGTGAAGTATTGCGTCTTCTCTATTAAATCGAATATGATTTTTTGGTTGCGCAAAGGGTCAATCATATAATGTCTTTCAGGCATACAAAAACCAGTTGTATTAAAATATCGTTTACTTTTCATTTTTTAAAATCCTCCATATTCATTCCATGTTTATTTATAAATCAAACGATAAGCTATCTCACATTTCCACAACAGTAATTTTTTTATTCTGATGAGAAACATTTTCCCATTTAACGCGGGTTTCCCATGGAATAATACTGGAAGGTTTTATTTCAAATAAAATAAGATACCCTTTTGTCATGCCGAGTGTGTCAAGGTAGCGTGAAATTTGGTCGAGGCCATCTTCTTTACTATCGCTGTCTCTTTTTAATTTTAGTTCCAAAACAAAGGTATCGCCGGCGAATTCAATGGTTAAATCTGTTCGTCCTCGGCCAACCGCCATTTCACGATCAATTCTGCCGCCTCCATTGATTACTCTCTGCAAAAAGGCCATTAAAAGAAGCCCGTGTCCAGCTTCTTTATAATCAAATCTTTCTAGCCAATGTTCACTATTACGGCGATAAAATTTTTGAAACGCTTTTAATAGTTTATCCATATCAAGCTTAGCGTCAGGTTTTATGTAACAAGAAGTCATGCCTTCTTCTCTAATGTTTTCTTGCATAGAAAAGTTTAAAACTCTAGGAATTATTTCTCGGTATATTTCATTTGAAAAAATTATGTCATATTTTTCTTTGCGGATAATTCCTAAATCTATAACATACCTAAGATCATCATTGAAGTTGTCATACACAAGAGAATCGCCGTTTATAATAGCACTGACAATGTTTTTAACTCTGGGTTCTTTCAGTTTATCTAATAAACTATCTAAATGCGTGTCTCTGCGCGCGATTAGATTTTCTTTCGCCTCTTCCGCGTGAGCGAGTGTTATTTTTTTTGTGTAATCACTTTTTAATATTTTCTCCACTATTTCATTCGCTACCGCGTTTACCAGCCACGGCTGGCCTCCGGTTAATTCATAGATTCTATCTATTACTTTTTTTGAAAATATCTGCCCTGTATCTTTTGTGTGCTGACTGTATAATTCAGCTATTTCTTCTTTTGTCCATGTTCCTAAAAGTATTGATTTTGCTTTGATATTAAAGGGTGAGCCTGAGCCTAAGGATGCTTCAGTCGGACGGACTTTTAATTTGTATTCCCGAACATCTCTTAATCCCACTAAAGCTATGGTTGATGGAAAATGTTTTGGCCTTCCTTGAAAACCATTACGTAGTTGTCTTAGCACTGATACTAATACGTCATCATATAACGAATCTATTTCGTCTAATAATAAAACAATCGCCTTTTTTTGAGAACCCGCCCAATTATTTAAATAAGTCTGTAAAGAACACTTTTCGTCTGTAATAGGCTTTTGGGGCCATAACTCCTTAGAAATAAATAATTCGCATGATTCATAAAGTGAACTTATTATTTTAAAATTCGCAATTTCTTCAGTTATAGACCGGTACCCCGCGGACTCAACGGAAAACACTACTGAAATATAATTTCCTTCTTTATTTAATCTATGCGCTAATTCATGTAAAAGTGTAGTCTTACCAGTCTGCCTCGGCGCGTGGACTGTGAAATATTGAGTCTTCTCTATTAAATCGAATATGATTTTTTGATTGCGCAAAGGGTCAATCATATAATGTCTTTCAGGCATACAAAAACCAGTTGTATTAAAATATCGTTTACTTTTCATTTTAAAATTTCCTCCAATTTTATTTTTATTTATAAATCAAACAACAAGTTGTCTCACATTTCCACGATAGTAATATTTTTATTCTGATGAGAAATATCTTCCCATTTAACGCGGGTTTCCCATGGAATAATACTGGAAGGTTTTATTTCAAATAAAATAAGATATCCTT
>JYNY01000652.1 GCA_000954095.1 Candidatus Omnitrophus magneticus | reverse complement strand
GACAGAAGATAGGCTTTCTAGGAGGCACTTTTAACCCCATTCATAACGCACACCTTAGAATAGCCGAAGAGATTAGAGAAATCCTAATGTTCGATAAAATAATCTTCGTTCCCTCTTTTACCCCGCCCTTAAAAACCAACAACATAGCAGAGGCTGATTATCGCTTTGAAATGGTAAAACTTGCTATCGAACACAATAAATATTTCGAGCTGTCCGATATCGAATTTAATAGAAACACCGCCTCCTACACCGCCCTCACAGTAAAGGAACTCAATACGCTTTAAATGGTGCATAATTTACCTATATTAAACCCGTAAGTATTCCATTGTTGGCAGTCGGGACATCTTCCGTTCCAGTTGTTTAATTTACTCTGGCAGTTAGAGCACGTATAAGGAATAAATAGGGCTTCTTTAATAACTATAATTTTTAGGAATTCATCTACCGCGTGTT
>JYNY01000651.1 GCA_000954095.1 Candidatus Omnitrophus magneticus | reverse complement strand
ACTCGACGTGGTTCATGTAATTGTCAACGATGGAGTAGGCCAGACCAGCCAGGAGGTCGTTTTTAGCGGCCCCTCGCTGCAGGTTGGCCATGAGCGAGTTTTCCATAAACACGGTGCATCGTTCTCCGAGATCGCAGGGCCCCTCGGCGCTGAACGCCTCTCTGGCGAATTCATCTTTTACTGACACGTTTAGTTTATCCGCCTGTTCTTCCAGGAATGAGCCTGTTCCGGCGGCGCAGGCCTTGTTCATCTCGAAATCTACGATGACCCCTTTTTCTATGGATATGTACTTGGAGTCCTGACCGCCTATCTCAAAGATGGTGTCCACCGTGTCGTCTATGTGAATGGCGGCGGTGGCCTGGGCGGTTATCTCGTTTTTCACTACGTCGGCGCCAAAGAAGTCCGCTATCATGTATCTGCCTGAGCCTGTAGTGCCTACCCCTTTTATGGCGATAGTGTCGCCTAGCTCAGCGCCTATGCTCGTGAGTCCTGACCTTACGGCCTCTATGGGTCTGCCCGCGGTCATGAGGTAACGCCTGGCCAGCAGGGTGCCGTCTTTGGCTATGACGGCGAGGTTTGTGCTTATTGAGCCAATATCAATGCCCATGTAAGAGTCAATCTGGTCGCCATTGTTGTCAGCTTTTGTGTATCGCTTTCCCTGTATGGCAGTGGTCGCTATGTGTCTTTCAGCGAAGTGGTCGCCGGCGATAATCAGGGGTTGTTTTCTGCTTGACCCGAATCGCTGTGACGCGAGGTGATGTTCTATTGTATGTAGGTCTACGGTCTGGATAAGGCCGCCGTCCATGTTCTTGAAGACCGCGCCAATGGCCCCCATAAAGGCGCAATGCTCATGGATCACCAGGTCGGGTATCTCGAATATCTCTCTAAAGGCGCGAATCATGCCCTTATTTAGCGCGACTCCGCCTTGAAAGGCGACCAGGGGCGCAAGCTGTCTGCCCTTGACTATGGAACCCTTGAAGTTCCGAGCTACGGCGAAACATAGTCCCGCCACGATGTCTTCCATGGGGGTGGCTATTTGTTGCAGGTGTATCATGTCCGATTTAGCGAATACGCTGCATCTGCCCGCTATTCGGGGAGGCGCCTTGGACGCGGCCGCGAGATCGCTGAATCCCTCCAGGGTGAGTCTGAGGCGCTCGGCCTGTTGGTCCAGAAATGAGCCTGTGCCGGCGGCGCATACGGCGTTCATTGAGAAATCTTTTATACCCTTTTTTTCGTCTAGTATGATTAGTTTTGAGTCTTCTCCGCCCATCTCGATAACCGTGTTTACCTGGGGCAAGAGGACTTTTACCGCATAGGATTGCGCTGTTATCTCGTTTGTATGTTTTAAGCCGGTTATCTCCGCGATTAACTTACCCGATGAGCCTGTTATAGAGACGCCCATATTAGTGTCATGTTTTGTAGCGAATTCTTTTAATAATTCATAGGCGACGGGTATAGAGTGACCCTTATGTCTTTCGTATCGGGTCTCAAGGATATTCCTGCTGTCATCCACTATTGCTGCCTTAACGCTGACTGAGCCAGCGTCAAGACCTAAATAAACCATTTAATCCTCCGGTCTGAGAATGGGTCTTGACCTGAAGTGGCGAGGCGCCGATTTGTCATAAAAAAACTTCCTCCATTCAAATTTTATTCATGAATCTTAAAGATACGCGCTTATACAAGGGGGGACTTGTCCCTGAGGGCTCAAGGGGGGAC
>JYNY01000650.1 GCA_000954095.1 Candidatus Omnitrophus magneticus | reverse complement strand
TTGTTATGGCGCCTAAAGACGGAATAGAACTCGAAATGATGATGGCATCTTCTTTTAAATGGAATAATCCTGTAGTGATACGTTATCCGCGCGATAATTCGCGACCGTATAAAGAAAAGACCGCTTTAAATCACATAGAACATGGCAAGTCAGAATAGAATAAAAAAACAATAGAGAGAACCACTTGTATGGTTTCCGAGTCACGCAATTCTCCTAACAAAATAACATCAGGAGCTTCCCTTAAAACATGTTTAAGCGCCACTTCAAAAGAT
>JYNY01000648.1 GCA_000954095.1 Candidatus Omnitrophus magneticus | reverse complement strand
ATATTGTTACTCCTCTAAAATTGTAACCGTTATACCATCGTCGTACATCTTCTAAGAGATGTTCCAAATTAAAGGCTTTAAGTAATTCTAATACTTCTTTTTCAGTAAAACCGAATTTATCAGAGAATTTATGGCTAAGAATAGTAAACACTCCTAAATTATTCATGCCTGAAAATATAGATTCTTTAGAGACGCGTAAAATGCCCGTTAATACGCCTTTTTCAAGAGACGTGTTATCTTTAAAACCGCCGGAAAGAAAATTACGCATGAAACTTATAACATGTTCATAAAAGTTTTCTAAATATCCGGACTGTATGGGCGTATCGTATTCATCAAGAAGAATGATTACTTTTTTATTGTAGTAACGTTCTAAGAAAAGAGATAAGGTTTTGAGGCTGTTTTCGTAATCACCTTGCTTGCCTGTCCCATTTAAAATATTATTAAAATATTTTTTTTCTATGGCTGATAACCCTTGCCAAGTAGTTAAATATTGATGCCGTAAATATTCTTCTTTTATAAGCTGAATTATTTTCTCATATGTTATTTCCCATGTTTTTTCTTTAATATCTTTAAGCGTAAGAAAAATTACCGGATACGCGCCTTGCTTGTTCATGTATTCTTCGCCTAGGAGGCAAATAGCGAGGTCTTTAAATAAATACCCGTTGGATTTTTCGGTTTTTTCAAAAAAATAACGGAGCATTGAAAGATTTAATGTTTTGCCGAAACGTCTCGGACGAGGAAGCAAAATAACATTACAAGATTCATCAATAATTTCTTTTATAAAAAGAGTTTTATCAATGTAATAAAATTTGTTATCAATAATTGTTTTAAAATCAGAATATCCAACCGGTAATTTTTGTATGCGCATATCAATCCTTTTTTATAAATTTTTTATTTCGCGATAAGCCTTCGGCAAAATGTCTCTAAATTTTGGATACTATATTTATATTTTTAAAAACGGGTAAACCCTAGACGCCATGCTGGTTTTAGCGTACAAAGTCATTTCTGTAACGCAATTTTTTTGTAATCACTAAACAAATAATAAGAAATTTTGTAATCACTAAGCGGTTAGTAATAAACCTTTATGTGTCCTTTTGCCCCCATCTTACCATTCCCCCGGAAAGCGTGAATCCATGAGTGTCTCAGCTAACAAACTGTCATTTCGGAATTTGCCGTAGGCAAATATCCGAAATCCATGGAAGTCTCGATTAGAAATCTAATCTCTATTTTAAATTTTAAAAAATTATTTTTCTGAAATTTTATCCCACCTGTATGGATTCCTGCTTGCGCAGGAATGACAGCGGGTTGACGCTATTTTTACTAGTTCACCTCCACTTTTAAAATGCGATACTAGTTGTGACACAGCCTCGGAAAGCGGGAATCGGCCCCCTTTTGTCATTCCCTCGGAAAGCGGGAATCTGCCCCCTTTTGTCATTCCCGCGAAAGCGGGAATCCATAAGGGTTTTATGATATTTTCGGCTCGAATTTTTCTTTTTCGATTTTCAATTATTCTACAAAAAATTTAAAAAAAACTTTTTGTCATTATAGCACAGCAGTACTTTTGTTCCAACCAGAAAACAAGTGTAAAACAAAAAGTAAGAAAAATTTTAATAAAAATGACTAAAATAAACCACATTTTTTATTCTTAATTTTGGCTCTAAAACCCGCATGGTTACTGGACTTTACGCAAGTCTAGAAAAAAAATATCGAAAAATCGGCTTTTCAAAATTTGCATTCTCTAGATTTGTCAGGTAAGCTTTATAGTAGAGAATAAGAAAGTGAAAAGCGAATTAAGAAAAAATAAGAAATAGAAAATTGAAAAAAAAGATACTTAAAAATAAAATAGAAAAATTGTAGAAGATTGGAGTGAAGAGTGATTAGTGATTAGTGATTAGTGAGTAGTGAGTAGTGAGTAGTGACAAAAATCGCGCGATGCGCGGAAGGATGGAGAGTAGATATGAGACAGTTGAAAAAAAAATTCAAAACCATTTCGGAACGTCTTACAAGTCTCGTCGAGACTGGGATTAATTCCGGAATAACAAAAACCGCGGCGGGACGCCGCAAAGGAGTGTGCACCATGTGCCACTTAAGAAATTTTTTGAAAATTATTTTTGGAAAAGTCGCTAGCCCAAGGGGAATGGCTAGGATGGTTTCCAGTCAA
>JYNY01000647.1 GCA_000954095.1 Candidatus Omnitrophus magneticus | reverse complement strand
GAAAACACTACTGAAATATAATTTCCTTCTTTATTTAATCTATGCGCTAATTCATGTAAAAGTGTTGTTTTTCCAGTCTGCCTCGGCGCGTGGATGGCGAAATACTCTTCTTTTTCAATAAAATCAAATATTACACTCTGATTTCTTAATGGATCCAACATGTAATGTTTTTCAGGACGGCAGAACCCGGTTATATTAAAATATCTTTTACTTTTCATTTTAAAATTCCCTCCAAATAATTTTATAAATAAATATTTCTAGATTATAACAGATTGCGCGGGGAAAGAAAATAATAGAAAATAGCGCGATTCTAGTAGTCTCTAGAATTATTTCCCGCGCGCGGCATTGCAAAACGTGAGAAAAAGAACGTAAGCACTAAGCGGTTAGTAATAAACTTTTCTATATCCTTTAGAAAACATCATTCTGTCATTCCCGCGAAAGCGGGAATCCATAAGGGTTTTATGATGTTTTTGAAATGGTTATACCATATATAAATTCCTGCTTCATGGAAAATCCCAACGTTAATAATCAAGCTTGCAATTACCATCTGCTTAGTGATTACAAAAGAACAATCTCTCAAAACAAAATATTTTCGCCAAAAATTTTTACAAAAAAAAGAAATCCGCCTTTGACAACACATCAAAGACGGACTTCTTTTAAAGGAGGTGTGCACATAAGTTTATTTTTTTATACGTCTTAAATAACTCACTCCAAAATTGTGTTCTCGTTATTTATTTTTTTATGTTGTAAAAATAATTCTAATAAAATAAAGATTCCTACACACAGTTTTTTTCATAGGGGGAAGGGTTCCCTTCCCCCTCTTGACGCTCGCCTTTCTTTATCCGGTTAACTTTTGTCGTGTCTTGCAAGTTGCTTGATTATGGGGCTCGCTGTCACCCCCTTGCCTAAGGTCTATTTTTTCTGTATCAAAGGAGAAGGGGAAATGTTCCCCTTCTCCTTTGTATCCTTTTCCCCTTTTAAGGTAGTTACGATATATACTCTACTTCTTCATCCGTCTTAAATAACTCACTCCAAACCCAAATAGTAGCGCGAGGGCCATTCCGCCCGGGATTTCGGGAACTGGCGAACCTTCAAGACCTGAGCCTAAGTAGATAAATTTATGGTTATGATTATTCAGCCAATAGTCTCCCAACGTTTTCCCTTGCGTCTCTGAAAATTCTTCAGATGTATAGCGCCATGTGTAACCGTTAAGTGTTACGCTTCCAGACTGGGCTTGATATAACGCGTATAACGCTTGAACTTCAGCGTAACTCCAATCTTCATTAAATGTTTCGCTAAAGTCCGCGCTGTATCCGGCTTTTCCGATATAATTCCATATTGTGGTTTTATCATTTGTTGTTACACCTTTACCGCTTGAAAAAAGATTAAAATGATAATACCCATATTTATCATACCAGCCTGTACCAGCGCTTTTTCCTAAACCCCAGAAACCATTTTGAGCATAATTATTAGCTAAATATTTCCAAGTGTTTCCGTCAATAGTTATTGGTGTTGGATTAAGATTACCTATACCGTCTTTATAAAGTTTAGTTAAATTCGCTATTTCTTGGTCTGATAAATCCAGCGCACCGCTATTTAACTGCTCATTCTTTACTGCCACAAGTTGATACTCAGGGCTTGTTAATAATCCCCAACCATATCCGCCTTGCGTTGCCCAGAGCGGAATGACGTTACCTCCGCTATCACTTCCAAAAATATTTGAACCAGAAATTGAGATACTAGCATTAGCACCAACAGTAGGAAGGTCTGTTTTAGTGGAATACGGCCCGCTCGCCGCTCCCCAATAAATATACGAATTAGTATAAAAACCTAAACTATTATTTTGTCTTGCAAATACTATATCCAAATATCCGTCATTGTTAATATCTGCGATACAATTTCCCGAAGAACCGCTAGTAGTAATTTCTGTCTTAGTAGAATACGGCCCTATCGCCGCGCCCCAATAGATATATGAATTAACATCACCACTTGTACCATTAGAACCATTCGAAAACACTATGTCTAAATATCCATCATTATTAAGGTCTGCGATAGAATTACCGGTTACTCCCATAGTAGGAAGTTCCGTCTTAGTAGAATATGGTCCACTTGATGCGCCCCAGTAAATATAGGAATTGATAGTATAATTCAAACTTGTATCTCTTTGATTTGAAAATACAATATCCAAATACCCATCATTATTGAGGTCTGCGATAGAATTACCGGTTACTCCCATAGTAGGAAGTTCCGTCTTAGTAGAATATGGTCCACTTGATGCGCCCCAGTAAATATAGGAATTAACATTATATTGATTAGTGTTATTATTACGATTATTTGAAAAAATGATATCCAAATATCCGTCATTATTTAAGTCTGCTATAGAATTTCCCTCTGCTCCCTGAGTAGACAGGTCTGTCTTTGTTGAATATGGCCCGCTTGCCGCACCCCAATAGATATAAGAATTTATCATATATGGGGCACCAGTATTATTACGCCAATTTGAAAATACCATATCTAAATACCCGTCACTATTAAGGTCTGCTATAGAAGCACCGTTTCCACCGCTAGTAGTAAGGTCTGTTTTGGTTGAATACGGACCGGAACTTGCACCCCAATAAATATAAGAATTATTATCAAACCCTGAATTATTATTACGATAATTCGAAAACACAATATCCATATATCCGTCATTATTAAAGTCAGCGATTGAACTTCCCCATGCTCCAATAGTAGGAAGTTCGGTCTTTGTAGAATACGGCCCACTTGCCCCGCCCCAATAGATATAGGAATTGATCTCATAAGCTGAACCATTATAATAATTCCCAAACACAATATCCGGATACCCGTCTCCGTTTAAGTCGCT
>JYNY01000646.1 GCA_000954095.1 Candidatus Omnitrophus magneticus | reverse complement strand
GCAAAAAAAATGGACGATTCGCCTTATGGTAAAGCATTAGAAATTGTTATAACCCATGAATCGGCAGTAGGCAAATATATAGCTTCTTTTCCGATCTGCGATGACTGTGGCTCTTATACATTTAATAGTGCTATAAACTCTGATACACCTCATTCTTTCGCTTTAATAGATAATATTGTTTTTAAATTTTTAATACGCACCTCAATAAAAGCTTCTAAAAATACATTTTGAGGTGATGTGTTTTGTATTGTTACTGATTTTATTGTTTTATAATTATCCATGTCGATAAGAACTAATTCTCCTTTAGAGTATTTTCTTCTGTTTATTTCTTGGTCACGGGTTAAAATCATAAACTGCATATCAGCTGGAAAATATTCTTTATTAAATACGGTTTTTATTATTCGTTCCATACTTTTAAATGTTTTAGCGTTTATTATACGAAGAATGTCAGGGTTATTATAATTTTCTGCTAAAGCGAATGCCTCAATGAATTTTTTAATATTCAAATATAT
>JYNY01000645.1 GCA_000954095.1 Candidatus Omnitrophus magneticus | reverse complement strand
CAGTGATAACTGAAGGGAATATTTCTGATATAAGAATAGCTAAGGATAAATTAAATATTAAACCGGACAGCATATATTGTTTTGACCGTGCGTATACAGACCTTGAACTATGGAGTAATATTGACTTTTCTAAGAGTTATTTTGTGACTAAATTAAAAAACAATCTAAAATATACAGTTCTCGGACAGCATCTAGAGGCAATGAAAGACGGGATATTGTCTGATGAAAAAATAAAACTAGAAAATAAAAAATATGAAAAGAATTTAAGAATGATAAGATTTTTAGATGAAAAAAGTGACGAAGTAGTTAGTATTGTTACCAACAATTTTAAACTGTCAGCTAAAACGATCGTACAAATATATAAAACAAGATGGCAAATAGAAATATTTTTTAGATGGATAAAACAGAATTTACAAATAAAAACATTTTTGGGAACAAGTAAAAATGCGGTGATGAGTCAAGTCTGGATAGCGATGATATATTATTTACTTTTGACATATATAAAATACCAATCTAAATATGAAAAATCGTTATTTTATTTGCATAGGATAATAAAAGAAGCATTATTATCAAGGTTGACATTGATAGATCTGTTAAGCGCAACACCAGCCAGAATTTCTGATTTTAAAATTAAGGAATTTCAACTAGTTTTTTGGTGAAATAGTTTTATCGGACAGGATTGAGGTAAGATAGAAAAGAAGTATAATAATAAGAAAAAACAAAGGCAGGTATGCAATGGCTAATACTAAAAAAAATTTCAGTAAAGAATACTATAATGCTTCCCTTGTCCAGACCAAAATTAAACAAATTTAAGGTGAAAAAAAATTTTTAAGATTTCCACCTTATCTATTTTTTTCTTGTAAGATATACCTCCTTTTTCTGGTCTGTTTATTTTTGTAAACATAAATATAGTAGTAGTAAGTGTGGAGACTGTGTATAACTGTGTAACAGTTATACAAGTGATGGATGACAAGTTGTGGGTAACCGCTTTGGGGTTATCCACAATCTTGTCTCCAGAACGCCAGTATCCACACGTTCTTGGTTAATAATCTCAAAACCAGCCATCCGAGTAAACAGTATAAAATTTTTACGGTAAACTCAAAGAGTTTCCTTGTGATGGCTGGCAAAATTTTATCCCGTAATACACCTCCCATGGCGTTTGATAATATAGAGACTGATGAAGCCTTTCGGTATTGTACCCATTAAAATATATCCTTAGGCCATCATGCGCGTCTCTCATTGTTGGATATTCATGAACATAAATATTACTGTATTTAACCGTACGCCAGAGACGCTCAATAAAAATGTTGTCAAAGACCCTGCCACGTCCATCCATGCTTATTCGAATATTTGCGTCCAATAGCTTTTGGATAAACTCCATCGACGTGAACTGTGTACCCTGATCATTGTTAAATATCTCTGGCTTGCCATATTTTTTTAAAACTTCATCAAGGCATTCCACACAAAAAGACGCATCCAGTGTGTTACTAAGCCGCCAAGAAAGAACATAACGGCTGAACCAGTCCATAATAGCCACTAGATAACAATACCCTCTGGCGAGCTGAATATACGTGATGTCAGTGGCCCAGACTTGATTAACTCGGACAATCTCAACACCTCTCAGCAGATACGGGTAAATACGGTGTTCCGGATGTTTCTGGCTTATCCGTGGCTTTGGATAGATCGCCACTAGGTTCATCGACCTCATAAGCCGACGAATCAATTTTTTCCCAGCGGTATGCCCCAAACGCCGTAAATACTTCATCATTTTAATAACGCCGCATGGATCTTTCATGAACTGTTCGTCGATTGCTCTGCGAAGCTGGTGTTCATCCAAAAGTTCTTTTTCCTGTCGCTGATAATATAAGTTCGACCGATTGAACCCCAGTAATTCGCATTGCTGGCGAACGCTCAATTCCGTATTATTTTTGTCAATGAACAATATTTTTTGCTCGCGACTTATAGTCCAAGCTTTTTTTTTAGCCAATCAATCTCAACCTGCTGACGGCCAATTTGTTTGTACAAATTGTCTAGCTGTTGCTTGGCATCTGGCTCTTGTTCGTTCTTGCGCGTAAAAATATTAGCTATATTATCGTGTAATTGCTTCTTCCACTTGCTGATCATGTTGCTGTGAATTTCGTATTCAGAACTAAGTTCAGCAATCGTTTTTGTTTCCTTAAGAGCCTCCCCTCAAAGTCAATGAAAAATCCATAGTCAAGGCGCAAGAAAATTCCATAGTGTAAATACAAAAAAAACTAGTTAGAATCACCTCCCTTTTTTAAGGATTTAGCTCTATAGCTGTGACCTGATATGTTGATAATAGTAGAGTAATGAACAATCCTGTCAAGAATAGCAGAAGCCAAATTATGGTCATCGAAAATATCAGTCCATTGTTCAAAAGTTTTATTTGTAGTAATAATTAAAGATCCTTTTTCATATCTACGAGAGATTATTTCAAAAAAATCATTAGCGCTATAGCTTGGTATTTTTTTAAAACCCAGTTCATCTAGGACTAATAAGTCAGCAGATAAATAATATTCTAATTTTTTAAAATAAGTATTATCCGCCTTAGAAGCATTTAAGGTATATAACAATTCAGAACAAGAAGAAAACAAAACTTTAAATCCTTTCATTAAGGCTTTAATAGAGATAGCAATCGCGAGATGCGTTTTGCCTGTTCCCGGTTTGCCGATAAAAACGATATTTCTTTTTTCACTAATAAATGAACAAGTAGAACAATCATTGATTAAACGTTTATCAATTGAGGGTTGGAAAGCAAAATCAAAATCTTCAATAGTTTTATAAGAAGACAGTTTACTTTGAGAGAATCTCTTTTTATAACTATTATCTTTACGAGTATTATATTCATCCTCAACTAATAGTTCTAAGAACTCTAAATAACCCATACTTTTTTGTTTTGCTAAAGACAAGCGTTCTTCGAGAGAATTGCAGATTCCAGATAATTTAAAA
The DNA here is from genome assembly GCA_000954095.1 of Candidatus Omnitrophus magneticus. Taxonomy (GTDB): domain Bacteria; phylum Omnitrophota; class Gorgyraeia; order Tantalellales; family Tantalellaceae; genus Omnitrophus_A; species Omnitrophus_A magneticus. The sequence goes on along the minus strand of JYNY01000645.1, from coordinate 3,266 downwards.
TCTTTTAATCTATTTTTAAGCGAATTCATATTCAAGCGCCTCCTCTTTTGCAAATTCGACAGGTAAAGAATAAGAGCCATTAGAGCAAATCTTTTTAATAATTTTGTAACTGTAAACTTGATAAGCAAGAGCTCTTTTACAAGCAGAATCAACGACACCGCCGGGATATGTATTTAATAAAGATATTATTCCTTGTACTTTCCTTGACCAAAGATTAGGCGAGTCTTTTAAAATAGCAAAAAACATTTGTTCAGCAAAAGGTCCGATATTGTGCATTTTAGCTTGATATTTTTCTTGATATTCTGTTTCGGAATAAAGTTTATATTTTGGATAATGACTGTTGCTTGTAGAGAAAAGACCTTTACCAGATATAGTTGGATGAGTAGCAATTAATTTATTTTCATAATAGATTTTGACAAAAGATTTAGTTTTTTCGATCTCAAGTATTTTACCTACATATTCAAAAGGAGCAGAATAATAATTGTAATCAATAAATACATGGCAATCATGGTAAAGTTTTCTTGTGCCGACTTTAGCGATTTCAAAATTATTTAGAGGAAGCGGCAATAATAAATGTTTTTCTTCGGCATGAAAAACTTCTTTAGGGATTTTCCGAGTAGTGCCGTGAACTCTGCGATTGCAAGTGTTTTCGAGCCAATATAAAATCTGACGGTCTAAATCATCACCATCTTTAAATTGCCGGCCTAATACAAAATTGTTTTTAAAATATTTTATCCCTGATTCTACCTTACCTTTATCGTTGGGGCGATAAATTCTGCACGGAATGGATGTAAATCCATAATGCGCAGAAAAATCTTTATAAAGCTGTTGAAAGATGGGTTCATAAAAATTAGCTTCTAATATTGCTGCCTTTAAATTATCAATTCGAACAGTTTTAGGTATGCCACTAAAATATTTAAAAGCATTTTTATGACAATTTATAAAAGTTTCAACTGTTTGATCGTAAGTTTTTTCATAATAATCTAATCTAGAATAACTCAGTTTCATGTTAAATACCCAAGTTTTACGACGTTTCCCGTTGATATCAGTAGTGAGGCCAATATACCCAAAATCAACTTGAGCTTCTTCTGCTGGTTCTGTATGAATGCGAACAAATATATTTTCTTTCCTTTTAATACCTGCTAAAAAGCGTTTAATAGCTGAATAAGATATTTTTACTTCAATTTCACGCAGTTTTTGATAAATCAAAATCCCGCTTAATCCTTGTTCCATCCACTCAATAATTTGTTCTCGATAGGTATCGAGTTTTTGAGGATGAGGTTTTTTGATTGGAAAACTTTGATTAGATTTAATACGTTTAATTATCTTATCAACAGTTTTCCAATCATGTTTAACATCACGCGCTATTTGAGATTTGTTAAGACCTTTTTCAAGTAAAGATTTAATAGTAATATACATGGCAACTCCTAACATATTAACCACCCCCGTATATAGTTTAACTATAAATAGGGATGGAAGGTTAAAAAAATAAAAATTTTAGAAGGGGGATCCCCCTTCTACCTTCAAATAAACATCATAATAAAGCAAATACTTTTATTGGTTTATCGCTATGGAATTTTCTTGCGCCTTGGGTATGGAATTTATTTTAGCCTTGAGGATCCTCTTTCTTTCAGAGAAGTTGTATTGTTGAGAGCTCCTGAATTATCAACTTTATGCGACACGATAAAAAACACGCCACTCAACACCGAAATTACAAACTACGAAAAATTTCATGGCCGTCTTACAGAATATTTACAAGAATACTTGTTACACGGAGGATACTTACCCGCTATCTCTGAATACCTTATAAAAAAAACTATTTCAAAAGCAATCTTCGATATTTATATTCAGTGGATTATCGGAGACATTTTAAAACATAATAAAAACGAAAACTATTTATATGAAATATTTAAAGGAATAAACACTACTTACGGTTCACAGATTTCTTGGAATAATATATCAAAACATCTATCAATAGAACACCAATCCTGTCCGATAAAACTATTTCACCAAAAAACTAGTTGAAATTCCTTAATTTTAAAATCAGAAATTCTGGCTGGTGTTGCGCTTAACAGATCTATCAATGTCAACCTTGATAATAATGCTTCTTTTATTATCCTATGCAAATAAAATAACGATTTTTCATATTTAGATTGGTATTTTATATATGTCAAAAGTAAATAATATATCATCGCTATCCAGACTTGACTCATCACCGCATTTTTACTTGTTCCCAAAAATGTTTTTATTTGTAAATTCTGTTTTATCCATCTAAAAAATATTTCTATTTGCCATCTTGTTTTATATATTTGTACGATCGTTTTAGCTGACAGTTTAAAATTGTTGGTAACAATACTAACTACTTCGTCACTTTTTTCATCTAAAAATCTTATCATTCTTAAATTCTTTTCATATTTTTTATTTTCTAGTTTTATTTTTTCATCAGACAATATCCCGTCTTTCATTGCCTCTAGATGCTGTCCGAGAACTGTATATTTTAGATTGTTTTTTAATTTAGTCACAAAATAACTCTTAGAAAAGTCAATATTACTCCATAGTTCAAGGTCTGTATACGCACGGTCAAAACAATATATGCTGTCCGGTTTAATATTTAATTTATCCTTAGCTATTCTTATATCAGAAATATTCCCTTCAGTTATCACTGCAAAATCGGGAATATCTCCTGAATGATCAAATAAGCAGTGTATTTTTACAGCGCCTTTTTTAGTTCTGAATTTCGCCCATGAAAATGTAGCCAGACATACATCAATTGTGGAAGCGTCAATCGTATATAGCGGATTCTTAAAACGAAATTTATGTTTCGGAGTTAAATCTTTGCATTGGGAAAGTATCTTGTAAAATAATGATTCATAAATTTGATAACTTCTTATTTTATTCGCATCTGCTAACGTAGAACGTTTAACAGGCGATAATCCTAAATGGTATAACTTAGAATTATTTATTTCTAGTCCATTTACAATTTCTCTCAAAGATTTTTTCCCGGAGGCTTGCGCGTATAGTAAAGATCCAAGCTGGTTCCAGCATTTAAGAGTCTTAACATAACGGTCGCCATTAAAAGAATTTACAAAACGTTCAAAATGATATCGCGGAATTAATGCTAAAAGTTGATTAAAAACCGTGCTATAATTAGCCATATAGGGAATCCTCCTTGTTTTATGGGCGTTTTAGCGTGTTTCCATTTTACCCATTTTAACATTTTTGGAGTGATTCCCTTTATTTTTTTAGACGTTTACCGGACAGGATTG
>JYNY01000644.1 GCA_000954095.1 Candidatus Omnitrophus magneticus | reverse complement strand
GCCTAAAACCCAGTAAAATAGCCAACTTGTGTCTCGAATAGCGGAAGATGGGCTACACTTACGCGAATGTTTAATAGGATAAAAACATTGGGATTAGTGGAAAATTTATCAGCAGGGCTTTGGAAGTATTTAGATATACTTATTCCGTGGTCAGAAATTAAAGAAGATTGGATAGGATTTGATTCTACAGTAATAGAACGATACGGGATACAAGAAGGTTCAAAAAAAGGATATAATCCTAAAAAAAAAGGCAGGCCATCGCATCATCCATTGATGGCATTTTTGAATAAAAATAAATATATAATCCAATTATGGAATCGTAGTGGCAATGCGAATTCTGTGAATAATATACATAATTTTTTTGAGGAAACAATGGCGCGGATAGCCAATAGAATATCCGTACTTGGAATACTCGCCGACAGCGGATTTTACGATAAGAATTTTATAGAAATGTTAGAAAATACTAATAAACAATATATAATTGCGGTACGGTTATATTCTACAGTGCAAAGTAAAATAGAGAGTATAACAAATTGGCAAGAAATAACGAAAGGGATAGAAATAGCAGAATTTGAATTTGAGCATAAAGAATGGAATATGAAGCGGCGCTATATTGTAGTGCGGCAATCCATTCAAGAAAGAGAAAACGCAACAGGAAAACAATTGACATTTTTTCCTGATTTAAAGGAATATCGTTACAGCGTTTGGATAACTAACTCTAAAGAAAAAGCGGAAGAAGTGTGGCATTGTTATAAAGAACGAGCAAATGACGAGAATACGATAAAAGAATTTAAAGAAGATTTTGCTCTCGGCGGATTTTGCTTAAATAATTTTTATGCTACAGAATCGGCAATGCTTATAAGAATGCTAGTATATAATATTTTTGTATTGTTTCGTTTCGCAGTAATGGGGCAAAGAGAAACAAGAGAACGGTTAAAAACATTACGGTATAAGTTTTTTGTTGTACCCGCGCATTTTGGAAAGCATGGTAGGGAATCTCTTTTAAGACTCTCTGTAACAACCGAACATATTCGACAAAAATTTAGACAGTTTTTTAAAAATATAGAACAACATATTTTTAACTGCAATGCATTTGAAAATACAGTCGTTAACTAAGCATAAAAAAATAATATGATTATGATTTTTTACTAAAAAATATATAAAATTAGATTTTCAACTACAATTTTTGGGTT
>JYNY01000643.1 GCA_000954095.1 Candidatus Omnitrophus magneticus | reverse complement strand
CGCTTTCTCCTTCTTTGACTTCTTTTATCTCCACATGACTCGCGCTCTCGCATATGTCTAAGCTATTTTCTCCGCCATGTAACACTTCCTCTAACTTTTTCTGCACCGCGTCTACTAACGCTTGCCCTCTATTTATCTCGCCTTTCGCGTATAACTCGCTATTTTTACTCACCGCGTCTATTAACGCCAAAACCACCATATCAGCTCCTAAATGCCCATACACTGTGTTTACTACTTTAAATCCTCTTTGGCTGTTTGATTTATCCAATAACTTGTCCTGCCTTCTTCCTGCCTGACTCGCGACTCTTCCGCTTGATTCATCCGCTTCTTTAAACGCCTGATTCATTTGCGCGCTTGTACCAGCCTTTTTCTTTCCCTCGCCCTTTCCCTTTACCGTTACATCTACCTCTACTTCTCCCGGATTTATATACCCGGTTGTGAATTTAAATATTTCTACTCGCGCCTTGCCATTCTCAATTTTTAATATCGCTGAATATATCTCATCCGGCGGGCCGCGCGCTAAATACACTCCTTCCTCAACTTCTTTTGGGTTTGCCATAAATTGATCTATCAATAGCCCTAAACTCTTTAACTTTAATACTCCGTTATTTTCTTCTATCTCCATATCCTTATAATATTCTTTTCCCTTAAATTGGGAGTTTAAATTTTCCACTCTTTTTTTAGCTATTTCTTTATACTCGCCTTGTTCTCGCACATTTATCGGCAGTTCCAGACCCCCTAACGCCTCGCCTACAGCTATCATTCTTATACTTTCTACCACGCTATCTTTACTGTATCCACCTTCTTTACTCGCTTCTAGTAAATATTTTGATATTTCCTCTATTGTTTTTTTGTTTTTCAATTCCTCTTCAGTATTCTTATTTTTTAAATATTCACTTAGTGATTTTTCTGATACCTGTTTCATCTTGTTTAAAAAATCTTCTCGTTCCAATATCCCGTATATTCGATCTGCCTCTTTCCTATATTTTCCTCTTAAATATTCATGAAACTTTTCCGCGTTACATATCCCGTATTTCACTAAAATAGTTTTTACTCTTTCTTCCTCCACTATATCCGCTTTCCTCACATCTTCACATACACCCCTTATCTCTCCTAATATCTGATTCAATTCTTCCTTCGCGCTTCCACGCGCTATTACCATTAACTTCTTTATCTCATCACTCACTCTCACTATATTTAACCGCGCTCTTCCTGCTCCCATTGGTAAATATAAATTGCGCGCGAGAAAATAGAAGAAAAAATTAGGGAAGTAGATGTAAGAAGAGAGCGGTTAAATATAGTGAGAGTGAGTGATGAGATAGAGAAGTTAAGGGGTATAGCGGAAGGGGAAGTGAAAAAAGAATTAGATAGGATCTCGAAAAGGATAAAAGACGTCTGTCCAGACGTAAGAAAAACAGAAAAGAAAGAGGAAGAAATAGCGGTAAAAAAGATTTTAGTGTCAGAAAAGATATGTGACGCGGAAAGATTTTATCAATATTTAGAAGAGAAGATTGATGCGACGGAAACCACGCGGATATACGGGATATTAGAGCGAGAAGATTTTTTAAACAAGATGAAACAGGTATCAGAAAAATCACTAAGTGAAT
>JYNY01000649.1 GCA_000954095.1 Candidatus Omnitrophus magneticus | reverse complement strand
TCCAAGGTATAATATAGTCACTGTAAAAGCGGTTCAAGGGTAGTCAGAGGATAAAGTGAATATTGATAGGCAGCGTGCCTTCATTTTATTTAAAGAATGATACCGTTCCACATCGATCAGAATGAAAGCGGCTGTTTCTGCTAAAGAAATAAATTCCGCTCTACGTGTAGACATGGAAACCGCTACACCATTTCGAAGCAGTGTAGCCAACTGAACTATAAGAATATCTATAGAGGATTTATCATATCCCATAGCAGAAACAGCCGCTTTCATTCTGTTTATATATCCATGATGATCCGGCCCTAACAAGTCAATAATTTTCTCAAACTTCCGTAAATATTTATCTTTATGA
>JYNY01000641.1 GCA_000954095.1 Candidatus Omnitrophus magneticus | reverse complement strand
CAGTTATTTTAAAAATTGTCTCTAATTTGGGTTTCAACTGCAGTTTTTGGGTTTAAGCATTCTTTTAAAAAGTCCGTTTTTTCCTGTAAGTTCCTCAATGGTTTTACATTTTTTTAATTCTTCATCAATATTAAAAGAAATCTGCATAAAAAACCTCCTGTGTAAAAGTCAATAAAACATAGCAGACATTTTACCAGTCCGCCCGGTATGGGGCAAGCCCCATACCACCTCCCTTACTACATTATCTATTTACACAAAAGATTATACACTCCCGGCTAAAAGAATATTTTTAATATTATAACCATAAACGTCTGCATAAATCGCTTAATTATACAAGGACATGGGATGTATATACAAAAAAGGGCATAGTTCAGAGTTATAAATTAAAAAATACCAAGCTATAGTGCTAATGATTTTTTTGAAATAATCTCTCGTAGATATGAAAAAGGTTCATTAATTATTACTACAAATAAAACTTTTGAACAATGGACTGATATTTTTGATGACCACAATTTGGCTTCTGCTATTCTTGATAGAATTGTTCATTACTCTACTATTATCAATATCTCAGGCCATAGCTATAGGGCTAAATCTTTAAAAAAGGGAGGTGATTCTATCTAGTTTTTTTTGCACTTCCTCTATGGAATTTTCTTGCGCCTTGACTATGTATTTTACCTTGACTTTGAGACTCTCATTGTTGGATATTCATGAACATAAATATTACTGTATTTAACCATACGCCAGAGACGCTCAATAAAAATGTTGTCAAAGACCCTGCCACGTCCATCCATGCTTATTCGAATATTTGCGTCCAATAGCTTTTGGATAAACTCCATCGACGTGAACTGTGTACCCTGATCATTGTTAAATATCTCTGGCTTGCCATATTTTTTTAAAACTTCATCAAGGCATTCCACACAAAAAGACGCATCCAGTGTGTTACTAAGCCGCCAAGAAAGAACATAACGGCTGAACCAGTCCATAATAGCCACTAGATAACAATACCCTCTGGCGAGCTGAATATACGTGATGTCAGTGGCCCAGACTTGATTAACTCGGACAATCTCAACACCTCTCAGCAGATACGGGTAAATACGGTGTTCCGGATGTTTCTGGCTTATCCGTGGCTTTGGATAGATCGCCACTAGGTTCATCGACCTCATAAGCCGACGAATCAATTTTTTCCCAGCGGTATGCCCCAAACGCCGTAAATACTTCATCATTTTAATAACGCCGCATGGATCTTTCATGAACTGTTCGTCGATTGCTCTGCGAAGCTGGTGTTCATCCAAAAGTTCTTTTTCCTGTCGCTGATAATATAAGTTCGACCGATTGAACCCCAGTAATTCGCATTGCTGGCGAACGCTCAATTCCGTATTATTTTTGTCAATGAACAATATTTTTTGCTCGCGACTTATAGTCCAAGCTTTTTTTTTAGCCAATCAATCTCAACCTGCTGACGGCCAATTTGTTTGTACAAATTGTCTAGCTGTTGCTTGGCATCTGGCTCTTGTTCGTTCTTGCGCG
>JYNY01000640.1 GCA_000954095.1 Candidatus Omnitrophus magneticus | reverse complement strand
GAAGGCAAAAGGTTGAGGCAATGGATGAGAAAATAAAATATGTTTCCGTATCAATACGGAAAAAAAGGAAAGAAAAAAAAAATATAGCAAGCCATAGATATATAACAATGATCAGGGTTCTCAGTTCACGTCGATGGAGTTTAGCCAAAAGCTATTGGACGCAAATATTCGAATAAGCATGGATGGACGTGGCAGGGTCTTTGACAACATTTTTATTGAGCGTCTCTGGCGTACGGTTAAATACAGTAATATTTATGTTCATGAATATCCAACAATGAGAGACGCGCATGATGGCCTAAGGATATATTTTAATGGGTACAATACCGAAAGGCTTCATCAGTCTCTATATTATCAAACGCCATGGGAGGTGTATTACGGGATAAAATTTTGCCAGCCATCACAAGGAAACTCTTTGAGTTTACCGTAAAAATTTTATACTGTTTACTCGGATGGCTGGTTTTGAGATTATTAACCAAGAACGTGTGGATACTGGCGTTCTGGAGACAAGATTGTGGATAACCCCAAAGCGGTTACCCACAACTTGTCATCCATCACTTGTATAACTGTTACACAGTTATACACAGTCTCCACACTTACTACTACTATATTTATGTTTACAAAAATAAACAGACCAGAAAAAGGAGGTATATCTTACAAGAAAAAAATAGATAAGGAGGAAATCTTAAAATTTTTTTTTCACCTTAAATTTGTTTAATTTTGGTCTGGACAAGGGAAGCATTATAGTATTCTTTACTGAAATTTTTTTTAGTATTAGCCATTGCATACCTGCCTTTGTTTTTTCTTATTATTATACTTCTTTTCTATCTTACCTCAATCCTGTCCGATAAAACTATTTCACCAAAAAACTAGTTGAAATTCCTTAATTTTAAAATCAGAAATTCTGGCTGGTGTTGCGCTTAACAGATCTATCAATGTCAACCTTGATAATAATGCTTCTTTTATTATACTATGCAAATAAAATAACGATTTTTCATATTTAGATTGGTATTTTATATATGTCAAAAGTAAATAATATATCATCGCTATCCAGACTTGACTCATCACCGCATTTTTACTTGTTCCCAAAAATGTTTTTATTTGTAAATTCTGTTTTATCCATCTAAAAAATATTTCTATTTGCCATCTTGTTTTATATATTTGTACGATCGTTTTAGCTGACAGTTTAAAATTGTTGGTAACAAAACTAACTACTTCGTCACTTTTTTCATCTAAAAATCTTATCATTCTTAAATTCTTTTCATATTTTTTATTTTCTAGTTTTATTTTTTCATCAGACAATATCCCGTCTTTCATTGCCTCTAGATGCTGTCCGAGAACTGTATATTTTAGATTGTTTTTTAATTTAGTCACAAAATAACTCTTAGAAAAGTCAATATTACTCCATAGTTCAAGGTCTGTATACGCACGGTCAAAACAATATATGCTGTCCGGTTTAATATTTAATTTATCCTTAGCTATTCTTATATCAGAAATATTCCCTTCAGTTATCACTG
>JYNY01000639.1 GCA_000954095.1 Candidatus Omnitrophus magneticus | reverse complement strand
GGTTTTATGATATTTTTGAAATGGTTATAACATATATAGCTTCCTCGTCCTGAGACATCACAACGTTAATAATCAAGCTTGCAATTACCATCCGCTTAGTGATTACCTAAAATTTTTCTCTCCATCCGCGAAAATCTCTCGACAGAAAAGAGCATGTTAGCTAAAAAACTTTAATCAAAATACCGTATTCATCAGCTTTTTTTATAAATTCTTCTTTATTTAAAAGATACATTTTTCCGCTTTGAATAGCGAGTCCCGCGTATTTATTAGAAATTAATTGTTCCATAGTTTTTAATCCTACTGTCGGAACATCCCAGCGCATATCCTGATTACTACGAGCAGATTTAATCATGACACAGCCTTCGCCTCCAACCTTAAATCCGCGTTCTATTGTTGAATCCGTTCCTTCCATGGCTTCAACTGCCACAATAGATTTATTTTTAACTATTATTGTCTGGCCTATATCAATATCCGCTATTTTACGGGCTATTTCATATCCAAATTCCATATTTTTTAAAACTTCCGGCGAAGAAACATTTTTTGTAAGTATTCCCTCTTCCGGAAAAAGATGCTTTAAATAGCAAATCGGAGAAACTACTTCTACTCCTATTTTACTTAAAACACTTGTAGCCTTATCAAGTATCGTATAGTCCATTCGATTGGGTAATTCTTTCACAAAAGACTGCCATTCTTTGTCGCCCGGATTTTTTTCAAGAACTTCTTTTTTAAATTTTCCCAAAAAAGCTATTTTTTTCACACGCTCTTTTAAAAGGATAAACACTAACCGCGCGTAGTCGCCGACACTAACCCAATAAACTTTAACCGCGGTATCGGAAAAAATATCCTTCGCGACATCTTTCACAGCGAAAACAAAAACTTCTTCTCCCGCTTGTTTCGCTGACCGCGCGAATTCAAGAGGAAGTTCTCCCGCGCCTGCGATAAGTCCTATTTTACCCATTCTCCCGCGCCTCTTTTTTATTTCCATCAAAAACAGAAAACATTAAATCGCCTTCACAAATTATTTTTCCATCCACAGTAACTTCTCCGTGAGTCTTAACAATACTCCCTCTCACTATCTTATCAATAGTAACATTCAAAAGAAGCTGATCTCCCGGAACTGCCGGTTTCCTGAATTTCACATTATCTATTGTCATAAAAAACGCCAGCATATTCTCTTTATCCTGATGCTCCAATAACGCTAGTATCCCGCCTGTTTGAGCCAAAGCCTCAATCATTAATACTCCCGGCATAACGGGTTCCATTGGAAAATGCCCCTGAAAAAATAATTCATTCATTGTAAGGTTCTTTATGGCTTTAATCCATTTTCCTAATTCATAATCAAGAACTCTATCAACTAAAAGAAAAGGATACCTATGCGGAAGTTTTTTCATAATCTGCTTTATATCTAAAACTTTATTATCCATAATTTTATGCCTCCATTGAATAAAAAAGCCTCCGTGTGAAACACGGAGGCTTTTTCGAATAGTTATATCCCGTAATTAAAGACTGCGGGATAAAGCTTTGCTTGATTTGAAAGCAACAACTTTTTTCGCGGCGATTTTGATTGATTCACCAGTTTGCGGGTTTTTCCCTTTTCTGGCTTTGCGAATTTTCATCTGGAAAGTACCAAGTTCAGGAATTCTGATAACTCTTTCTTTCGGATTTCCTTTCGCCATTCTTCCGGAAATAGATTCCACAACAGCGTTATAAGCTTTAAGAGCTTCCGCCTTTGAAACATATTGTCCGGCTTTCTGAACTGATTGGATAAACTCTGCTTTGTTCATTGACAACCTCCTTGAATAAGGTTTTTAAAAAATAAAAAAATAAATATGCCTAAAATATTATTTATTTTTTTATTTTTTTTGTTTCGTTAAATGTATCGCGTAAAATTCTGT
>JYNY01000638.1 GCA_000954095.1 Candidatus Omnitrophus magneticus | reverse complement strand
TATACCCCCTATGAAGAAGTATACTACAGTTCTAATAAAAATACTACTATATTATGCGAAATTCAGTAATTTGCCATATACTTTTCTATCTTTTTTAAAAATCCCGGTAGAGTTGTCCGGTCTTGAGTATTTCCCGGCATAACTTCATAGGCCACCGGAAAACCTTCTTTAGTGACTATAAGCGCAATTACTACTTGCACGCAATCACTTCTCTTATCTCTACTATATCCGAATTTTTTTAATCGTTCATTATCTTTTGAATCTGCCTCAAAATATGTGCTGGTAAGATCGTATAATAAAACATCATAGGATATATTAAATAATGTTTTCCAACGTTCAGATAAAAATGAAAATAAATCTTTTTTGGGCGCGTGAAGTAAATCCAAACAGCGATACAAAGTATCATCTAACGCGATAGAATCATCCTCTCCTAGCAAATCCGCCATAGCGCTACTTTTAAACCATTGCCTGTGTAAACGCCATTCACTACCAGCCGAAATCCAACGATACGTAACTAGTGTTTTTAAAACATTAAGCCAATTTGTCCCTTTACGGCTAGGGGTAAGATGTTTTGACCAAAAATTATCTAATCCCAAAAAATTCCACATCTCAAGCGCTAACCAGCATGCTCCCCATTCTCGTGGACGCTCAAGGCGCATTTCATTAAGTTTTATCTGTAT
>JYNY01000637.1 GCA_000954095.1 Candidatus Omnitrophus magneticus | reverse complement strand
TACCGATTGCGATTGACTGGAAACCATCCTAGCCATTCCCATTGGGCTAGCGACTGTCAATTTTAATGTAAAAATACCCAAAAATTTCAATTGAAAATTACCCACTTGAGAAAGCATGTCTGGGATGAGAATTCCAAAAGTTTAGCAAATATAGATAATGTTATTTTTAAAAATTATTTTTATAATTATCTTCATACTAATCATGGAGGTAATTATGATTAAACAAAAGGATTGGGTGGATATGCGAAATTTATTGGCTAGTGGGTTAACAAAAACTGAAATTGCAAAGCAATTAGGGGTATCGAGGAAAACAGTTTTTAATAATTTAAAAAAGAATTCTACGCCTATTTATTCTAGGAAGAAAACTATACGACAAAAGATAGAATCTTTCAAAGAATACATGAATCTACGTCTAGAAAAATATAATTTAACAGCCACTAAATTATATAAAGAAATTCAGAATCAAGGTTATTTAGGCAAATATGGAATGGTAGCTAGATATGTTTCATTTGTAAAAGATTCACTAGCCTCTAAAGCTGTATTACGATTTGAAACTTTACCGGGAGAACAGGCGCAAGTAGATTGGGGGCATTTTGGCAAATTTTATGACAGAGAAACAAAGCAAACTATTTCTCTATATTGTTTTTTGATTATATTAGGATTTTCTAGAACTCTTTATGTTGAATTTTTTAGTAAAGCGGATATTTTTAATTTAGCGGGAAATCCCCGCCTGTAAAGGCGGGGATGAGAGCATATTTCCTGTGTCTTCCGTGTATGTTATACTGAGTAAATGAGATTAATAAAGTCAGCACATAGTGTATATAGGACGCAGTACCACATAGTATGGGTTACAAGATTTAGACGAAAAATCCTGAACAAAGGAGTTCGTGAATATCTGAAAACGAAACTTCTTGAGGTCCGAGAGTATTACCCCGACTGGGAATACATTGCTGTAGGAATAGATATTGATCATATTCATTTGCAAATGGTAATTCCACCGAAATATGCAGTAAGTATGGTTGTTGAAACGTTGAAAAAAAATACAAGTAGGCACATGAGCAAGAAGTTTCGTTTTTTGAAAGAAGTGTATTGGGACAATGAGGGGATATGGTCGAAAGGATTTTTCGTCTCAACGGTGGGGATAGATGAGGCGATTATCTGTAGATATATTCAGAGTCAAGAGAAGGAAGACACAGGACAAACGAAGTTTGAATTCTGAAAAAGAACCCCGCCTGTAAAGGCGGGGGTATCTATT
>JYNY01000636.1 GCA_000954095.1 Candidatus Omnitrophus magneticus | reverse complement strand
CGTGAAATTTGGTCGAGGCCATCTTCTTTACTATCGCTGTCTCTTTTTAATTTTAGTTCCAAAACAAATGTTTCGCCGGCGAATTCAATGGTTAAATCTGTTCGTCCTCGGCCAACCGCCATTTCACGATCAATTCTGCCGCCTCCATTGATTACTCTCTGCAAAAAGGCCATTAAAAGAAGCCCGTGTCCAGCTTCTTTATAATCAAATCGTTCCATCCAAT
>JYNY01000635.1 GCA_000954095.1 Candidatus Omnitrophus magneticus | reverse complement strand
CAGCGCAGCTCGAGATTAAAGGAATTTAGAAGAATGTTACGCCTGTTAACAAAGACTTTGCAGAATTAAGTTTATTAATGTTGTGGAGTGAGAGGAACTATAGTGCCTGTACATGTCTTTCATCCATCAGAAGACCCAATTGAAGAGATAATCAGAAATATGGAAGTACCGTCCGATGATTTGTCCAATTACATGCTCGTCTTTCCAGGTAAGCGACCAAATCATGGAGGATATCAAAAATACAGCTTCAAGCCTTTATATAGCGTCCAGCGAAAGTTCATGTTGAAAATATTCATAACCGCAGAAATATTGCCAGTATGGGTTTTCTAAGAACTCTGCCACTAGGGACTCATCACTTTCATTGTAGGCATGTTTTATGTAATGGAGACCGACAAGAAGTCTTATCGGCAAACAAGGA
>JYNY01000642.1 GCA_000954095.1 Candidatus Omnitrophus magneticus | reverse complement strand
AAAATTTTTGAAACGCTTTCAAAAGTTTATCCATATCTAATTTGCCGTCAGGGTTTATGTAACAAGAAGTCATGCCTTCTTCTCTAATGTTTTCTTGCATAGAAAAGTTTAAAACTCTCGGAATTATTTCCCGGTATATTTCATTTGAAAAAATTATGTCATATTTTTCTTTGCGGATAATGCCTAAATCCATAACATACAAAAGATCATCATTGAAGTTGTCATATACAAGAGAATCGCCGTTTATAATAGCACTGACAATATTTTTTACTCTGGGCTCTTTCAGTTTATCTAATAAACTATCTAAATGCGTATCACGCCTCTTTATAAGATTTTCTTTCGCCTCTTCCGCGTGAGCGAGTGTTATTTTTTTCGTGTAATCTTCATTTAGAATCTCAACTACTATTTCATTCGCTATAGCGTTCACTAGCCACGGCTGGCCTCCGGTTAATTCATAAATTCTATTTATCACTTCTTTAGTAAACACCTGCCCTGTGTCTTTTGTGTGTTGATTGTATAATTCAGTTATTTCTTCTTTTGTCCATGTCCCTAAAAGTATTGATTTTGCCTTTATATTAAAAGGTGAGCCTGAACCTAATGACGCTTCACTCGGACGGACTTTTAATTTGTATTCCCGAACATCTCTTAATCCCACAAGCGCCACGGTTGAAGGAAATCGTTTTGGTCTTATTTGGAATCCATTTCGTAACTGCCTAAGAACTGACACTAAAACATCGTCATATAATGAATCTATTTCATCCAATAATAAAACTATTGGTTTAGTTTGAGAAATAGCCCAATCTATTAAGTAATTTTCTAATGTTAAATCTTTAGTATATTTTTCAGGCGGGATTGGACAATTTTTTTTATTGAGATATTGGCCGCTTGAACTGTAAAGAGAATTAATAATTTTTTTATTCGCGATTTCTTCAGTTATAGATCTATACCCCGCGGACTCTACTGAAAACACTACTGAAATATAATTTCCTTCTTTATTTAATCTATGCGCTAATTCATGTAAAAGCGTCGTCTTTCCAGTCTGCCTCGGCGCGTGGATTGTGAAGTATTGCGTCTTCTCTATTAAATCGAATATGATTTTTTGGTTGCGCAAAGGGTCAACCATATAATGTCTTTCAGGCATACAAAAACCAGTTGTATTAAAATATCGTTTACTTTTCATTTTAAAATTTCCTCCAATTTTATTTTTATTTATAAATCAAACAACAAGTTGTCTCACATTTCCACGATAGTAATATTTTTATTCTGATGAGAAATATCTTCCCATTTAACGCGGGTTTCCCATGGAATAATACTGGAAGGTTTTATTTCAAATAAAATAAGATATCCTTTAGTCATGCCGAGGGTGTCTAGATAGCGGGAGATTTGATCTAAGCCTTTTTGTCTCGCGGACGGCATTCTTTTTAACTTTAATTCTAAAACAAATTTATCTCCGTTAAATTCTATAAGTAAATCAGTTCGTCCTGTTCCAACTGCCATTTCGCGATTTATCCTGCCGCCGCCGTTTATTACTCTCTGCAAAAACGCCATTAAAAGTAAATGCGGGCCTGCTTCTTTATAATCAAATCTTTCAAGCCAAACTTCAGAATTTTCACTGTAAAATTCTTGAAAAGCTTTTAATAATTTATCCATATCAAGTTTACCGTTGGATTTTATATACCATTTAGTTTCGCCTTCTTCTTCAATACTATCCTGCAAATTTCTATTTAAAACTCTCGGAATTATTTCTCGGTATATTTCATTAGCTATTCTTATAGGTTTTGTTTCGCTTATAATCCCTAAATCTCGGCAATATAGAAGCGAATCGTCATAGTTGTCAAACAAAACTCCGTCTCCATTTATAATAGCGCTTACTATATTTTTTACCCGCTCCTCTTTCAGTTTATCTATTAAACTATCTAAATGCGTGTCGCGTCTTTGTATTATATTTTCTTTCGCGGATTCAACATGATCTAGAGTTATTTTTTTTGTAAAATCTTCGTTTAATATTTTTACTACTATTTCTCTCGCTATAGCGTTTACCAGCCACGGCTGGCCTCCGGTTAATTCATAAATTCTATCTACTACTTCTTTTAAAAATATCTGCCCTGTATCTTTTGTGTGCTGACTGTATAATTCAGTTATTTCTTCTTTTGTGAATGTTCCCAAAAGAATTGATTCAGCTTTGATATTAAAGGGCGAGCCTGAGCCTAGAGACACTTCACTCGGACGAACTTTTGTTTTGTATTCCCGAACATCTCTTAAACACACAAAAGACACGGTTGAAGGAAATCGTTTTGGTCTTATTTGGAATCCATTTCGTAACTGCCTAAGAACTGACACTAAAACATCGTCATATAATGAATCTATTTCATCCAATAATAAAACTATTGGTTTAGTTTGAGAAATAGCCCAATCTATTAAGTAATTTTCTAATGTTAAATCTTTAGTATATTTTTCAGGCGGGATTGGACAATTTTTTTTATTGAGATATTGGCCGCTTGAACTGTAAAGAGAATTAATAATTTTTTTATTCGCGATTTCTTCAGTTATAGATCTATACCCCGCGGACTCTACGGAAAACACTACTGAAATATAATTTCCTTCTTTATTTAATCTATGCGCCAATTCATGTAAAAGTGTTGTTTTCCCAGTCTGCCTCGGCGCGTGGATTGTGAAGTATTGCGTCTTCTCTATTAAATCGAATATGATTTTTTGGTTGCGCAAAGGGTCAATCATATAATGTCTTTCAGGCATACAAAAACCAGTTGTATTAAAATATCGTTTACTTTTCATTTTTTAAAATCCTCCATATTCATTCCATGTTTATTTATAAATCAAACGATAAGCTATCTCACATTTCCACAACAGTAATTTTTTTATTCTGATGAGAAACATTTTCCCATTTAACGCGGGTTTCCCATGGAATAATACTGGAAGGTTTTATTTCAAATAAAATAAGATACCCTTTTGTCATGCCGAGTGTGTCAAGGTAGCGTGAAATTTGGTCGAGGCCATCTTCTTTACTATCGCTGTCTCTTTTTAATTTTAGTTCCAAAACAAAGGTATCGCCGGCGAATTCAATGGTTAAATCTGTTCGTCCTCGGCCAACCGCCATTTCACGATCAATTCTGCCGCCTCCATTGATTACTCTCTGCAAAAAGGCCATTAAAAGAAGCCCGTGTCCAGCTTCTTTATAATCAAATCTTTCTAGCCAATGTTCACTATTACGGCGATAAAATTTTTGAAACGCTTTTAATAGTTTATCCATATCAAGCTTAGCGTCAGGTTTTATGTAACAAGAAGTCATGCCTTCTTCTCTAATGTTTTCTTGCATAGAAAAGTTTAAAACTCTAGGAATTATTTCTCGGTATATTTCATTTGAAAAAATTATGTCATATTTTTCTTTGCGGATAATTCCTAAATCTATAACATACCTAAGATCATCATTGAAGTTGTCATACACAAGAGAATCGCCGTTTATAATAGCACTGACAATGTTTTTAACTCTGGGTTCTTTCAGTTTATCTAATAAACTATCTAAATGCGTGTCTCTGCGCGCGATTAGATTTTCTTTCGCCTCTTCCGCGTGAGCGAGTGTTATTTTTTTTGTGTAATCACTTTTTAATATTTTCTCCACTATTTCATTCGCTACCGCGTTTACCAGCCACGGCTGGCCTCCGGTTAATTCATAGATTCTATCTATTACTTTTTTTGAAAATATCTGCCCTGTATCTTTTGTGTGCTGACTGTATAATTCAGCTATTTCTTCTTTTGTCCATGTTCCTAAAAGAATTGATTCCGCTTTTATATTAAAGGGCGAACCGGAGCCTAGAGACACTTCACTCGGACGGACTTTTGTTTTATATTCCCGAACATCTCTTAATCCCACTAAAGCTATGGTTGATGGAAAATGTTTTGGCCTTCCTTGAAAACCATTACGTAGTTGTCTTAGCACTGATACTAATACGTCATCATATAACGAATCTATTTCGTCTAATAATAAAACTATTGGTTTTTTTTGAGAACCCGCCCAATTATTTAAATAAGTCTGTAAAGAACACTTTTCATCTGCTAGCGACTTTTTCGGCCATAACTCCTTAGAAATAAATAACTCGCATGATTCATAAAGAGAATTTATTATTTTTAAATTCGCGGTTTCTTCAGTTATAGACCGATACCCCGCGGACTCTACCGAAAACACTACTGAAATATAATTTCCTTCTTTATTTAATCTATGCGCTAATTCATGTAAAAGCGTAGTCTTTCCTGTCTGCCTTGGCGCGTGGATTGTGAAGTACTGCGTCTTCTCTATTAAATCGAATATGATTTTTTGGTTGCGCAAAGGGTCAACCATATAATGTCTTTCAGGCATACAAAAACCAGTTGTATTAAAATATCGTTTACTTTTCATTTTAAAATTTCCTCCAATTTTATTTTTATTTATAAATCAAACAACAAGTTGTCTCACATTTCCACGATAGTAATATTTTTATTCTGATGAGAAATATCTTCCCATTTAACGCGGGTTTCCCATGGAATAATACTGGAAGGTTTTATTTCAAATAAAATAAGATATCCTTTAGTCATGCCGAGGGTGTCTAGATAGCGGGAGATTTGATCTAAGCCTTTTTGTCTCGCGGACGGCATTCTTTTTAACTTTAATTCTAAAACAAATTTATCTCCGTTAAATTCTATAAGTAAATCAGTTCGTCCTGTTCCAACTGCCATTTCGCGATTTATCCTGCCGCCGCCGTTTATTACTCTCTGCAAAAACGCCATTAAAAGTAAATGCGGGCCTGCTTCTTTATAATCAAATCTTTCAAGCCAAACTTCAGAATTTTCACTGTAAAATTCTTGAAAAGCTTTTAATA
>JYNY01000633.1 GCA_000954095.1 Candidatus Omnitrophus magneticus | reverse complement strand
TAGGGGTGTAGACCCGTGGATACCAAGTGTTGGCGAAGAGATAATTATTCCCACCCGTTGGATTCTCCCCGGCTATATGAAAGAGGGCATTATAGTCAACCCTAAAGAGTATAGAATCTACTTTTTCTATGAGAAAGAGGGGAAAACCTATGTTAAAACTTATCCCATCGGCATTGGCAGGGAAGGGTACGCTACCCCACGGGGAGAATACCATGTGATGTTTAAAATCAAAGACCCTGTGTGGAAGCCACCAGATCATATTAGGGCTGAAAAACCGGAACTGCCTGCCCTGGTTCCACCTGGACCGGACAATCCACTGGGCGGGTATTGGATACAATTCGCGAACAGCTATGGTATGCACGGCACGCTCAAACCGCCCGGAGTAGGCAGACGCGTAAGCAGTGGGAGTATGCGTCTATACACGGAAGACGCCGCTGATCTCTTTCAAATTGTGAAACCTGGCAACATTGTCAAGATAGTGGATATGCCTGTCAAGTTAGCTGTACTTAACGATAAGATATATATTGAGCTTCATTATGTCAATACTACTGATAATACAGCGATTGATCACGAGGATGAAGATGAAGAAGGATCAGAGGCTAAGGATGACGAAAAGAGGTATAGCGACAGTGAGATGATGGACATGGTAATGACAAAGGTTAGAGAGAAGAATCTGGAAGAGTATGTCAGCCGTGAAAAGATATCCGCCGCGATAAAAGAAAGGACAGGACTGCCGACTCTGATTTCTGACACTCAATAGGAGGTTGTAATATAAAATGTTGTAGTAGGGAAGAACCCGGTATCACATGTGATTAACAAGAGGGCGATTAACAAGAGCTAATCAGCATCATAATGAATAACGCAGGTCTTCCCACTATAACTTAGCAACTTGGCGATGGCTTATTTATGCAGACGTTTCCCAAACATACGGTCACATTTCTCTGCAGCTCTTTCACATTTCATGACGGAGCCTTCAGCTCTTTCTGCTGCCCCTGAAGCATCATCTGCCGACTTCTGGCAAGAAAGTTTTGCTTCGTCAGCTGCCTTTAGAGAATTATCCAAAAGACTCTTGTCCTCCGGATTGAGTGAAGCTGTGCAACCTAGCGCAAACAGAGACAATGCGAGAAGTGCGGTTATGAGTAACCTCATATTGTACCCTCCTTGAATATTGTTTTGACAAGTGACTCACTACCACAAGCGGCTTGCCACCATCAATGGTTCGCTCCTCATAACATGGGAGCTACACATTATAACACACAGAATGATATTAAACGGTGATTTTTTTTTAAGCTTGCAAGATTTTTTTTATGTGTTCCTAAAATAGGTAGCATGGCAAAGGCATTCTATAAAATCTGAGATATTAAGGGATTAAAAGACAGGGCTTGTCCCACGGGGACTTGTCCCCTCGTCCCCTTGACCCCTTGTTTCAAGGTAGGTGACTTGACTCGCGCTGTAAAGATTTCTGGTCTCTCTGTTATAATGTAAGTACAGTGGTTTTGTGGACTGCTGATAAAACTGATAACGGGGAGATTTTAGTCAT
>JYNY01000632.1 GCA_000954095.1 Candidatus Omnitrophus magneticus | reverse complement strand
CAAGTGAATACGCGACAAGCGCGACAATAGATGGCACTTGGGGAACAGTACTTGCTACAGAAACAGTCGGAACCAATTATGCGAAAGGAAATAAGTCCTATATCTCTGGTGTTTACACAACAGTAAGTACGAACGATAGCGACTGGGGAATACTCCAAAGCCAAGCAACATCTGGTGAAAATTATCAAAAGGGCAATAAGAGTTTAATCGCGAGTGAATACGCGACAAGCGCGACAATAGACGGCACATGGGGAACAGTACTCGCGACAGAAACAGTTGGAACAAATTATGCTAAAGGTAATAAGGCCTATATCTCTGGTGTTTATACAACCGTAAGTACTAATGATAGCGACTGGGGAATATTACAATCACAAGCAACAAGCGGTGAAAATTACCAAAAGGGCAATAAGAGTTTAATCGCGAGTGAATACGCGACAAGTGCGACAATAGATGGAACTTGGGGAACAGTACTCGCGACAGAAACAGTTGGAACAAATTATGCTAAAGGCAATAAGTCCTATATCTCTGGCGTTTATACAACAGTAAGTACTAACGATAGCGACTGGGGAATTTTACAATCGCAAGCAACAAGCGGTGAAAATTACCAGAAGGGCAACAAATCTTTAATCGCAAGTGAATACGCGACAAGCGCGACAATAGACGGCACATGGGGCACAGTACTCGCTACAGAAACAGTTGGAACAAATTACGCGAAAGGCAATAAGGCTTATATCTCTGGTGTTTATACAACAGTAAGTACGAACGATAGCGACTGGGGCATACTCCAGAGCCAAGCAACTTTTGGTGAAAATTATCAAAAGGGCAATAAGAGTTTAATCGCAAGTGAATACGCGACAAGCGCGACAATAGATGGCACTTGGGGAACAGTACTTGCTACAGAAACAGTCGGAACCAATTATGCGAAAGGAAATAAGTCCTATATCTCTGGTGTTTACACAACAGTAAGTACGAACGATAGCGACTGGGGAATACTCCAAAGCCAAGCAACATCTGGTGAAAATTATCAAAAGGGCAATAAGAGTTTAATCGCGAGTGAATACGCGACAAGCGCGACAATAGATGGAACTTGGGGAACAGTACTCGCGACAGAAACAGTTGGAACAAATTATGCGAAAGGTAATAAGGCCTATATCTCTGGTGTTTATACAACAGTGAGTACTAACGATAGTGACTGGGGCATACTCCAAAGCCAAGCAACATCTGGAGAAAATTATCAGAAGGGCAACAAATCTTTAATCGCAAGTGAATACGCGACAAGCTCGCCAATAG
>JYNY01000631.1 GCA_000954095.1 Candidatus Omnitrophus magneticus | reverse complement strand
TAGTGAGGAGCGGTACAATTATCTGTTTGTTTCTCCAGAGGAAGAGATTATAGTTTCAAGCATAGAAGACTTAAAAAACGCATTAAAAAAAATAGAAAACAGTGTTGACCGTGGGTTATACTGTGCCGGTTTTTTATCCTATGAGGTTGGTTATTGCCTGGAGTCTGAGCTTTTCCGGCCTCCAGAGCCGCACCCATTTCCTTTACTTTATATGGGACTTTATAAGACTCCATATTGTTTTGACATTGCAACGGGTCAATGGTTGAGCCGTGTGCCTGAAGGATTTATTAAAGACGCTCCTGATCCTCCTGTGTTTTCTGTTTCTGAAACCGTACTGAGCGAGAATTGGCCTTCTTATAAAAACAATTTGGAAAAGATAAAGAGATTGATCGAAGATGGAGATGTTTATCAGATAAACTACACCATTAGGTCTGCTTTCAAGTTCAGAGGCGATCCTCTCAGTTTTTATAGATATCTGAGAGATCGGCAAAGGGTGTCATATTCAGGAATCTGGAGGAGAGGAAATCTTAGTGTTCTCAGCATGTCGCCAGAGCTGTTTGTTAAAATCCAAGATGGCGCTGTCGAAGTGCGTCCCATGAAGGGAACCATGAGACGAGGCAAAGACGCACTCGAAGACTTAGAACTGAAAAACACTTTGCGTGAGGACACTAAAAATCGCGCCGAGAATCTTATGATAGTAGATCTGCTCCGGAATGACCTTGGCTCCATCAGTAGAGTTGGGTCTGTGCGCGTGCCAAGTCTCTTTGATATAGAGACCTACGAGACCCTATTTCAGATGACCTCAACCGTGTGCGCGGAGATTGATCCTAACAAAGGATTGTACGATATATTTTCGAGTCTATTCCCTTCTGGTTCCGTCACGGGAGCTCCCAAGATTCGGGCTATGGAAATCATAAGAGACCTTGAAGGTTATCCCCGTGGGGTATATACAGGGGCAATAGGATTTATAACCCCTGAGCGGCGCTCTGCTGTATTCAATGTAGCTATACGCACGGTGGTACTGGACGGAGAGAGTGGCTCACTCGGACTTGGCGGCGGGATCGTGTATGACTCAAATCCTGAGTCGGAGTGGAAAGAGGCCCTGTTAAAAGGCGCATTTCTCTTTGAATCACTAAATAGCATAGGGCCAGCGAAGAATGCCTTTTCTCTTATTGAGACCATGTTGTGGATGCCTTTGGAAGGATTTTTTCTTCTTGACTTTCACCTTGACAGGCTTTGCTGTTCAGCAGAGTTCTTTGCATTCAAGTATGACAGAGCCTATATAGTTAAAATATTGCAAGGTATGGTTTCAGAAAAATTTAAAGGGCTTTCGTCTCCTCAGAGGGTGCGTCTTCTCTTTAGTTGCGACGGCGCGATACACCTGTCTTTCACTGCGGTGGACGAGACCCTGTATTTGCAGACGCCATCTTCTAATACAGTGGACTCAAACAATCTGGCCGCGTGTGTTATTTCAGACAAAACCATACTTTCAGCCAATCCTTTTATTTATCATAAGACCACCATAAGAGATTTCTATAACCAGGAGTACGAAAGGTACAGAGGGTATGACTACGCAGGCCTACAGTTTATGGACGTTATATTTATGAACGAAGAAGGACAAATAACAGAAGGGTCTCGAACTAACGTGGTCATTCTCATGGATGGTAAATTCTACACACCTCCAATCAGGAGCGGTCTCCTGAACGGGACATATCGCCGTTACATTCTCGAACAGGGAATTATTGAGGAAAAGATTATTTATCCATCGTCCTTATTAGAAGCCTCCGCAGTGTATCTCTGTAATTCTGTGCGCGGTATGCGCCAGGTTCGTTTTTACCAGAAGGCGCCTTGACACTCCATTATAGTATTTGGGATTTACTACGATGTTACTGTCGCTATCTACCGCGAAATTATTTATTACCAGAATGCGCCGTAAAGCCCCTGGGGACTAGTCCACCTTTAGCCATGTGGCGTCGGTTCGGTTCAAAATTAACGGTCTCTTTCGTTAATTGAAACGAACAATTTGGGGGGACTAACACTTGTGTTACGTCCCCCTTGTAAGTACTCTACTCATAGTTGTATAACAACTCCAGGCAACACGGCAGGTAAAAGAACCAAAAGGGTACTCGTACCCGATGATGATTCCTCACCATGTGTCTCACGGCTTCTATAGAAGATTACAGCGTAAATAGCTATGTAGTAGTTAGCCACTTTATGCGGAAAGTCTCTACGTTGGTTAGCTACTTTTTCGTGGGCTTTAGCCACAATAATACGCGCTTTATGTCGCCTTTTAGAACCTTTCTTTTTACGAGCCAAGCTTCTACTTCTCCGTCTCAAGCGGTTGGGACCAGTCCCATTCTGCTCTCCACTTAGCTCTATATTTAAATGCTTTTCTCAACGGCTGTATTATGACGAATCAGAGGCGTTATATGAAACAAAAAAAGACAAAAGACTTGCGCCTTATACGGCTGCCTCCTTTTTTTGTAAAAGTTAGTCGAACAACGCGCGCGCTTTTGGAGTTTTGAGGAATTGTATAATGGACTGTAAGCTATTTGAGGGATTTCCTCGTGTTATAAGACTAAGCGGCTGCGATATCTCATCAGTCTTTAAAATCATGGTACTCTCTGGATGATGCATCACAAAACGCTTGGAAATAATGCCAAAGGCCCCTTTTATTGAACTCACAGCTGATACCATTTGTTTGTCAGAATCCAATATTTTTGCTTTACCTGTAAAAGAATCTTTATTCATGACAATCTCTTCAAACATCTGCCTTGTCCATTCATCGTCATTATAAGTAAAGACATAAATCTCCATATCACTGCCGCCAACGTCTTTCCAATTCCTCGTATCTCCTTTAGCTATTGCGGATATCTGCTTCCATGTGAGGTTTTCCACGGGATTATTCTTATTTACTATTGGAACCACTTCATAGTTGGCTATGAAATGCTCTTGATAGCCCTTATTGTCTATATTTCCTTTTCTCAATATGTAGTCGAGATGAACAGAGGACGCGCAATAATCACGTTTTTCCTTGATCAACTTCATTATGCAATCTGACGTGCTTGTTGGGTTGACTGTTACTTGAATGCCTGTTGCTTGTTTAATGGCTGATCTGGTTGTATTTAATACCCTCTTGCAGAACGTATTGGAGCCTTCTATCGTTAATTCCTCACTAAATGCTGTGTCGTCAGAAGTCAACAAACACATAACAGCAATCACTGTTAGACAGAGGTATTGCTTGGTTGTCTTATATAAGTAGATTATATTATTGTTCATTCATCCCCATCATCGCACCCAAACATTGTTATAGCCTTATGATAATCCTCTTCGTAGTCTATTTCTATCCATGGTTCGTTAACGATGTCTATATACTCAACACAATATCCAGCTTTAGCTATATCTATAAATACTATGGTATAATAGTCTTGTGTATAAGACCCTCGATGTATCAGCGAGTCCATTTCAGCTGATACAAGACGAGCTCCTTTTTGTGTAAACCCCGCAACTCCTATGAAATTGCCATCGCCACTTTCAGGTGGTATATGACCGCCTATATCATAGATACAGGAGCCTTTGATCTTAACCCTCATGGTCTTGTCTGTTATATTTGTCCTGTCCGTTATCAACCGGAAGTCGCCTTTTCCTTTTATACAACGCATAAGCAAGTCTTTTCCAAGCAGTACGTCTGAAAACAAAATTATAACATCTGAGGCGCTTTTGGTCAATTCGTCTCTTACGCTGTACAATGTGTACAGGTTGTTGTTTTTGGCAAAATCACCGTAGAACGTATATCGGACACTGTCACCGAGTTTTTCCCTGATCATGGCTTCTAGGTATCCTGTAACAATAAGAATGTCTTCTATACCACATTTTTTAAGCAACTTAATCTGATGCTCTAATACCGTGCTTTTGTTAATCTTTAGTAGACACTTGGGTTTGTCTATAGTTAGAGGGTAGAGCCTTGATGAACGACCCGCCGCCAAGATAATAGCTTTCATGTTTTTTTGACACTCTTCATGGACAAACCCTGTGGATTTTTAGACAAATAGGACTATACCCTTTAGTTATTTTACCTGCCGTGTTGCTTAGAGATATTGTACAACTATAAATATGGTATTTACAAGTGGGACGTGTTACTCCCAGCAATTCTAATTATGAGTCAAGATAACAAACATTTTGGTTTACTCATATTCAT
>JYNY01000630.1 GCA_000954095.1 Candidatus Omnitrophus magneticus | reverse complement strand
AAAACCCCGCCAATCGCCGACTTATCGCGCGCATTCACAAACGCAAAACTCGCCAAAGAAGGATTAAATCTGACAGATGATCAGTTTAATGAATTAGTAAAAAAATTAAAACAAAAAAATTATATGGATAACAATAGTACCGTGTTAGATAGTTTTATAAGGTTAGACATAAAGTTTAATAGTTGGTTCCCGCAATACTCGATGAATGATTTTGCCAAAATCACCGCGGTTTTAAATAGATGTAAAGATGGGCATAGTGATTATATAAATACTCTAGCCCTAAGTCCGGATGGTAAATATTTATATTCAGGGAGCGATGACAACACAATCAAAATCTGGGAAAGAGATGATAACACGGGAACATATAGTTTTAAACAGACGTTAACCGAGCATAAAAATTCGGTACTGACTCTAGCCTTAAGTCCGGATGGTAAATATTTATATTCAGGGAGCTCTGACAAAACAATCAAAATCTGGGAAAGAGATGATAACACGGGAACATATAGTTTTAAACAGACGTTAACCGAGCATGAAAATTTGGTACGGACTCTAGCCCTAAGTCCGGATGGTAAATATTTATATTCAGGGAGCAATGACAACACAATCAAAATCTGGGAAAGAGATGATAACACGGGAACATATAGTTTTAAACAGACGTTAACCGAGCATAGTGATTGGGTACTGACTCTAGCCCTAAGTCCGGATGGTAAATATTTATATTCAGGGAGCGATGACAACACAATCAAAATCTGGGAAAGAGATGATAACACGGGAACATATAGTTTTAAACAGACGTTAACCGAGCATAAAAATTCGGTACTGACTCTAGCCCTAAGTCCGGATGGTAAATATTTATATTCAGGGAGCGATGACAA
>JYNY01000629.1 GCA_000954095.1 Candidatus Omnitrophus magneticus | reverse complement strand
ACAAGACGGCCCATAGAACTTGGCAAGTCAGAATGGCTAAAAAAAGGTAAAGATGACGCGATTATAGCTGTGGGAAACATGGTTAATACAGCTTTAGAAATATCCAATATCTTGTCGAAGGAAGGAATTGCATTGGGTGTAATTAACGCTCGTTTTATTCAACCTTTAGATTTAGCTATGTTGGAAGAATTATCATCTGGGACACAGTATATTATCAAAATGAAAGAAGGCGTTATTTCTGGAGGGTTGGGCAGTGCTGTTTGAGAAGAAATTGAAGAAGAAAATATAGAAAATGTAAATGTTAAATGTTTAGCCTTGCCTAATAAGTTTATAGAACATGGTTCGCGTGAAG
>JYNY01000634.1 GCA_000954095.1 Candidatus Omnitrophus magneticus | reverse complement strand
ATGTATTCCGAGGGCGATTTGGAGATAACGTTATACGCGATGGAACGGTATATTCGAAACGCGCAAGTGAGCGGACTCCAAACAACAACGGCGCTGGCGGAAGAAGGAACAGGGAATGGGACAGGAAATGAGAGTAGTGATGGGGCTATCATAGCTAATGGAACCCAAGATGGAAGCGCCCCTGCGGATAATTTAGGAATTTCCGGCGCGTATTCAACGTTCGGAACTTCAAGCGAGCTAGACGGTTCCGCCAGCGCCCCTAGCGCCGCCAGCGCAAGCGCTGTCGGCGCCGCATCCTCCGCCCTCTCCCTCAAAGTTACCTTCGACGAACTAAAAACTCTTGTAGCTTTCGGCGCGCGTGTCATCGCGCATTTAACGCGCGGCCACTATGTTTTAATTCAAAGTATAGACGAGGACGGAACAGTTCATTATTACGAGATGAACGCTGGACCAAACGGCGAAGAGATGAAATCAGATTCAGAAACATTCCAGATGAGTTTTAGCGGAAACATATTAAGCGACCGGGCGCCGCCTACGTTAAGCGAAACTTGTAAAATACTTACTGCGCAGGAAGCCTTAAAAGTGCGAGGCAACTTTGAACCATTAACACTACTCATAATTGCATTAAGCGTAATCAGCGCGGCACTCTCATTTATTGATAACGAGATATGCCAGTTAATAAGCCAGATTTTAGGGATAGCAACACTCGCGTTTAGTGTGTTCAATGTCATCATGAAACTGCCGCTTATTATAAGTAATTTTACAAACGGCTTATTACAGGCAACAACATGGATAGCAAATGTAACAACAAACGGTTTAGACGTAATGACAACCGCGATAAAAGGCTTGTGCGGTAATATCGAGAATATCGCGGGTAACGCGATACTAGAAGGAATAAAAGGGATATCTTACAATATTGCGGTAACACAAGGCTTATCATTTTTTAATATAAATTCAGATGTAAGCCGAGTAACCGCGGCAATTATGACAGGTGGATATTTAAGGCCGGACAATTATTTCGCGGGAGCATTCCTCGCGGGCGCGCGAGAAACCGTAAGTATAGTCGGCCGTGAAACCGGCCTTGATCCGTATGTAACACAACTTATCGGCACTGCGGGCTACGCAATCGGCGATGCATTTTTAACAGGAATAGATGTTTCAGAAATGCTTCCCGACGGAACAAAAATAATAAAACACCTTACAGGTTTTGACGCGCTGAGAGAATCACTCAAAACAACAATACTACCAAACATTACAAGCGAACTCGCGTATATCGGCGTAACCAAACTCGGCGAAACCATAGGCCTAGACCCGCGAATAAGTTATTTAGCGGGAATCGGGTTAAGGTCAAGTATCCGCGCGGGGTTTGGGAGTGATACAGGCGGAGGCGAATCAATATTTGACGCTGAAAAATTATTAAAAGGCGCGCTTGATGGGATGGCGCAAGGAGTATCGTCAATTGGAATAAACTATCTTGTGGAAGAATCAAGGATTGATCCATTACTCGCGAATATAGGGTTTTCCGCGATAGCGCTGGGAATAAACGGGACATTGCAAGCGATGTTTAGTGGAGATAACAATTTTGACATATTTAAATTTATGACTGATACATATAAGAAAAACGCGTTAGTGTTTTTAGGAACCGGCGCGAGTAATGATTCATGGATGAAGGCAGTATATATGTCGCAGATAGAAAATTTTTCAGAGATAATAAAAACGCGGGGAATAGTGGACGCGTTAAATAGTTACGGGACAGGATTTTTTAACGGGATAGCGATAAACGCGGTAACAACAGCGGGTTTTAGTATAGGAGAATATTTTAAAGAAAAATGGGATAGAGGAGAGAAAGAGCAAATTATTTTACGAGATGGCAGGGTTGTGGATGGAGTCCGAGCGGAAAATACTGAGACAATTTTACTTTTTGATAGTAATGGAAATATCGTGGGTTTAAAAGACGAGGAAAAGTTTATATATGGAGAAATCGGGATAGACGGGCAAAACAAAATGGCAATATTAAACGGTTATATAGAAGGAGAATATATCGCGGGATTAGGAGTTTATATGGATGTGGAAAAAGGCTATGTAACAAACGCGAGAATAATAGCGCCGGATACAGGAGAGACGCTTTATTGGATTCGTCCCGGTGAAGGGGAAAGTTATTTATCTTTTGATAATTATGATGATTATATAAATTATGAGATAGAGGAAATAAGTAACAAGAAATTTAGTGTAACATTTATAGAAGATGATGTGTATAAAGTTCGAGAAGAATTAGAGTTTCAAGATTTGTCAGAAGAAAATAAAAGGGCATTAGAAGATTTAGGGCTAAGAGATATTGATTCACTGGGGTATTTCGCGTTTGAGATAAGTCCCGAAGACCAGCTATATAGGGCAAACATGGCGATGGAACTAAATGAAGATATAAAGAATTTTATAACGCTATATCCAAGTTTAGCTCCGGAAGTATTAAAGATATTTATAGAAGAAACAAAAGACCTTCCGATATATGGTTTATTGAATAGAGAAATGATGAAGTCATTAACCAGTGATTACGCTGGAGATAAAAAAATAGATTTGAACGGGTTTAGGAAGTATGATGAAGTGGAAAATGTATTAAAAGAAAATTATGATTCTAATAAAACGCAATCTATTATGTTTAACATAAAAACAATTCGTGGCATGATTAAGGATGTTGATTTGATAGACGCAAACGCGAATTTATTATTAGGAATTAAGACACAATTTTATACTGAAAATGGGATGTTGATGGAGGTGTCAGGATATACAGGAGAACATTTTATTAAAGGAAGTGATGAATTGTATTTTGATGAAGATAAAAATTTAGTAGATGTTACTTTCAATATTAAGAATGGAGAAGAAGTAGAAGCCGTAGTGTCAAAGAAATTATTAAATAGTTTTACGAGAACAATTATAAGTTCATCAGGAAATATAAAAAATGAAGCGGGAACATATCAGGTATTTTCAAATACTAATTTAGAAACAAATACTTATCAATTTGTATATAGGAAATTCATTTGATGAACTATTAGTAGCAGGCAGGCAGATAATGACAAATAAAACTTTATTATATGTAGATAAAGAAGTTTTAAGCGGAGAAAGAGTTCCGATAAATTCAGATGAAACTTACTCTAAACTTGTGTATGATATCTTGAATAATGATAAAGTAGTAATAACTCAAGATGAGTATATGCTATTGGAAGATAAGACATTAACCCTTGTGAGTAAGGCATTTGAAGGAGTAGATGGAGTAACCGTAGATGATATAGCGCAATTGGCAACAGCGCAGGTTCAGAAATTATCAGATATAGTGAATATCGGGTCTTTTGAATTAACAAATATTTCAGAGGAAACAATTTACGATATTTATGATAGAACAATTCTTTCAGAATTTATACAAGGAGTGCAAAAAACAAATGAATAAAATTAAAATATTTTTTTGTATAACAAATATTTTGTTATTAACATTAGTGATGACATCATGCTCAGATAGTAAAAAAATTGAAGGAACAATAGTTTTTAGTTCAAATAGAAATGGCGGATTTAATAGTTTTATTTTGAAAAATGGCAAAATGAAATTATTAAAAAGCCATTCAGGTGTGCCGGTATGGTCGCCAGATGGGGAAAGGATTGCTTGTGATAAAATTGGAGAAAAAGGTGATAAACAGGATGGATTTTATATTTTTGATAAAAATGGCAAAGATGAAAAATTTATTAAAACAAAATATGTTACAGGAATGCTTGTTTGGCGAGGTAATGAAATATTTCATGTTATGTCAGGAGAAAATTCGGATGACCCAACTCCCAATGCTATATGGAGATACGATTTAAAAAAGGAAATAGATGAGTTGGTTATAAAAGTTAATCCAGATGAATGGATATCATATTTTGCCCTTTCAAATAAAGGAGATAAAATAATGTATGAAGTGTCAGCATCAAAAGGGTTTAAATATAAAGGAACATTTTTATATGACAGGAATACAAAAGAAACAATTAAGCTCGAAAAATTGTTAAATTTTTCATGGTATCCAAATGATGATAAATATATTTTTTGCACAACACATCTTGAAGATGAAAAATATGAGATTGATAAATACTGGGGCCATTTTACAAAATACAATTTAGAGACAGGTGAGAAAGAATATTTAGGGTTAGTTCCGGGATTAAACACAAGCGGGTTTAAAATATCAAGAGACGGCAAATGGTTATATTACGCGGGGTTAAAGGCGTTATACCGCGCGCCATTAAGTGATATAAGTAAAGCTGAAAGAATAACAGAACCAGTCCGAACTCCATATGGCGAGTTATCCCAAGACCGTGATCCTGATTGGTATATGTAAACAAATTGTCATTGCGAGGCGCGTAGCGCCTCAGCAGTGACAAAACAAATTCCAGAATTATCGCATCCCCGCTTGTCATGCCTGTGCAACAAGGAATCTAGATCAACCCTGTTATTCCTGCGAAAGCAGGAATCCATACAGGTAAATAAAGCTATGTTAAGCGGTCAGACCTCAAATTCAAATATAGCTTTTAACGTATTTAAGGGAGACAGACATTTCCTTATCAAAACCGCATTAAAACCAATATGTTCATCCCGCCAAGAATTTTTACTCGTCCGATTTTTTATTTTTCGCGCGAAGAGACGAAAGACGCGAGGAATGGAAGAACGAGCAGTTTTGTATGCTTAATCTTGACAGATAAATGAATTTCATGTTAATATTGTTCATATAATTGGACAATTGTCCATAATTTTATACAATTAATATTAGGTGGCGATGTATGAAAATAACAAATCCGCTCGATAATGTGCTGAATAGCGACAATAAGATAAAAATTCTTAGATTTATGGTTATGAGTAAGGCAGAGTGGAACGGCAGGCAGATTTCTAGAGAATTGGGTGGTTCTCCTACAACTATACACAAGGCATTGCAGAATTTAAGGGATGAAGGGATTCTTTCTTTGAATAATATCGGTAATACATATGTGTATAGTCTTAATTTGTCTAATAGGATACTTTTAGATATTTTGATTCCGCTATTTGAAAAAGAGAGTAAGCTATTATCAGACATAATAGTTTTAATAAAAAAGGGGATAACCGCATCTAAAATTAGAGAAAGCATATTAAGTGCTGGAATATTTGGTAGTGTTAAGACCGGAAGAGATCATGCCGGTAGTGATATAGATATTTTTGTTATTATTGAAACTTACAAAGAAAGAATTGTTATTGAAGAATTGTTTGAAAGTATAGGAGTAAATGTGACAAAGGAATATGGTAACGTTCTTTCAGCATATATCAATACAGAAAAAGAGTTTAAATCTAAATATGCCAAAGGGTTGCCTGTTATAAAGAATATTATTAAGTCGCACAGTATTATATATGGGAAAAAGCTCGAGGATTTTATATGACATCTAAAAAATTAAAAGTAGTTTATGTGGATAAAACGAGTTATAGAGTATATTTAAATAAAGCAAAAGATTTTTATGAAATAATGATTAAAGCGAGTGAGACGGCAAATTGGACGGCGGTAGGGTTAAATGCGGTACATTGCGCTATATCTTGTTGTGACGCGATTTTTACTTTTTATTTAGGGATCCGTTCAGGAGGAGAAGATCATATGGATGTATTGAATTTATTTAATAGGTTACCTAGGAACATTGAAGCAGGGGAATCAAATATTTGTAAACGAATTATTGCTAAGAAGAATTTAATAGCGTATGAAAATAGAGATTTTCGAGAGATAGAGGGAGTGTATAATTTTTTGTGTAAATAGATAATGTAGTAAGGGAGGTGGTATGGGGCTTGCCCCATACCGGGCGGACTGGTAAAATGTCTGCTATGTTTTATTAACTTTTACACAGGAGGTTTTTTATGCAGATTTCTTTTAATATTGATGAAGAATTAAAAAAATGTAAAACCATTGAGGAACTTACAGGAAAAAACGGACTTTTTAAAAGAATGCTTAAAGAAATAACAGAACAAATTCTTGACGCTGAATTATCCCATCATCTCGGATATGAAAAATATTTATAAAGCTCCTTCTATTCAATCTGCTGAACATGCCTTAATAAATCTCGAAAATAAATGGTCCGACAAATATCCTTTAGCTGTAAAACCTTGGAAAAATAACTGGATTCATATCTCTACTTTTTTTAAATATCCTGATGAAATCCGAAAATTAATTTATACAACTAATTCTGTAGAAGCCTTACATCGCCAATTCCGTAAGGTAACAAAAAATCGTTCCCTTTTCCCTACTGATGACGCCCTTTTAAAAATACTCTATTTAGCCTCTCAGGAAATTACAAAAAAATGGACTAACCCTATTCATAACTGGGCTCTTGTTATTTCTCAACTTGCTATTATGTTTGAAGGGAGGTTCAACCTATAAAAAAAATAGTTTTTTCCTGTTTACACAAAATATTTGACAGTCTCTTTTAGCCCGGTTTCTGCAGTTATTATTGTTTCATATCCCTTTATGTATACGTTATTATCTTTTACTGTTCGCCATAAACGTTCGATAAAAATGTTATCCAAAGTGGTTTTGCCATATCGGAATTCTAGCATGTAACATATCATTTTATAAAGTTAAGTTACAAGTATAAGACTTGACCCCTTTAGTAGTAGCGTAGTAGCGACCCATTTGGTAGCTAATAATTAGTAGCTAAGATTCAAATTTCCGCTCTGACAATAGCGAATCGCCGCCAAAAGTCCTACTGGAGTGACCATGATCGCAAGAGTTGTACCTTGGGCCGTGTGCTGTGTGAGGCCAAAGAGATAAACCAGCGCCGGAATAATGATAACTGCTCCGCCGATGCCAAAAAGTCCTCCGAATATACCGGCAACGAGACCTAGAATCACATAGAGTATTTGTGCCATGCGTTCCTCTGTTAACCCATGGCGCACGTGCCGCCGCCAAGTTTTGTTTTGTATAGTTTTTTATTGTAAGGTAACTTCATCAACAACATCCCCATAAGGCAGTTATCCGTCAATCCGGCAAAAAGGAGTCCGCAGCTTACAAAAATCGGAATAACGACAAACCCTTGGTGGACTGTCAGGGATAACAGTGTGCCCAACAAAACCAGACTACCCGCGATGACCCTGACCTGACGCTCCAAAGAAATGCCTCCCTGTCCTTTGATAACAGGAAGCCCTTCTTTTTGCCAGCGCGTCATGCCGCCTTGCATGACCTTGACGTCATGAATTCCTGACTGTATGAGCATATCCGCGGCCATCGGAGAACGGTTGCCCGTGCGGCATAAAACTATATACGCTTGACCCGAGGCGCTTAAATCGTTTATCTTTGCGGAAATCATATCAATGGGAACATTGATAGAGTCTTTAATATGCACCTCGGCAAATTCCAAAGCTGAACGCACATCTAGGAATTTAACGCGCTGATTTTTCTGCGCCAACGATGCGGCCTCTTTCGGAGAAATCATCTCCAGAAGAGCGGCTTCGCCTTTTTGATTGACGCGGACGATATTATCAATGTTAAAAGGCTTAGGAATAACTTTGGCGCGCATGTTTTTGATAAATGTTTCTTTATCGTTTTCTTTCAGGAAAGGATTTTCATTTTTCTCCGTGGCTAAAAGCGAGGAGCGTTTTTCATGGTAGTCATGTCCGGGAAAAATCATGGTCGCATTGGGCAGTGCCTTTATCTTCTGTAAAGTATTAAACATGGATTCAGGAGAGCCGTTCTGGAAGTCCGTCCTGCCAACACTTCCTATAAGAAGCACATCACCGGTAAACAATCTGCTGTCCGCGTAAAAACTGACCGAGTCATCCGTGTGCCCGGGGGTATAGATTACCCGGATACTACCTGATCCTAGGGCAATTTTATCATCATTTTTTAATCGTTTATCCGCAACACTGGAGACGGCCTTTTCATGCATCAATATTTGGGCGTTGTATTTCTTCTTCATCACAGCCGCTAATGAAAAGTGGTCGGCATGCGTGTGGGTGTCGACAATAAATTTGAGGCTCAACTTTTCTTTCGCAAGATAACCTGCATATTCCTCCAGCAGGCTGATGTGCGGGTCGATAATCAAAGCTTCTTCTTGAGAACTCAAGATATAAGAGAAACAGCTTCCCGCCGCAAATTGTTTCATTTTAAATTGATCCATGTTTGCCCTCCGTGTTAAATGAAATTCATTTTTCAACAAAACTAAAATATTTCTTTTGATTAAAAACAACGTGATCCAAAACAGTTATCCCGAGTCTCTGCCCCGCATGCGATATCCGTTTGGTAGCAGCAATATCTTTTTACAACGGCTCCTAAGGAACCAGCCAGATGGTTATGTGCAAGAATAACCATCGATGCCCTATCAACCAGTACGTCCGCGTGGATGGACATGACTGCGATTAGTCAACCCAATTGTGACCACACGAGTATTTAATATCTCATTTGCGCCCCGTAAAGTCAATGTGAAATCCATAGTCAAGGCGCAAGATTTTTTCATAATAGGAAGCGCAAAAAAATTAGTTAGAATCACTTCCCTTTTTTAAGGATTTGGCGCTATCGCTATGACCTAATATGTTGATAATAGTAGAGTAAAGGAGAATCCCGTCAAGAATAGTTGAAGCTAAATTGTGGTCTTTTATTTTACGGTCATCCCTACTTACCCCCTTTAGACACAAAAAATTATACAGTGTCAAATAAAAATTAATCTCTATCTTAATTTGTTGAAAAAGTGGTATTGATAATGGAGAGTAGCATAGGGTATGGTGTGGCCATATTACAATATATTTTGTTTGTAATTATGCCGCTTGTAGCGATAAGGTTTTAGATTTCATATTTTTAATTAGGTTTTCGTATTTAACAATAGTCGCGTTTGGAATGATTGTAACTGTCATTAAGAGTCTGTCGTAGGTGTATTTTATTTTTAATTTTTCTATATTTATAGCTAGGCCGCACGCGAGTTCTAATGAAAAATTGATAATTTCAATGAAATCTATTTCAAGATATTCTTCCTTGTTGGAATTTATTTTTAGTTTTGGGTTAGTGTTTATTGCCGCTAAAAAAGCCTTATGTTCATGCTCTGTACTCCGTATAGCGTCAAACAAGGGTAAATCAAGTGTTTCTTTTCTAGCTATTACAATCATTTTAGGGAATATTGTCTCGCTAGAGGCTTTTTTTAAAAGAGTGCTGGATAAAGTTTTTGAGTTTTCATGGATTATTTCAAAATTGTCAAACCCCATATTTCGCAATTTGTGCTCTATGCCTTTTAGCGCGGCAATAAAAGAACTTACAGCGTTAACGTGTAATATGTTTTTTTTATCAGGCAGTAGCCATTCTTTTTCAAGTCCTATAATTAGTTTTTTATCAGTTTGTTTTGCCTGCCACGCGAGAGCGATTAAATTACTTAGCAATTTTTCGGTATCGTTCAATGATGAAAGTTTTTTATCTGAAGTAAGAGTTTTTTCTTCGGGGGCGGCATTTTTATTTTCAGATGGAGATAAATATAATTTATCTCCATCAAATCTTATCCCAAGCCCAAAAACATTTGACCATGACGAGCGCGTTAATTCTTTAGATATAGCCTCGTGTGATATCTCTTCATTTTTCATCGCGAATAATTGTTCTAAACCGTCAAGAATAGATTCAAAAAATGTGTCGCTAAAATCATCGCCGTCGACTTCTATGTCTAGTGTTAATTTTTTTCCTGTTTTAGCCAGATAAATATCAGTAGTATAGGCTATAATTTTCATAAGTTTAAATACTCTTTCCGCGTAATCTGAAAGATTTTTTTTCTTAAGAAGCATGAAAAGAGGGAATACATGAAGCTGGAGATTGGTTGACCAGACCTTTTTAAAAAGTTCATCAGAAAATGCTAATATTTTAAGTTTTGTGAATTCTTCTTGGCTTAGTTCAAGGCCTTTACGCGATGTTTGAAACGGCCGGTTTATTCCCGCCATATTCAATCTGAATTCTAGAAAACTATTAAGAGGAGAAGTATTTTTAGGCGTGTCATAAGATTCTAATAATTTATAAAAATCGAATAGTTCACTCAATCCTTGCGTTGAAAGTATGTTGTCGGGTGTGAAAACGTTGTCCCTTGTCACTTTGCCGGCGCTGTCAAGCGCGGACATAATTAGTAATTGTTTTTTTAGAATGCGCGGCATATTTTCGAATTCATTAATTAGCCACTCTGTTCCTAAATCATTTAATTTTTGATGAGCGCGGATAATGTCTTTTACATTAGTGATAATTTTTGCGTCGGTAAGCCCTAAAGCCTTAAGAAAGGGTTCTGAGAGTTCCGAGCCTGTATCCCAATGCCTAAAGCCCGAGGGTGAAAGAGTATATCCAAAATCATGAAGTATTATGCCCAAATACAACTCTGATTTTTCTTTATTGGTAAGGCTTTCATACACATTAGTAAGTTTATTTAATAAATTGTAGTACTCTTGTTTATCGGAAGTTTTTGAAATGACTACATCGTTCCGCAAAGTTTCATAAAATCCTTCAAAATTTTTATTCACTAGGTAATGAAAGTGTTTTATAACAGAGTGTAGATGCGCTCTTCTAAAGGCGTTACTTCCGGCCATCCATTTATCAATATTGTTTTCTAAGCTAGAGGCTATAATGTCCGGCGATACTTGTTCAGGGTAGAGCGGGAGGTTTAAATCGATACGTTGTTTTTGAATTTTTACCATAAGTTGAGTTTTAAAATATTCGGCCAGATGCGGAATTCGATTATCATCAATAGATAAAAATGCCGTAAAATTACAGGTATTGTTCAGATAAAACAATAGATTACATTTCATTTTTTCGCTATGAATTAATTTGTCAATATCATATTGGATTTCTTTAAAAAAATTATCCGGCATTGATGCTTTAAATTCTTTGGTGTTAATATTACTGCCTGTTATTACGGATTCAGAGACTCCGTCGTTATTAACAAGATAATCGCGGGTTACTTTGTTTTGTTCAATTTTATTTCTTATGTCGGATTTATTTTTTGTGATTTGAATCCTAAAAGGGGAGTCAGCGTTATCCGCGCTATTAGGGCTAAAAAGCATTTCATATTCATATCCTAAGGCCTTTAAAACTATAGATGCGTCTTTAAGTTTATCTGTAATGTCTAAGGGAGATTCTTGCCCAACATTTGTATCTGTATTTTCTTTTTCTATCAATAATAGATTTTTTTCACCGCGTGTAACGTTATTAGCATTTAATAAATAATTTTGACCGTTTATTTTTATAGAACATATTGTTTTGTCATGACTGTCATCATTTTTAATTTCATTATATCTTTTTTCAATAATTTTTTTTAATATGCCGATTTGAAAATTGTCAGGGAGATCTAAGACAGTATCGGATTTTAGTTTTTCTTTCGCGACAATATCCTGTAGTGTTTTTAGGCGATATTTTTCGCGCGCGTCTTTTATCGCGGTATAGACAGTATGCGCTACGTCTGTTTCTTTTTCACCCAATTCAGCTTTAATAAGGCTACGCGGAAATTCCGCGTTTTTCTCTTTTCCCGCGTATATTTTTATAATATCCACTTTCCATTCTATCCCTGTTTTTTTTAAATCTTCTTGTGTGAGTGCTAGAAAAGAGCGGTCATTCGCGGGATATTTTTCAGTTCCTATAGAGTCTCCCATAATCAATACGCGGTTAAGTTTCATGAGTTTTATTAATTCTATGAGAGCCTCGCCTTTGGTTTTGGTGATTAAATCAACTGCTCCTATTGAATGCACGGATGTTATTGATGAAAATTTTTTATTTGTTTTTGATTTTTCTTTAAGGATATTATTAATAATTTTAGATATTTTATGATAGTTATTGGTAAGTATAGAATTCTTAATTTGCGCCCGGATGCTTAATCCTGTAGGATTTTTTACAAAGAACATTATTTTAGTTATTTCAGTTTCATTTAAGTTTTCTTCTTCGCATAATTTATGGATACTGTCAAACGTGATTTGTTTTAATTCCAGTATTGTTTTTTCGTCTATAACCGGAGCTTCGGTGTATCCTTTAAATGGATTGAGATTTCCATGTTTATCAATGAAATTCCCTATCCCGCCCGTATCAGTAAGAAGGATGTATTTTTTTCTTCCAACAAGACCACCAGCGCGGAGATATCCGCCGAACTTTATTAGTAAATCTTTACGGCTATTTCCCGTTAACGTACCGCACAAAATTCCTTTTTCCGAAAGTTCTTTTTTTAAGAATAAAATTTTATCCGTCATTATTTCTTCATTATGGTCTCTATCAACACCGTCGAAATCAGATATGACGGCTTGTATCGCGCCAAGCCGCTCTGTGTCGTTAAGTAACGCTCGGTAGTCGGCGTATTTGTCATCTTTTTTATCCTTTGGGCGTGAGGGCGAATCCAGAAGAGCCCTCATAGGCATTACTGTAACTAAAAAATTGTCTGTCTCTATTAAAATATTTTCGGGAATATTTTTTTTGTCAGTGTCTTGTGGTGAGTTTAGCGATAATAGTTGTAAAAATTTCCAATCAATTATTTTGATATCTTGAATAGTATTATGTTTGGATAGTTTAAATAATATGTTTGCGCAATGCAGGTGTCCATGGTCAAAAATTCCGGTTTCATTTTCAAAAGCTATTTTTTCGAGTTTGTTTAGTATTTCTACTGTTAGTCTTGTAGAAAACAATTTATGTTCAAGTAAAAATCTTGCGCTATGGTATCCAAACGGCACTAGATTTAACTCATAAAAATGTTCATCATCTTCTGGAACAAAGAAAGTGGGACAGCACCATTTATTGGGCTTATTTAAAAAAAGTTTAACATCTTCAATGTATCCCGCGGTTTTTTTTATAATTTCAAAAGGGATTGTGCCATTTTTGTATCTATATATTTCTATAAAATATTTTTCAAATGATTTGTCATGGAAAAATTTATTCATTAGTTCTCTATCTTGTTTAACAATTTCAAAATTTTTTAATCCATTTTTTTTAATGTCTTCGCGCATTTTTTCTAGTTCCGGCCCTATTTGTGGAGCTTTCCATAAGTCTATACCCGGTAAATAAAAAGGATTTATTGATTGGTTATCTTGCGGCTGAGAATATTTGTTTATATTGTTTTCTGATGTTTTTAGAGCTATTTGTAATGTGATTTTTTTACCGTTTATGCCGCATTCAAGAGATGCCGTATTTTGAGATTTTTTTATTGATAAAAAATCAATAATTTCACAGGTACTGCCTAGCGTAGATGATAAAATTTCTTTCATATATTTTTCAGGCAGGGGAGGGATGTTGTTTTTTGAATCCCCAAAAAGATATGTGCCAATATAAATTGCAATGGCTGAAAGTGTTGCCTGTATTTCATGTGAAACCTTTAAGGTTTCAGCAGTATCAGTAAGCATTTCTTTTTGGAAAACGCTTTGAGTTGCCAGTAAGTTATGGGTTATAGGATGTGTTGTAGTAATGGCGTCTAAAGAAAATTGTCCAATACATAGTTGAAAAGGCATTAAAATTGCCAACAAAATATTTAAATTATTTTTAATTTTCATAGTATATATCAATTTTTTTATTTAACATTTTAATTTAATATTTTACAAAAAAATATAATAATAGCAACTATTTAATTATTATTTTTTTAACTAAAATTATTATTTTACATTGATAGTTAGAAGTAGAGATATTTAGCAAGCAATTAAATATGATTCTAGGAGTTTTTGACTTTTTATTGTATGCTTTTTTTGATTTCCTGAATAAAAATATTTTTGTTTTTTATGCCCCTATCTTGGACTTTCTATCGCGTCTGTCGCTATTACTTCTATAATCTTTATTATTCAATAATCCTTTTTTTACGGCAGATTAAACATCCCATTTTTTATCAACACTTCTTCTACTCAACGAATATTACGGTAACCCTTTTGCCATAAAAAAAGAGCCGTGGGGGAATCTAGTATCTTCTATCCCGCAGGGTTCACGTCATGCGCGAAATCCGCTAAGAAAATTATATTTCTATAATGTATCAATATCTTTATACTAGGGAATTGTCTTTTGTTTTTGATATAATCTATTCTATTTCATTATTTAAGAATTTATTTTATTTAAATGTTGATTAAATTTGTACTAGGATAATCGTGATAGAAAAATAGGGGAACATTATGAAAGAAAAAATTTTAGTGATTGATGATGAAATAGAAATATGTAACCTTTTAAAAGATTTTCTTACAAGAGAAGGTTTTGTTGTCACTATCGCTACTTCTGCCAAGGAAGGTATTGCATTATTCCAAACAATAAAGCCTAATGTAGTTCTTCTTGATATTAAAATGCCGGATATGTACGGTATAAAGGTTATGGGAAAAATAATGGAGTTAGATAAATCTGCCTGTGTAATAATGGTAACAGCTGTTATGGACCAGAAGATAGCGCAAGAAGCTCTCAATCTCGGAGCCGCTGATTACATAATAAAACCTTTTGAACTTTATCAGTTGAAGAATAGTCTTTTAGCGAAGCTTGAGGCGTTAAAACAATAGGTTTTTATTATCCGTTAAATAAGTTGAGGGGGGGGGGGAGGAATAAAACGGATGGATGACCTTGAATGGATTGACAGGCTTATAAATAAAGACGCGCGGAAGCGTGATAGTAAAGATAGCGGTGAATTTGCCGGCATGTCGTTATCCCATAATAATAGCGAATGTTTTGAGCAATTTAGAGAAATTTTTTTAAATTTAGCCCATGAAATCAATAATCCTCTCCTAATTATTTCAGGCAGAGCGCAGATGGCTGATTTGAACAAAACTGATAGTACTATTGTTGAAGAAAATATTAAAATAATTTTAAGTCAGTGTTCCAGAATCCATGGGCTTATGAAAAAATTATTATTTTTTTCTTCAGCTTTAAAACATAATGTTGTAATTAAAAATATAAATGAAATTATTGATTCTTCGTTAAAAAATGTTGAAGGTATGATTAAAGTAGCGGGTGTGGATGTTCGTAGAGATTACGGAGTAAATTTGCCTGCTATTCAATTAGATGAATTTCAGATTAAAGAATTATTTTCAAATTTATTTATTA
Source organism: Candidatus Omnitrophus magneticus (assembly GCA_000954095.1). GTDB lineage: Bacteria > Omnitrophota > Gorgyraeia > Tantalellales > Tantalellaceae > Omnitrophus_A > Omnitrophus_A magneticus. The sequence goes on along the minus strand of JYNY01000634.1, from coordinate 51,713 downwards.
ACGCGGTGGAAGCGATGCCGCAGTCAGGGGTATTAGGTATTAGTACGAGACGGGAACGTACCGTTATAAGAGTCGAGATACGCTGTACTGGGGAGGGATTTGCGTGTGTAAATTTTTAGAAAATATTTACGCCTTTTTTTACTACAAAGAAACATGCGTCAGGGCTTGGTCTCGCAGTATGTTACGGGATAGTCCGCGCGCATGGAGGAACATTGTCAGTTGATAGTGAAAAGGGAAAAGGCGCTACTTTTAGTATTTTATTGCCGGTAGATATTGCGGAAAGTTGTTCGAAGAGTTAGACAGTTTTTGGGTTAAACCGGAGGGAACGAAAGGATGGAAACAATATGAGAAATATCAGGATGGTTGTTACTGTTTTAGTTATTAGTTTTATTCCTCTTTTTTCTTACGCGGAAACGAAGTGGGATAATCTCTTAAGGGAATCTGCTAAAGTGTTTGATGATATGGCTAATATGCCGGATACAGGGATTCCTTCTTCGCTACTTGAAGATTGTTACGCTGTCGCGATATTCCCTTCAACTATTAATGGCGGTTTTATTATAGGCGGGCAATATGGACAGGGTGTTATTGTGGCAAGAGATAAAAAAACCGATAATTGGAGCGCGCCCGCGGTATTTAATATTTTTGGAGGAAGTTTTGGATGGCAGATAGGCGGACAAGCCGCGGATATAATTCTTTTGATTATGAGTGAGAGAGGCCTAGATGGAATTATGCAGAGTAAATTAAAACTTGGCGGAGATATTGCTGTTTCTGCTGGCCCTATAGGGAGAGATACTCAAGCATCCATAGATTTACAATTAAAAGGCGGTATTCTTTCTTATTCTAGAAGCCGGGGGCTTTTTGCCGGAATAAAAATAGAAGGCGCCGCTATCGCGTTTAATGATTCCGCGAATAAATCGTTATATGGAAAAAGTTCTTCCGCTCGGGATATTTTGATTAAACAAACGGTAAAACCTACGAAATCCGCGGATAGATTGCTTAAAGAGTTAAAAAATTATTGATTTTATTTTTTGTGTTGTATATTTTGTTGATCTTGAGAAAATTATAAAGAAAATTTTTTTAATAAGGAGTATCAGTAAAATGGGGAAAGTTCTTATTATAGGAGCTGGTGGTGTCGGAGGTGTTGTTACTCATAAATGCGCAAGTCATCCTGAAGTTTTTACAGACATTTGTCTTGCGAGTAGAAGAGTCGAAAAGTGCGATAAAATCGCTAAAGAAATAAAATATCCTATTAAAACAGCTAGAGTTGACGCGGATAACACAAAAGAATTGGTTGAACTTATTAATAAATTTAAGCCTGAGCTTGTAATAAATGTAGCTCTTCCGTATCAGGATTTAACGATAATGGACGCTTGCCTTGAAACAGGCGTTAATTATTTGGATACTGCGAATTATGAGCCGCGCAATGAAGCGAAATTTTGTTATAAATGGCAGTGGGATTATAAAGAGCGTTTTGAAAAAAGAGGAATAATGGCGCTTTTAGGATGCGGGTTTGATCCGGGTGTCACGAATATTTTTTGCGCGTACGCTCTTAAACATTATTTTGATAAAATTCATTTTATTGACATTATGGATTGTAACGGCGGAAGCCATGGTCATCCGTTTGCTACAAATTTTAATCCTGAAATAAATATACGGGAGATAACTCAGCGCGGGAAGTATTGGGAAAAGGGGGTTTGGAAAGAAACAGAGCCTCTTTCGTTATATAAAAATTTTGATTTTCCGAAAATTGGTAAACGTAAGATGTATCTTTTATACCACGAAGAATTGGAATCATTGGTTCAAAATATTCACGGATTAAAACGTATAAGGTTTTGGATGACTTTCGGAGAAGCGTATCTCACTCATTTACGCGTGTTACAGAATGTAGGCATGACGCGTATAGATGAAGTGGATTACAACGGGCAAAAAATAGTTCCGCTTAATTTTTTAAAAGCTGTCCTTCCTGATCCTTCCAGTTTAGGCGCGACTTACAGCGGAAAAACAAATATAGGATGTATGATAAACGGAGTTAAGAAAGGGAAAAATAAAAAAATATATATTTATAATGTCTGCGACCACGCTGAATGTTTTAAGGAAGTTAACGCGCAAGCGGTTTCTTATACCACGGGAGTTCCCGCTATGATAGGCGCTATGCTTATGATGAAAGGCGATTGGAAAGGCGCGGGTGTTTTTAATGTGGAAGAGTTGAACCCGGATCCTTTTATGGAAAGATTGAAAGTTGACGGGCTTCCGTGGGTGATTAAAAATGTTAAATAAATTTTGAGGTATAGGTGAGCTGTAATTTTAATGCTATAGCGTCTCAATTAAAAGAAACACCTTGTTATGTAGTTGATCTCGGTGCGCTTAAAAAAAATTTGGAAATTTTGAAAAGCGTTCAGCTAAACGCGCCTTGTGACATTATTCTTGCTTTAAAAGGCTTTTCAATGTTTAGTGTATTTCCTGTTATACGGAATTATTTGAAAGGTATTACAGCCAGTTCCCTCCATGAAGCTCGTTTAGGGTATGAAGAATTCGGGAAAGATGTTCATGTGTACGCTCCAGCTTATCGTGAAGATGAATTTGATGAGCTTTTGCGTTATGCCACGCATATAACGTTTAATTCTTTTTCTCAATGGGAATTTTTTAAGCCTTTTTTTAAAAAAAGCGGAAAGAATATTAAAGCCGGCCTTCGTGTAAACCCTGAACATTCTGAAGTAAAAGTCCCGTTATATGACCCATGCGCTCCCTTTTCCCGTCTTGGTATACCGCATGAAGAATTTAAAGGGAAAAGTCTTGACGGTATTACTGGAATACATTTTCATACACTTTGCGAGCTTAATTCCGACGCGCTTGAGCGGACGCTTACCGCGGTAGAAAAAAAGTTTGGAGATATTATAAAAAATGTTGAATGCGCCATATCTTTAAAAATCAATTTTTTCCCCGGCGTTAAAGGCTCATCAAAAGAATAGTCGCCGATAACATCTCCGGCTAAACAAGTAAGTCCGGCTAAACGAGACGCGTATTTTTTTGGAGCCGGGGGAAGCGATAGCGCTTAATACAGGAGTCCTTGTAGCGAGTGTGCTTGACATTACTCATAATAACATGGATATAGCGATACTGGATACTTCCGCGGCAACGCATATGCCGGATGTTTTAGAAATGCCATATAGACCGATGATTGCTGGGGCGCTCACGCGTGGAGAAAAAAAATACACGTATCGTTTAGCCGGACTTACTTGTTTAGCCGGAGATGTTATCGGCGACTATTCTTTTGATGAGCCTTTAACGCCGGGGAAAAAATTGATTTTTAAAGATATGGCGCATTATACTATGGTGAAGAACAATACGTTTAACGGAGTAAATCTTCCTTCTATCGCGATTTATAATCCTGATACAAATAAAATAAATATTGTAAAAAAATTTGGATATGAGGATTACCGCAATAGATTGTCTTAAGCCTAAAAGCAATAGTTTTTGGGCTAACCCCAAAAAATAATAATGGAGAAAAAATATGCCTGAATTTATTTTTCACAATCCTACACGTATAGTTTTCGGTAAAGATACGATAAAATATATAGGTGCTGAATTAAAACGTGACGGGAGAAAGAAGATTCTTTTATTAGCCGGCGGCGGTTCAATCAAAGATAACGGGGTTTACGAAAAAGTAACAAAATCTCTTAAGGATAATAATATTGAATGGATAGAACATTGGGGAATCAGGCCGAATCCTGTACTTTCAAAGGCTTATGAAATTCTTCAAAGTATAAAAGGTAAAGAGATAGACGCGTGTTTAGCTGTTGGCGGAGGGAGTGTTATTGATACTGCTAAATCTATTGCCGCGGGATATTATCTTAATGATATTTGGGACGCTTATGATAGAAAAATAGAAATTTTACGCGCGTTGCCTATTTATACGATACTTACGATATCTGCTACCGGTTCTGAAATGAATCAATTCGCGGTGCTTACTAATGAGTCATTAAAGAGAAAATGGAATATCGCCAGTGATTTTTTATATCCGCGCGTTTCTATAATTGATCCTCTTGTTCAAATGTCTCTTCCCTGGACGCAAACTGTTAATGGCGCTATAGACGCGGTTGCTCATATTATGGAATATTATTTTACAGGCACATCGGAATTAACAACTATGTCTATTGATGAAGCGTTAATGAAAAGTATTATTGCTATGACGGACAGGCTCATGTCCTCGCCTAACGATTATACCGCAAGGGCTAATTTAGCGTGGTCGGCTACACTTGCTCTTAACGGATTAAGCGGAGCAGGCCTTAAAGACGGGGATTGGACAAGCCATTGGATAGAACACGCTTTAAGCGCCAATTATCCTGATATAGCGCATGGCGCGGGGTTGGGTGTTATTTTTCCCGCGTGGATAAAATACATGAAGTCATATAACGTTGTTACTTTCAGCACATGGGCTAAAAATGTGTGGGGAACAATAGACGTGGATGAAGCCGTTAATAAAATGAAAGAAAAAATAAAAAAATGGGGGCATCCTGTTTCCCTTGAAGAATTAGCGGTTCCTGAAAATATGTTTGAACAGATAGCTTTAAACACGCTTGAAATAGGCCATGTAGGCGCGTTTAAAGAGATGGAAAAAGAAGATATTATTTCTATATTAAAATTAGCCGCGTAGTATAAGAAGGTTTTTGATATGAAAAAAATTCTAGCCGCGTATTTTTTTTTAATATTTTTATTTTGTGGGAATTTGTGTTTTAGTGAAAATATTGATTTGGATAAACTTTCCGAAGATATCATAAAACTTTATGATGACGCAAAGTATAGTGAAGCGATAGAACCTGCTAATAAACTCTATAATGAATACCTCAAGTGTTACGGCCAGAGCCATCCGAAAACAATTTATTCTTTATCCAATCTTGCCATAATATACGAAGCTAATAATGAATATGATAAAGCCGAAGAGTGTCTTAAATCTCTTTTAGAAATAACTAAAAAAACGCATGGGGAAAATGGTTTTGAGGTAACAGGAGTATTGGATGATTTGGTTAAACTTTATTATGTGGAAGATAAATATAAAGACGCTTTACCTGTTTGCCTGAGAAGCCTAAAAATAAAAGAGATTTTTTTGGGAAGAGAGACAGTTGAGATTTTCCCTTCAATTTATATGCTCGCAAACATTTATTATAAAGATGGGCAGTATGAAAAAGCCAAAGAAGAATATCAAAAACTCATTAAACTTTCTGAACGGATATTAGGCGTCAGTAATGAGGATACTCTCAAGATAAAGAAAGAGTATGAAGAAATGCTTGAGATATTAAGCAAAAAAACTTCATCTGTTTCGGATGGCAGTAATACTATGCCGGCGGAAAAATAATTATTTTTCCGGTTTTATATTTTCAAATATTATTTTTTTAGCTTTGACAAGCGTGGCTGAGCTAAGAGAGCTTAATGTGATAATAGTTGAAGAGTTGTTTATAGGTTCAAAAAATACGCCGACGCGTGTCGTATTAGTTTGTTTAGGGAAACCTATCAATATTAAAAATTTCTTTTTACTATCTTTTTTAAACACAGTGAGTTTATTTTCTCCAGCGATTTTTAATACCTCGTCGAAAGTTTTATCTATTGGCATATTTATTTCTTTTGTAACGCCGTCTCTTTTAACTTTACTGAGTTCATTATAGTCCGCTCCCCACATGCTGGATAATCCGGGCTTATAGGATGCGCAACCGGACGCAATCAAAGAAAGAATTATTATTGTTATGTAAATTTTTTTTGTTTTGAGCATAAAATTCTCTTTTTTTATTTTTAATAGATTTTTTTGAAATACTGAAAGCTTCTTTATTATAGATGTTCCATGATATTTTTCAACATTTAAAAAGTTCTATAACTTGCGGATATAATTTTATATGGTAAATTTATATTTAGTGTAGAGTGAATAAGGAAAGAAAAAAATAAAAAATTTAAGAGGAGGAATTAAAAATGATGAAAGGATTAATTTTAGCCGCAGGATATGGTACACGATTGTATCCTCTTACTCTGGATAAGCCTAAGCCGCTTTTAAAAGTAGGCGGGGTTACTATTTTAGACAGGATTTTAGGGAAATTAGAAAAAGGCACGCATTGTAACGGTGTTTATATTGTTACTAACGCTAAATTTTATGATTGTTTGTCAGGATGGAAAGATAGTGCCAGATATAGCTTTAATTTAGACATTATAAATGATAAAACCACAACAAATGATAATAGGCTTGGCGCTATAGGAGACATAAATCTTGTTCTGACAGAAAAAGAACCCAACGAAGATATTTTGATTATGGCAGGAGATAATCTTTTTGAATTTGATATAAAAAGATTTATTTCTTTTGCTAAAGAAAAACAAAAATTGGCAGTTGCGTTATTTGATGTTAAAGATATTTCTTTGGCATCGAAATATGGGATAGTGTCGGTAGACAATAATAACAAAATAATAGGTTTTGAGGAAAAGCCGAAATCACCTAAAGGAACACTAGCTTCAACCGGAATATATTATCTTCCTTCGATTTTTTTCTCAAAGGTTTCACAATATCTGCAATCCGTAGTTGAAAAAGACGCGCCCGGAAATTTTGTGAAATGGATGAGTGAAAATGAGGATGTATATGGATTTGTTTTTAATGAAGGTTGGTATGATATAGGAGATAAAATTTCACTTGCCAAGGCGGATGAAGAGTATATTAAGCGTGGATTATAAGTTTTAGAAATAAGAAAAGTTTTATGTAAATGGCTTTTTTAGCCCTCGACGCAGGCCGGGCTGAAAAGGCCATTTTTTTTTATAAAATTTTATAATTTTTGGATTAAACCCGGATTTTGCGATAGACTTCGAGAAAAATGGCCTAAATTTTTGATAATACAAGGCTTGCGAGCAAAAATGACGAAAGCGTATTCTTTGCAATACGCTGAGGATATTTTTGCGAGCGTAACTGAGTAGTATCAAAAATTTAGAGACATTTTGCCAAAGGCCTATTGCAAAATCCGGGTTTAAAGATATGTTGTTTTTATATCGTTTAAATTATACAATTGTCGCGTAGAAATTATGTGATGAATTGTATTTTTTTAGATAAAATACGTGGAGGGTCGCGGTGTTATGGGAAGAATTTTGATTACTATTCTTATGCTTGTTTTTAGTAATATTTTTATGACATTCGCTTGGTATGGGCATTTAAAAAATTTTAACGCTAAACCATGGATAATAGCGGCTTTTATTAGCTGGGGGATAGCGTTTTTTGAATATTTAATTCAAGTGCCGGCTAACCGCGTGGGCCATCAGGTTATGAATCTTGGGCAATTAAAAATTTTACAGGAAGCGATAACATTAATTGTTTTTATTCCATTTTCTATTTTTTATATGAAAGAAGGTTTTAAGCAGGAATATATTTTAGCGTCTTTTTTTATTATTGCGGCTGTATTTTGTATTTTTAGAGGAGGAGTTCGTTAACTCTACCAGTGAAAAGCATTTGTCTAGGGCAAATACTTTTTTGCGTAACGAAATTTTTATTATGAATTATTATCCTGAATTAATAGCTCCCGCGGGAGATTGGGCATGCCTCACTAGTGCTGTAAAAAGCGGAGCTGACAGCGTTTATTTCGGAGTTAAAGGACTTAATATGCGCGCGCGGGCTAGTAATTTTGATTTAATGGAAATGCCGAAGATAATGAAATTTTTGCATGATAACGGTAAAAAGGGCTATTTGAGTCTGAATGTTTTAATATACGATAATGAAATTAATAAGGTGAAAAAGATTTTGGATAAGGCTAAATCAACTGGAGTCGACGCGGTAATTTTATGGGATATGGCTGTTTTAAATTTAGCTAAAAAGATGGGGCTTGAAATTCATCTTTCAACTCAGGCTAGTGTCTCAAATTTTGAGGCGTTTTCTTTTTACGCGTCGCTTGGTGTTTCAAAAATTGTTTTAGCGCGCGAGTGTTCCATTAAAGATATAAAAAATATTACTTTAAAAATAAAAGAGAAAAATATTTCATGCGGGATTGAAGTTTTTATTCATGGCGCAATGTGTGTTGGGATTTCAGGCAGATGTTTTATGTCGCAATATACTTTTGGAAAATCAGCTAATAGAGGGGAGTGCCTTCAGCCGTGCAGACGTTTATTTACTATAGTTGATGCCGAAAAAGAGGTTAGTTTTTTGGCCGGTAAAAATTTTTTAATGAGTCCGAAAGATTTATGCGGTATTTATTTTATTGACCGGTTGATTAATCTCGGGGTATCCGCGTTTAAAATAGAAGGCAGGGCAAGGTCTAGCGACTATGTTAAAATAGCCACTTCTGTTTATAGAAGGGCGATAGACCTGTGTTTAAACGGCGATTATAGCGATAAAGAAAAAATTTTATTAGAAAAAAAATTGAAAAAAGTTTATAACAGAGGTTTTTCGAGCGGATTTTATGACGGGACGCCGGGCGGAAAAGAATTTTCAAGAGAACTTAAAAATGAATATGAAAAAATATATATCGGGGAAGTCGTAAAATTTTATAAAAAAATTAGTGTCGCTGAAATTATTTTAAGAGCGGGAAATTTAAACACGGGTGATGAGATTTTAATTTCCGGGAAAAATACTCCCGCGGAATTTTTTAAAGTCTCGGAAATAGAAAAAAATCATAAAAAATTTTCGAGCGCGGTAAAAGGCGAGAAGATTGCCGTAAAAATCTCTTTTTTAGCCCGTCCGAATGATAAAGTTTTTTTGTGGCGGCCGGTGGTAGTGGTATAGGATGATATTATTAAAATTTAAGATTTTAAAAGGATAAGTCCATGCGTATCATTGATAAAAAAATTTTAGCTATTGATAATGAAACAAGAGTTTCTTTAATAGAAGTAGAAGTGCCTTTAATTGCTGAGAAAGCAAAGGCCGGAGAATTCGCGGTTATTATGGCTACGGAAAAAGGTGAAAGGATTCCTTTGACTATAGTTGACACTGATATCAAAAAAGGCGCGGTAGTTTTTATATTTCAGGAAATCGGGTTTAGCACTAAACTTTTAGGGAGCATGAATAAGGGGGACGAGCTTTATTCTGTTTTAGGGCCGTTGGGTCATCCCACTTGCGTAAAAAAGTACGGCAGGGTTATTACAATCGCGGGCGGAGTTGGTATTGCCGAGATATTTCCTGTCGCGCGTGATATGAAACAGGATAATCATGTTACCGCTATTTTAGGCGCGCGGACTAAATCTTTAGTTATTTTAAAAGATGAAATTGAAAAAATAGCGGATGAATTTTTTATAGCCACAGATGACGGCTCTCTTGGTATTAAAGGTTTTAATACCGTTATATTAGATAAATTATTAAAAGAAAATAAATACGATTTAGTTTATGCTGTCGGTCCTATTCCTATGATGAAACAAGTTTTTTTGATTACAAAAAAATATAATGTTGATACAATAGTGTCGCTTAACGCTTTAATGGTGGACGCGACAGGGATGTGCGGCTCGTGCAGGGTAACTGTCGGCGGTAAAATTAAATTTTCATGCGTGGATGGACCTGAATTTGACGCGCGTTTAGTGGATTGGGAAAATTTGGAAAAACGTAATAAAATTTACGAAGAAAAAGAAAAACACATTTGCCGTCTTTTATCTAAAGAAAACAATAGGGACAGCGCGTGAAAAATATTTTTTTATTTTTAGCAGGGGGACTGATTTTATTTTTTTGTTTTGCGATTTTAAATCAGCCCTGCCAAATGGCGCGTATAGCGTATCCTCCTATGGCGGGTGAACCGGTAGAATCCGAGCGGGATGAATTAAAATCTGATGATAGAGTTCGATTAATTAATGAGATGACGCCATCCGGTAGTGTAATGTCTGCTTCTCCTTATGATGCTATGAAGGTTAAAACACTTGCCTCGGTTGATTTTACGGCTTCTTTAGTGTCAGAAGAGACAGAATCTAATTATAACACCAACGTGGTTGATAAAATAATTGGTTCGTTAGAGTTCGGCAATATCGCGTTTAATACTCCTAATGCAATGCAACTTGACAAGCCGGGTATGATAAAACTTTTACTTAGTATGCGTAGTAGTATTGAAGAACTTAAAAAAGAAATTGAATTAGAAGGAGATAAAGACGGCGATAAAGTCCTTATTTCTAATAGGATGTCAGCGAGTTTAACCGGAACTAATTTTAAAATAACAGCTATAACTCCTGAATTGCAGGCAGTAACAGGCTCAGGCAATACCGAATGGAAATGGGAAATTACACCATTAAAATCTGGCGGACAATTTTTATATCTTACATTGACAGCTCTTTTTTTTGTGGAGGGTAAAGAAACTCCTAGAACTATTAGGACATTTGACAAATGGATTAAAGTTGAAGTTTCTCCATCTGTTTTAGTATGCAAATTTTTTTCATCCAATTGGCAATGGCTATGGACGGTAATAGTTGTACCGGCGGGGGTTTTGGTTTATAAAAGAATAACGTCTAAGAAAAAATGAGACGAATCGTGGCTCCGGCACAAAAACAAAAAATAAATTTTTTTATTTTTGCGCGAAAATAACATTTTTAAAAATGGCTTTTTTAGTTATTCTTTAAAATTATCGCTACAAAAAAAGCTATGTTGCGCCGGAGCGCCCGGCGTATAAACGAATTATTAGGAGATAAGAGATGCTTACAGATAAACAGGAACATATTTTAGCGGATATATGGATTGAAATATTTGAAAACAAAAAAGAATATTTTAATTTAAAAAAAATAGAAGATATCGCGGACGCGTTCGAGCTCGCGGAAAAAAAATATATTACTATTTCAGGTGAAAAAATAATTTTAGAATATAAGGGATGGGAAGAAGCTAAAAGTGCTGTCAGGAGGAAGAGGCTTGCTGAAAGGCTTTTAATGGATGTTTTAGACGTGAAAAAAAATGAACTTTATTCATCCGGATGTAAATTTGAACATCTTCTTCGTAAGGGATTGGATGATAATATTTGCGCGCTTTTAGGGCATCCTAAAACATGCCCGCATGGAAAGCCTATCCCGGAAGGGAAATGCTGTAGCAAGGGAAAAGGCGCTTTAAAAAAAATTATTATGCCGCTTACGGAATTAGAAATTGGGAAAAAGGCAAAGGTCGCGTATCTTGAAACAAAAAATCATAATGCTTTACAGAAAGCTATTGTTATGGGGATATTGCCTAATATAGAGCTTTCTCTTATTTGCCGGTTTCCTTCTTATGTTATTCAGCATGGGAAAAGTCAATTCGCGGTTGATAAAGAGTTTGCGTCGGAAATTTATGTGAGAATTGTTTGATACAAGGAGGAGAGTATGTCTAAGTGGTGGAGTAAATCTGCGAGTGATGTTGTAAAATTATTCACTTCTAATATTTCATTAGGTCTAAATGACGCGGACGCGCGGGAAAGGCTTAAGAAATACGGTTTAAATCGTCTTAACGAAGGCCGTCAGATTTCAGCATTAAAAATTTTCTTAAGTCAGTTTAATGATTTTATGATGTGGATTTTAGCGGGCGCCGGGCTTGTGTCAGGTTTTTTGGGAGAATGGGTAGACGCAGGTGCGATAGTCGCGATAATATTTTTAAACGCTTGTTTAGGTTTTATACAAGAATATAGAGCAGAGAAATCTTTAGCCGCGTTAAAAAAATTATCCAGTCCTAATTCAAAGGTTATAAGGGATGGGAAACGTGTAAGTATTCCTTCTGAACAAATTGTTCCGGGAGATATTATAGAAATAGAAATAGGAGATAATATTCCCGCTGACGGCAGGGTTTTATGGCTTACTTCAAATTTTTCAGTGGGAGAGGCTTCTCTTACAGGAGAATCAACGCCTGTTATAAAAACTCATCAAACGTTGAATAATCAAGATATTTCTTTGGCGGATCGGATTAACATGGTTTACATGGGAACTCACGTGTCGAGCGGGAGAGCGGTTGTAATAGCCACTGAAACAGGCATGAATACAGAGCTTGGTAAAATAGCGGGAATGATTCAAGAAATAGGTATGGAGGATACGCCGTTACAGAAACGTTTGGAATCATTTGGAAAATTTATTGTTCTGGCATGTTTTATTATGGTGGGAATAGTTTTTGCTTTGGGTATCATGCGCGGCGGAAATATTTTTGATGTGTTTCTTACGTCAGTAAGCCTTGCTGTCGCGGCTATCCCTGAAGGATTGCCTGCTGTTGTGACAATAGCGCTTGCTTTAGGCGTTCAACGTATGGTTAAGAGGCATGTTTTAATCAGGAAGCTTCCTTCTGTTGAAACTTTGGGAAGTGTTACTGTGATATGTTCTGATAAAACAGGAACACTTACGAGAAATGAAATGACAGTAAGAAAAATTTTTGCCGGCGGAAAAATGTTTGACGTTTCAGGCGTTGGATACGCGCCGTCAGGAGAATTTTTGATGGATTCAAAATCAGTGAATACGGCTTCTTTTCCTGAATTATTAAAAATTTTTGAAATATCTGTTTTATGTAATAGCGCTGATTTAAACGCGGATAACGGAGTTTATAAAATTTTAGGAGATCCCACAGAAGGCGCTCTTTTAACACTAGCTGGTAAGGCTGGGATTATTAAATCCGATAAGGAAAAAGAATTTAAATTTATTGATGAAATTCCGTTTGATTCTAATAGAAAAAAAATGACGGTGATCCGTGAAAAGGAAAATGTCTCTATTGCTTTTATAAAAGGCGCGCCGGATATTATTTTAAAAGATTGCGAAACGGTTTATGAAAACGGAGTAGAACGAAAAATAACACAGAAAGACCGAGAAGAAATAAATAAAATTAATACGCTGTTTGGTGACAGCGCTATGCGTGTTTTAGCAGTAGCGTATAAAAAAATAGAGAAGAAGCCGGATAGAGAACAAATTTTATCAGTTGAGAAATCTGTTACATTTGCCGGGCTTATCGCGATGATGGATCCACCTAGAGAAGAAGTGAAACTCGCGATAAAAGATTGTGAAAGTGCCGGTATAAAAACAGTGATGATAACAGGAGACCATAAAAATACAGCTGTAGCAATCGCGCGCGAACTCGGATTTTTTAAAGAAAATTCTATCGCTTTATCCGGAGAAGAACTGGACAGCATGGATGAATTATCATTTAAGAAAAATGTGGAAAATATATCCGTTTACGCGAGAGTAGCACCGGAACACAAATTAAAAATAGTCAAAGCGTGGCGTGAAAAAGGAGCTGTTACAGCTATGACTGGCGACGGCGTGAATGACGCGCCAGCTATTAAAGAATCCGATATCGGTGTGGCTATGGGTATTACAGGCACTGATGTGACAAAAGAAGTTTCAGATATGGTTATCACGGATGATAACTTTGCCTCAATTGTTTCAGCGGTAGAAGAGGGCCGAGGCATTTATGAAAATATTAAAAAATTTATACATTATTTGTTTTCATGTAACGCGGGTGAAATATTAGTAATGTTTATCGCTGTTTTCGCGGGTTTTCCGTCACCGCTACTTCCTATTCACATACTTTGGGTGAATTTAGTTACTGATGGTTTGCCGGCTTTAGCGCTTGGCGTTGACTCTGTAACTTCAGGTATTATGAAACAAAAGCCGCGCAGGTCAAATGAACCTATTGTTTCTAAAAATAGGGCGATACTTATTATCGTTCAAGGTTTGTTAATAGCTTTATGCAGTTTAGGCGCGTTTTATTTTGTTTTTTTTATAGAAGACAGGGGACTCGCAAGGGCAAGAACAGCCGCGTTTATCGTTCTCGCGGTGAGTCAATTATTTCATTCTTTCAATTGCCGTAGTACAAGTGAATCATTATTCAAACTTGGAATATTCACAAATAAAAAACTTATATTGGCTGTGGCTGGTTCTTTTATATTGCAGGTAGCTGTGGTTCAAATTCCATTTTTACAACGAGTTTTTAAAACAGAAACATTAGTATTTTTTGAATGGGTGATAGTTGTAAGTATATCGCTTATTCCATTTTTAGTGATGGAATTAGCAAAACGGAATACTGTTCTAAGGGCTATTTTATCTAGGGTATAGCGTGGGGAAGAATTTTTTAGGTCTTTTTAGACTAGAAAAATATGCCGTTTACATGAGTTAGTTTAGTCAAAAATTATTGTATTTTTTATAGGAATGAGTATAATATCCCATTGTCGCGCGTAATTATGAATTTTTTAGAAACAGATTTTTTAGGCAGGGACTTATAAAAAAATGCGAAAGTTTAAAATAAATAATATTTTAAGTAAAATTACCATAGTCGCGCTTTTATTATTTTCTGCTTCATGTACTTCAGTTAAACCGCCTAGTAAGCCTTTATCATTAGGGCCATGCCCCCTTCCTACTACTGTAAAAGAAATGAAACAAAATGTTTATCATACAGTAGCTCCCGGTGAAACACTTTGGCGAATAAGCCAAATGTATAATGTTGATGAAGAGATGATTAAAAAGGTAAATAAAATATTTAATGTGCGGGATATAGAAATTGGGCAGAAATTGATTGTACCCGATGCGTCTCCTCGAAAAGATGTTGTAACGCTTTATCCAAACTCTAAATGGAAATATATTATTATTCATCACAGTGCTACTGATGTGGGAAGTTCCACGCAGATTAATAATGCCCATAAAAATAGGGGTTGGGAAGGCGGCGTAGGGTATCATTTTGTTATTGATAATGGAACATGTGGAAAAGCTGATGGGCAAATTGAAGCTACTCCGAGATGGATAAAGCAGATGGATGGCGCCCATTGTAAGGCTAATAATATGAATGAAAGAGGAATCGGAATCTGTCTTGTCGGAAATTTTTCAGTTGAGAAAGTTACGCCTAAGCAAATGAGATCATTAATTTTTCTTGTTGAAAAACTCCGTAAATTTTATAAGATTTCAAATGCCCGTATTTTAAGGCATGGCAAGGTGCGAAACGCTAAGACCGAATGCCCGGGCAGGAAGTTTCCTTGGAGTGAATTTTTAAGACAGCTAAAAAAGGGATAGAAAAAGATAGCGGGAGAAGGTTATGTCTAGTGAAATAAAAATAATAGAACGTCCCTCAGGCAACGGTTCATTAACAATCTATCTTGATGGAAATATTGATGAAGCGACAAGTCCGATTTTAGAAAAAGAAGTAGAAAAAATTATTGTAAAAAATTTTAATAATATTTATTTCGATTTAAACAAAGTAAATTATATTTCAAGCCTTGGCATACGAGTATTGATAGTGGCTTATAAAAAAGGTGTTAAATTAGGAAAAATCGTGGCAATAAAGGAAATATCTGCCAAAGCAAAAGAAATACTTGAAGTGGTTGGTGTTTTGCCATTACTTACTTCTCAAAATAATCATTCATAAAATGCTATAGTAGATTGCCTGTCTGCCGGCCTGCCGTTACTTTCTATTTTTTCTGTTAAAATTATTTTAAATTAAAAATATGTCAAATCAACAGCACAAGTATATGTATTATGCTACTATGATAAGTCTTCTCTGCAATGTTTTTCTTGTAGCGATGAAAGCTGTAGCGTTAGTATTGGTCAACTCGCTTGCTATCGCGATGGATTTAGGTATTTCTATTGTTGGACTAGTTGTTTCAATAATTTTGTATTATTCGATTAAACTTTCAATTCGTCCTGCGGATGCTTTGCATAATTATGGATACGGGAAAATAGAACATGTCTGCGAAGCCATGGAAGGGCTAATTCTTATAGGAATAGCCATGACAATGAGTTCGCAGGCAATTTTAAATTTTTTTCATCCGCATGATGTGACTATGCCGTGGGTTGGTTTATTATGTTCAGCTGTAAGTGCTACTTTGAATTTCGTGGGAGCGTATTATATTCTTATTTTAGGGAGAAAAAGTAATTCTCCCGCGATATCTGCCGAGGGATTACATTATAGATTGGAAGGTTTTATATCCGGTATAATAGCTGTAGCCTTTATTGCAGGCGAGGCATTAAAACAGATAGGGTATCAAAAAATAGCGCTTTATATGGACCCGTTAGCCGCGTTAAGCGTGAGTATTATAGTTGTTATCCCGTCGTTTCAATTAGCAAAACATTCATTTTTTAAACTTTTAGACGCGTCTTTAGAAGAAGGAAATCAATTAGAAATTATAAAGTTTTTAGCAAAGTACATGGATAGATATTGTGAATTTAAAGATATAAAAACACGTACCGCCGGCCGTGAAAAATTTATTGAGTTTAAATTAATTGTGCCGCAGGAGATATCATTTAAAAAAGGCTACGAAGCAGTAAGCCTTTTAGAAAAAGATATAAAAGCTTCGATTCCTGATTGTGAAGTTACTGTAAAAATGGAGCCTTGCGACGGCCAATGTAGTTTCTCTAAAACTGGTTCAAAATGTCCATATCTTTGATTTTTTTAATCGGTTTCAAATAATAAACCCTTCTAATTCCTCGCGTATAGTATAAATTCCTTGCTATTTATTGAATTTTTTGTAAAATATTATAATTTGTACAATTATTGTAATTTTTATAATAGATTTATTTTTTTAACATTTAGAGCAGGAGGTTAAGAGTGAAAAAAGGTATTCATCCAAAATATGGAAAATCAACAGTTGTTTGCGCTTGCGGTAACACGGTTCATACTATGGCGACTAAGGAAAATG
The DNA here is from genome assembly GCA_000954095.1 of Candidatus Omnitrophus magneticus. Classification (GTDB taxonomy): domain Bacteria; phylum Omnitrophota; class Gorgyraeia; order Tantalellales; family Tantalellaceae; genus Omnitrophus_A; species Omnitrophus_A magneticus. The sequence goes on along the minus strand of JYNY01000634.1, from coordinate 35,175 downwards.
TGCATGTGGAAATTTGTTACAATTGTCATCCTTTCTATACTGGTAAGCAAAAGCTTGTAGATTCTGCTGGTATGGTGGATAAATTTGTTAAAAGATACGGCAATAAGAAAGGCAAATGATAATAATTTGATTAAGCCTCTATGTTTACAGCTATTTTAAATAAAAAAAGAGAATTGTTTAAATCGATAGAAGAAGAGCTTTCTTCGTCTTCTATTTTATCTGACCAAAAATTATATAGTCAAAAGGCAAAAGAGTATTCTGAGTTGAAAGGCCTTTTGGAAGAATATGACAAATATTTACAGTTAGATAAAGAGAAAAAATATCTTGAGAGTGTTTTAAATGAAGAGGGCGAATCCGTAGAATATATTGAACTTGCTAAAATGGAATTGGAAGAACTTGTAAAAGCTATTGTGATTCAGCGTAAAAGGTTGGAAGATTTGGTCTTTGATGATAAAAATCCATTGTATTCTAAAAATGTTATAATGGAAATCCGTGCGGGAACAGGCGGCGAAGAGGCCGCTTTGTTTGCCGGGGATTTATACAATATGTATACGAAATATTCCGCTAATAGAGGTTGGAAAACAACAGTTTTAGATTCACATCATACTGAATTAGGCGGGATTAAAGAAATAATTTTTGCTATTGAGGGGAAAGAAGTTTTTAAATATTTTAGATTTGAAATGGGAACGCATCGTGTTCAGCGTGTTCCCGATACTGAAGCGGGCGGTCGCGTTCACACATCTGCCGCTACTGTGGCTGTTTTGCCAGAGCCGGAAGATATTAGTGAAATTGATATTAATCCGCAGGATTTACGTATTGATTCATATCGTTCAAGCGGAGCCGGCGGGCAACATGTTAATGTAACGGATTCCGCTATAAGAATAACGCATATTCCCACAGGTCTTGTTGTTACTTGCCAAGATGAAAGAAGTCAGCATAAAAATAAGCTTAAGGCTATGAGGGTTTTACAGGCTAGGTTACTTCAAAAAAAGCAGGAAGAGCAGGAACAAAATATTTCAGCCGCTCGTAAAAAACAGATTGGAACTGGGGATAGATCTGAAAAGATAAGAACATATAATTTTCAGGAAAATAGAGTAACGGATCATCGGATAAAATTTTCTCTTTATAATTTGCCGCAGGTTTTAGAAGGTTCGATGGAGGAACTCCTCTACGCGTTGATTGAAGAGGAGAGACAACTTCGCATAGCGGAGGCACAATAATGCGTCCTTGTCCTTGTGTAGAATATTCTGAGACACAGCCGATACAATATGAACAAAATCTCGCTAACTTTATGGGAATGGATATATATGTTGATGAGCGTGTTTTTATCCCCCGTCCTGAAACCGAACTTTTAGTTAAAACTGTCGCAGAAATGGTCAGCTTAAAAAAAAGCGGCGATGAAAAATATTTATTTTTAGAAATAGGGACAGGTAGCGGGATTATTCCGATATGTATTTCTAAATTATTGCCGGAGTCAAGGATAATAAGCGTTGATGTTTCCCGTGACGCGCTTAGTGTAGCTAAGAGAAATATAGAACGATTAGTGCCGGATAGTGATATAACACTTTTTTATTCTGATATATTTTCAGCGGTTGGAGATATTTATTTTGAAAAATTTGATGCTATTATTTCAAATCCGCCATATGTCTCATCTAAGGATTACGAAAAATTGGACGCGTGGGTCAAAAGTGAGCCTAAAATAGCTCTTTGGGGCGGCGTAGACGGTTTAGATTATTACAAAAAAATAGCTGAAAATGGAATGAAGTTTCTTAAAAAAGGCGGACTTGTAGGCGTAGAAGTTGGATACGATCAAGGATTAGCAGTTAAAAAAATTTTTAATGAGAATAGTTTTTCTAATGTGAAAAGTTTTCGGGATTTTAATAATTTTGATCGTATTGTTATAGGGTGGAAGCATGGATAAATTGTTAGTTGAAGGTGGAAATGTTTTAAACGGGACTATACCAATAAGCGGAGCGAAAAATGCTTCGTTACCAATACTTGCTGCGACAATTTTAACGGATGAGGAATGCCGCATAAAAAATGTGCCTGACTTAAAAGATGTCAGCACTATGATAAAAATTTTAAATGCTTTAGGCCGTGACGCGAGAAGAGAAGGCGATACTATTATTGTTAGCGCGGGCCAAATAAAAAACCATATAGCTCCGTATGAATTGGTAAGTACAATGCGGGCTTCTATCGTGGTTTTAGGGCCTCTTTTAGGCCGTTTCGGAGAGGCGGAGGTTTCTTTTCCCGGCGGATGTGTTATCGGACCAAGACCTATTGATTTACATTTAAAAGGATTAAGAGCGTTAGGAGTAGAGATTGAAGTTAAAAGCGGATATATTCTTGCTAATGGGAAAAATTTAAAAGGTCGAAAAATTTATTTAGGCGGGCATTTTGGTTCAAGTGTTTTAGCGACAGATAATGTTTTAATGGCGGCAGTTTTCGCGGAAGGCGAAACTATTATAGAGAATTCCGCGAGTGAACCGGAAGTTGAGGATTTAGCCCGGTTTTTAATAGCTATGGGCGCGGATATAAAAGGCGCTGGCACATCAACCTTAAAAGTGCGCGGAGTAAAATCGTTGAGAGGCACGGAATACAGTGTAATTCCTGACAGAATTGAAGCAGGTACTTATATGATAGGCGCGCTTATTACTAACGGTAGATTATATTTGGAACACGCGAGAGCCGAACATAATCTTGCTTTAATTGATAAATTGCGAGAAGCCGGTGGAGTTATTGATGAAGTTGATGGCGGGCTTGAGGTATATAGAGCTGGTGATGTAATTAATCCTATTGATATAACTACTTTGACTTATCCCGGTTTTCCGACAGATTTACAGGCGCAAATGATGAGTTTAGCGGCGATAAGTAACGGTATAAGCGTTATAACGGAAAAGATATATCCTGATAGATTTATACATATAAGTGAACTTAATAGAATGGGAGCGGATATTGTTATAGAGGGAGCTACGGCTATTGTTAAAGGCACGAATAAACTTAGCGGAGCGCCTGTTATGGCGTCTGATTTAAGGGCGTCAGCGGCATTAGTTTTAGCCGGGCTTGTCGCAAGCGGACAAACTGAAATAGCCAGAGTTTATCATCTTGATAGAGGATATGAAAAACTTGAGGAAAAACTTTCCGCTGTAGGCGCGAAAATATGGAGAATGAAAGAGATAAAATAATATAACGGATATTTTTTATACATTTTCGGTTTAAATAACATAAAAATATTAGGAGGTAAGATGGCAGTTGTTTTGAGAATGAAAAGAATAGGAACAATAAAAAAACCATTTTTCCGTTTAGTAGCGGTAAATAAGACAGAGAGTAGAGATGGTAATTTTATTGAAGAATTAGGGCATTATGAGCCTAAAAAGAAAAAAGATAATTTTAAAATAAACGCGGAACGGATTCAATATTGGCTTAAAGTAGGCGCTATTCCTTCTGAGACCGTGAAAAGTTTTATTAAAAAAGCCGGCATAGAAGTTGCGAAATAAATAATCGTTATGGTTGTGTTTTTTCTTAAGTGTTCTACGGCACGGTGAATTATGAAAATAGATGTGCTTACTTTGTTTCCTGATATGTTTAAAGGGCCTTTTGATGAATCAATAATGAAAATTGCTAAAAAAAAAGGTTTAATTGAAATAAATTTGTGTGATATAAGGCAATGGACTTTTGACAAGCATAGAAGTGCTGATGATAAGCCTTTTGGCGGCGGACCCGGCATGGTGATGAAGGTTGAACCCGTTGATATGGGCATTAAAGAAATTAAGAATAAAGCTAACTTGGCGCAATGTGTTGAACCTAAAATTATTTTATTGACTCCGCAGGGAGAAAAATTTAATCAGTCGGTAGCTGTAAAAATTTCACGATTAAAACATATCGTTCTTATATGCGGGCATTATGAAGGAGTTGACGAGCGAATACGATCGTTTGTTGATTTTGAAATATCTATCGGAGATTATGTTCTGACATGCGGAGAAATTCCGGCAATGGTAATATGTGACAGCATTGTAAGGCTTTTGCCGGGAGTTTTGGGAGACGAAGAATCAATTAAGGAAGAATCGTTTGAAAATGGGCTTTTGGAATATCCGCAATATACAAGGCCGTCTGAATATAAAGGTATGAAAATTCCTGAAATTTTGTTATGCGGAGACCCGAAGAAAATAAAGAAGTGGCGCAGTGAAGAATCTTTGCGCCGTACAAAAGAAAGAAGACCGGATTTATTATAGAAAAATTACAAAAAATTTTTAGGAGGAAATTTTATGAAAAAAGAAATTAAAACGTTTGAAGAAAAATATATGAGGAAAGAAAAATTTGAATTTGAGGTTGGAGATGCTATTGATGTTTTTTTTCGGATAACAGAAGGGGACAAAACTCGCGCGCAGTTATTTAGCGGTCTTGTTATCGGAATAAAGGGAACGGGCATATCAAAAGCTTTTACTGTCAGAAGAATATCTTACGGAGAAGGAGTCGAAAGAGTGTTCCCGTATAATTCTCCTCTTATTGAAAAAGTAGTTGTTACTAAAAAAGGCAGAGTCCGCAGGGCAAAACTTTATTATTTAAGAGGCCGTACAGGAAAAAGAGCTGTAAAAGTAAAAGAGCAAATTGGACAAGAAGCATAATATTGAAATACTTTTAGAAGAAAGATTTTTTTATGAGAAAAAGGCTTTCGATGAAGGATATAGTGCTATAGCCGGTGTTGATGAAGCAGGTAGAGGCCCGTTAGCAGGGCCGGTTGTAGCGGCGGCTACGATTATTCACAATTCAATATTTAAACAGAGAATAGACGATTCAAAAAAACTTACCGCAGAAAAAAGAGAGTTGGCGTATTCTGAAATTTTGATGAATTGTTATATAGGTGTAGGTATGGTTGGGCCTATTTTAATAGATAAATTCAATATTTATAATGCGACTCTCATTGCAATGAAAAAGGCTGTGTCTAGATTAAGAATCACTCCGGATTATTTATTAATTGACGGAAAAAAAATGAATATTTCTGTTCCGCAGAAACGTTCTTATATCATTGGCGGAGACAGAAAAAGCTGTTCTATTTCGTGCGCGTCAATTGTCGCTAAAGTGATAAGAGATAAAATAATGGATAAGTTGGCTATAAAATATCCTGAATATGGATTTGCGCAACATCGAGGATACGGCACAGAGGAACATCTAAACGCCATTATTAAATATGGGCTTTCTCCGGTACACCGCAGAAGTTTTGGGCCTTTTGGGGATATGCGTAAACAGCGGCAAAAAAACAAAACTCGAGAAGTAGAAAAACAATATATGATTTCAGAATTTATTTACGAATTTAACGAAAAGTAGTGTTAAACCAAAAACAGCAGTAGATGAAGGCGAATAACACTATTTTTTTTGATTTTAAAAAGGGGAGGAATATTTATGAATGGGAATTATGATAAAAAAGTAGCTATGGAAACACCGTTGAAAAATATCAGTGAAGTCGCTAAAAAGTATGGGATACCCGCTAATTGTTTAAAACCTTCAGGGCAATATGTAGCTAAAGTTGATGCGACTAAGCTTAAAGAAACCGCTAATAAAAAAAATGGAAAACTTGTTTTAATTACTTCTATTACGCCGACTCAGCTTGGAGAGGGCAAAACTGTTAACACTATTGGGCTTGGCATGGCATTAAATAAATTAGGCCATAAGGCTATTTCTTGTGTGAGACAACCGTCTCTTGGTCCTATTTTTGGGATGAAAGGTGGAGCAACCGGCGGAGGGTTGTCGCAAATTCTTCCTTCTGAAGATATTTCTTTATATGGTATACAAGACGCGCACGCGGTATCCAGCGCGCAAAATTTATGCGCGGCAGTTTTAGATAATAATTTATATTGGAATAATACTTTAGATATCGATAAAGACAATGTTATCTGGCACAGGGTTCTTGACGTTAATGATAGGGTACTACGTAATGTTGTGATAGGCGGCGGCGGCAAGGTGCATGGGGTTAACCGTAAAGCAGGTTTTGACATAACCGCGGCGAGCGAATGTATGGCTATTTTATCTTTAGCTAAAGATTTAAAAGATTTGAGAGAACGGTTAGATAAGGTAGTTATTGGTTATACCCTTAAAGGCGCTGTTGTAACAGTGAAGGACTTGAAGGTTGGCGGAGCAATGGCTGTACTTATGAGAGAAGCTTTAAATCCTAATATTGTCCAAACTTCTGAAAATACTGCTTGTTTTGTTCATACAGGTCCGTTCGCGAATATTTCACATGGTTCAAGTTCTGTTATAGCTGATTTAACGGCATTAAGGCTTGCTGATTTTGTTGTAACTGAAGCAGGTTTTGGAGCAGATTTGGGAGCGGAGAAATTTTTTGATATAAAATGTAGACAGTCCGGAATAGTGCCTAGTGTCGCGGTTATCAATTGTTCTGTCAGGGCTTTAAAGTTACATAGTAACGATTACCTTATGAAAGGTGTAAAATTACCTGACGAAATTAAAAGAGAAAATTTGTCAGCTGTTGATAGAGGGTGTTCAAATCTAGAAAAACAAATAGAAAATTTAAAGATGTTCGGAGTGCCGGTAGTAGTTTGTATAAATCATTTTGAATCAGATACAAAGAAAGAAATAGATTTAGTAATTAATCGCGCGAATACTATGAATGTTGCTGGAGTCGCGGTGAGTGATGTTTACAAAATGGGCAGTATCGGCGGACTAGAATTAGCGAAATTAGTTCTAGAAGCATCAAAAACTGAACCTAAATTTCATTATCTTTATCCTCTTGATATGGGGCCGAAGCATAAGATTGAACGTATTGCAAAATCAATGTATGGTGCGGGAGAAGTTACTTATACTGAGAGCGCTCTAAAAGAAATTTCATTATTAGAAAAAGCTAAATTAGGTGGTATGCCTATTTGTATTGCGAAAAATCATCTTTCTTTATCAAATAATCCCAAGAAAAAAGGAAGGCCTCGCGGGTTTACTCTTGAAATAGATAATGTTGAACCTTTCGCGGGTGCCGGATATATTGTGGCTAGAGCGGAAGGCGTGAATACAATGCCGGGTTTGCCTGAAAAAATGCGTATAGGCAGTATTGATATTGATGTGAAAACAGGCCAGATAAAAGGATTATTTTAACAGTGAGTGGTTTTAAATATATAGATAGCACTATTAGAGAGTATCTTAATAATTTAGGAGCGAAAAAAAATGTGCCGGGGGGAGGCAGTGCTGGAGCAGTAGTCGCGGCAGTTGGTGCTAATTTAATTTTAATGTCTGTTCGATATAGTATAAAAAAAACCGTCCCTATCAGTGTTAATAAAATATTGACCGCGGCAGAAAAAAAAATTGTTAAATCTGTTGAAGATTTAACAATTTTTATAGATGCCGATTGTTATGCTTTTTCAGAGCTTATGGCCGCCATGATTGCCGCTAAAGAACGCGGGGAGAGTGTCTCGAAAAAATATTATTTCAAATCTTTGGAAGTGCCGCTGAAAGTTGCGGGAGAATGCGCGGTTCTTTTAGAAATAACAAGTTTTATCGCGAAATACATAAATAGAAATTTATTTTCTGATATCTTGTGTTCAAGTCGTTTTCTTTATTCCGCTTTTTTTTCCGCGAAGATTAATGTTATGGAAAATTTAAAATATATAGATGATGAAATATTTATGTCCGAATGTTCGAGCGTTTTATTTGCAATGGGTGCGCAGATAGAAGTGTTGTGTAAAGATATAGAAAAAAATTTTTCGCGGAATCTTGTCAGCTAAAAAATTACAAATGGAAATATCTGATAAAATAATAGACTGCCGTTTAGTGGCGGATAATATTCTTAAACAGGTGAAAGAAGAGTCATCTATCCTTAGCGGTAAATATGGAATAAGACCCAAGCTTGTTTCCATTATATCCGGAGATAAAGAATCGTCTAAAATTTATGTGTCTTCTCAGAAAAAAACCGCGCAAATTGTAGGAATAGATTTTGAAATATGCGAAATAGGGGAGTCTGCCACACAACTAGCGCTATCCCAAAAAATTGATGAATTAAATAACGATAAGTCCGTTACTTCTATTATTATTCAGCATCCATTGGCTTGCGGTATTGAATATGAAAAAATTATTCCAAGAGTAAATATTTATAAAGACGCGGAAGCGACGCATCCTTATAATTTAGGGATGATTCTTAGAGGCGATGCGAAGCTTATGCCGTGCACACCCGGCGCTGTAATGGAAATTCTTAATTCGAAAGGGATTGATCTTTACGGAAAAGATATCACGATAATAGGCCATTCTTCTATAGTTGGGAAACCATTAGCAATGCTTTTATTGAATAAAACAGCAACAGTTTCTGTTTGCCATATAGGGACCGCGCGAAAAGGCGATATAAAACGTTACACATCTAACGCGGACATACTGATAGTAGCTGTCGGTAAAGCGAATATGGTCGATTCTTCTTGGATAAAAGAAGGCGCTGTAGTTGTAGATGTCGGAATAAATAATTTTAACGGAAAAGTCACGGGCGATGTTGATTTTGACGATACAATAAAAAAAGCATCGTTTATAACTAAGGTGCCCGGCGGAGTCGGGCCTGTCACTGTTTCTATTTTAATGCGTAATGTTTTGGAATCTTACAAGGCGCAATATGAAAAGTTTTAAAGAAAAATTGATGTCCGGAAAATTTGTTCACACCACGGAAATAGGCCCGCCAAAGGGAGTAGATTTTTCAAGTGTTCTCACTGAATTAGAATGCGTGAAATTTTTAGTAGACGCTGTGAATGTTACTGACCAGCAAAGCGCGGTCATGCGGCTGGGGTCGATTGCTTCATCACGTGTTCTTATTGATAATGGGTTTGAGCCTATTTGCCAAGTTACAACTAGAGACAGGAACCGTATTGCCTTACAGTCTGATTTGTTATCCGCGTTTATTTTGGGCGTGCGAAATATTATGATAATGACAGGCGACCATCCTATTTTAGGCGATCATCCTAGCGCAAAACCTGTTTATGATTTGGATGCGATAACGTTGCTTTCCGCGATTAAGGTTTTAGAATCCGGATTTGACCTTGCTGGAAAAAAATTAAACGCTTCTCCTTCATTTTTAGTTGGCGGAGTAGTTAACCCCGGCGCGGATCCATTGGAACCTGAAATAATAAAGATGGAAAAAAAAATAGAAAACGGTGCTATGTTTTTTCAAACACAGTCTATTTTTGAACTGGGAAAATTTGAAAAATTTATTAACAGTATAAAACATTTTCGTTCGTTGATAAAAATTCTCGGCGGGATAGTGCCGCTACGTTCAGCCAAAATGGCCAGATACATGAATGATAATATTCCCGGAGTTAGTATCCCTGAAAATATTATAACCCGTATTGATAAAGCATTAAATATTGAAGAAGAATCAGTTTTAATCGCGAGCGAAATAATGCGGGAAATCAAGGGAATGTGCGATGGGATACATTTTATGCCGATACGTTCGAATCATCTTGTGGCTAAAATATTAGATATCGCGGGTGTCAGAAAAGGGGAATGAAATGCCTGAAAAATTTTCCATATTAGATTTTGCTAAAAAAAAACAAAATAACGAAAAAATAATAATGCTTACTGCTACAGATTATTCGTTTGCGGTATTATTAGATAAATCAGGCGTTGATGCTGTTCTTGTGGGCGATTCTTTAGGTATGGTTAGCTTGGGTTATGATAATACTATTCCGGTTACAATGGATGAAATGATACATCACGCGAAAGCTGTCCGGCGCGGGATAAAGAATGCCTTTTTAATAGGCGATATGCCATTTATGTCATATGAAGCAAGCGATGAAGACGCGGTAAAAAATGCGGGCAGGTTTTTAAAAGAAGCATATTGCGGCGCGGTAAAATTAGAAGGTGGGATAGAAATAATAAGTAGAGTCAAAGCGATAAAAGAAGCGGGAATTCCTGTTTTAGGGCATATAGGGCTTACTCCGCAGAGAATATCTAATATAGGCGGATATAAAGTACAGGGGAGACTTCCGAAAGACGCGGAAAAATTAGAAAATGACGCGAAAGCATTGGAAGACGCGGGATGTTTCGCTATTATTATTGAATGCGTACCTAGCGATGTGACCGCGAAGATAAAAAAGAGTCTTAAGATTCCTTTAATAGGCATAGGTGCTGGCCAAGATACGGATGGACAAATTTTGGTGCTACATGATTTAATTGGTTTATATGATAGGTTTACTCCTAAATTTGTAAAGAAATACGCTACTTTAGGAGACGAAATTATAAAAGCAGTTTTAACATTTAAAGAAGAAGTTGAGAAAGGATTGTTTCCTTCCGAAGGTAATTCATTTTAATTATTTACCAACCATCAAGACTACATGAATAGAAATCTAAAAATAACAATTTTAATTTCAGCCGTAGTCCACATTTTAGCATTCTCTTTTATTATTGTCACAAATAATTCAAATGATAATATTAAAATTAAATCATATTCGAAATTGAAATTCTTAGGCCCGTTACTTAAAAAAACAGCGTTTGATATTATGATTGAGAGTATGAATCCTAATTTTATTACGTCCTATACGGAAAATATATTATTTGAAGGTTCTGATGTAAAGATTGAACCATTGGAAAAAAACCGCGTGGCGTATTCCGCGGAATCGCGTAATAACAATATAGCCTTGATTGAAAATAAAATTTTGGATGTTATCGCGGGACAAAAAAATATTCCGGATTTTCTTATCAAGACTTTTAAACAAAAATCATTCAGCAATGAAAAGAAAGAGAGAAATGTTGTTTATAAACCTTCTGAGCCTTTTATATTAAAAGGGCTTTACGGAGATTCTTCAGTATTCACAATGCGCGTAAAGGTTTTTATATCTAAGGATGGAACCATTAATAGTGTTGAGCCGGTAACAACTACCGGGAACTCTGAAACTGATATGATTCTTATTAAGTATGTAAGAAATTGGATTTTTGAATCCGGTTCCATTGGAAATGATTTTTCAGAGTCGGAAATTATTGATGTAAGTGTAGATACTAAAACGCGCTAATTTTATGCCGCAAAAAATATTGTGTTAGTGTTATATTAAGACCATGAAAAAATATGATGTAATAATTGTCGGCGCCGGACACGCGGGATGCGAAGCCGGATTAGCCGCGTCCAGAATGGGTGTTTCGGCACTTATTATTACTTTTGAAAAAAGTAGAATAGGGTATACTTCCTGTAATCCTTCCATCGGCGGAGTAGGAAAAGGACAATTGGTAAAAGAAATAGACGCGCTTGGCGGAGAAATGGCAAAAGCCGGTGACGCGAGCGCCATACAATTTCGGCTCCTTAATTCTTCAAAAGGTTACGCCGCAAGATCCTCAAGAATCCAGATAGATAGGCACTTATATAACGAATACATGAAAGAACGGGTTTTAAATCAACCGGGGTTAGACACATTAGAATGCGAAGCAAAAAAACTTATTATATCGAATGGTGAAGTCAGCGGTATCGTAACAGACAAGTTCGGAGAAATTTTTTCAAAAATTGTTATTATTACAACCGGTACTTTCATGAACGGCACTATTCATATAGGATTGGAACATTCGCAAGGCGGCCGTATAAATGAAAAATCATCTATCGGGCTTTCAGACCAGCTTAGAGAATTAGGATTAAAAGTAGGCGTATTTAAAACAGGCACTCCCGCGCGTCTTGACGCTAAAAGTATTGATTTTTCAAAACTCGCGGAGCAGGCTCTTGAAAAAGAAATAATCCCGTTGTCTTTTTGGGGAGGCGGGATAAACCTTCCGCAAGTTCCATGCTTTATAACAAGGACAAATGAAGAAACACACAAGATAATACGAGAATCTTTAAGTCAGTCTCCTTTATATGCCGGGAAAATAAAAGGCCGTGGTGTTAGATATTGCCCTTCAATTGAAGACAAAATAATTCGTTTCGCGGATAAAGAGTCTCATTTAATTTTTATAGAACCCGAAGGCCTTAATCCTACGGAATATTATCCTAATGGAATTTCCACAAGCCTTCCGGTATCCGCGCAGGAGCGTATATTACATAGTATTAAAGGCCTTGAAAACGCGAAAATGAATAAACCTGCCTATGGGATAGAGTATGATTATGTTGATCCGACTGAACTTTACGCGACACTTGAATCTAAAAAAATAAACGGGCTTTTTATCGCGGGACAAGTTAACGGAACAACCGGATATGAAGAAGCAGGCGCGCTAGGTCTTATGGCAGGAATAAACGCCGCGAGAAAAATAAAAAAAGAAACGCCGATTATTTTAGATAGAGCAACGGCTTATATCGGCGTCTTGATAGACGACCTTGTTACTAAGGGAACAGTAGAACCATACAGGATGTTTACTTCGCGTGTCGAATACCGCCTTACAATACGGGAAGATAACGCGGATGAACGGTTGAGCCTGATAGGCCGTAAAATTGGGCTAATAACAGATGAACAAGTGGAAAGAGTGTATCTTAAATTAGAAAAAATAAAAAAAGAAAAAGAACAGCTGGAAAAAAAAATCATAGCGCCGTCCGAGAAAGTAAATTCTTTTTTATCGGGAAAACAATATGAACCAATAACACAGGCTAGTTCAGCAATGAAAATTCTTAAAAGACCGCATATATTTTATGAAGATATTCTAAAATTGACAGGCGAAGAAAATAAGCTTTCATATTATGAAAAAGTTCAGCTCGAAGTGGATGTCAAATATCAGGGATACATTTCACGTGAATTAGCAAAAATAAATCGGTTTAAAGAACTTGAAAATATGATTATTCCTAGTGATTTTGATTACGCGAAAATAAGCGGCCTGTCAAAAGAAGTCATTGAGAAATTAAATTTAGCCCGTCCGAGATCATTAGGCCAAGCGAGTAGAATATCAGGCATTACTCCCGCGGCAATAACAATGCTGATGGTGAAGATAAAACGGTGATGGGTAGTATCTTAGGTTAGGGCATATACTAAAAAGGTTATCTATGATGTTTTCTGGTAAAGAGATTAAGAATATAAAAGGGCTTTCCGCGAGAGAGGTTTCTGAAAGATTATGCCAATATGGTTACAATGAAATACCTTCTCAGAAGAGACGCAATGTTTTTTTAATATTTTTTCATGTTATCAAAGAACCAATGCTACTTTTATTGATTGGTAGCGGCACAATTTATTTTTTTCTTGGTGAGCAGAAAGATGCGCTTATGTTGCTTTCTTTTGTGATGGTTGTTGTGGGTATCACATTTTATCAGGAACGAAAAACAGAAAGAACCCTTGAGGCGTTGCGTGATCTTTCAAGCCCGCGCGCTTTGGTTATCCGTGATGGAGAGCAAAAAAGAATTGCCGGTAGAGAAATTGTTAAAGATGACATTATCATGATTAGAGAAGGTGATCGCGTGCCGGCTGATGCCGTAGTTTTATCATGTTCTAATTTGTTAGTGGATGAATCTTTGTTAACCGGTGAGTCAGTGCCTGTATGTAAATCTGATTGGGATGGTAAAGGAATTTCTAGACGGCCGGGCGGAGAAGACTTGCCTTTTGTTTATTCGGGGACGCTTGTCGTTTCCGGTCGCGGTATTTTAAAAGTGACATCAATCGGCGTCCATACTGAGATGGGCAAAATTGGGAAAGCGTTGCAAGGTATACATGAAGAAGATACTTTGCTTAAAAAGGAAACCGGAAAAATTGTTCGTAATTTTTCTATTGCCGGAACAATTCTTTGTTTATTGGTAATTATAATTTATGGTTTGACTAGAGGTAATTGGCTTAATGGCATACTTTCAGGGTTAACTTTAAGTATGGCCATGTTACCTGAAGAATTTCCGGTGGTGTTAATTATATTTTTGACTTTGGGGGCATGGAGAATATCAAAGAGTAAGGTTTTAACCCGGCGTGCTCCCGCGATAGAAACTTTAGGCGCGGCAACTGTATTATGTACGGATAAGACCGGTACGCTTACGCTTAACTCTATGTATTTGACTACGCTTTGTGTTGATGGTGTCTATTATGATGTGGATACAAAAAAAATAGATTTACTTCCTGAAATAGTGCATGATTTGGTTGAATACGGTATTTTAGCTAGTCAAAAGGATCCTTTTGATCCTGTTGAAAAAGAAGTGAAACGACTTGGCGAGTTTTATTTATCAGGTTCCGAGCATATCCATAATAATTGGAGAATAATTAAGGAGTACCCATTGTCAAAGCAATTGCTCGCGCTTTCGCATGTATGGGAATCTCCGGATAAGTGTAATTATGTTATTTCTGCTAAAGGTTCTCCCGAGGCCATAGCTGATCTTTGTCATTTTAATCAATTGCAACAGAATGAAATGAAGGCATGTATTGAGGATATGTCTAGACGGGGCTTGCGTGTTTTGGGAGTTGCTAGGTCTTCATTTAAAAAGATGGATCTTCCAGATGTGCAACATGATTTTGTTTTTGAATTTGTGGGATTACTTGGATTTATTGATCCGGTGCGTGAAACTGTTACGGATTCCATAAGAGAAGCTTACGAAGCAGGAATAAGGGTGATTATGATCACCGGAGATTATCCGGGAACGGCTATTTATATCGCTAAACAGATTGGTTTGAAAAATTCTGAACAATGTATAACTGGCCCAGAATTAGAGAAAATGGATGCTTTGCAATTAAGAGATAGAATAAAAACAATTAATGTTTTTGCCCGAGTGGTTCCTGAACAAAAATTATTGATTGTAAATGCGTTAAAGGCAAATGGCGAAATTGTCGCGATGACAGGAGATGGAGTAAATGATGCTCCGGCCTTAAAGGCGGCGAATATAGGAATTGCTATGGGCGATAGAGGCACGGATGTTGCCCGTGAGGCATCGGCACTAGTGCTACTTAACGATGATTTTTCTTCTATTGTGCAGGCGGTAAAGCTCGGGAGAAGAATTTTTGATAATTTAAAAAAAGCGATTGCTTACATTTTTGCCATTCATGTTCCAATTGCCGGAATGTCGTTCCTTCCTGTTTTATTCCATTTACCAATAGTTCTTCTTCCGGCGCATATTGCTTTTTTGGAATTGATTATTGACCCGGCATGTTCTATAGTATTTGAAGCTTGTCCAGATGAGAAAAATATAATGAACCGGCCTCCGCGTAATCTTCATGAGGCATTATTTAATAGAAAAACATTTATTTTTAGTTTATTGCAAGGTCTTAGCATCTTGGTAGTTGTTTTTAGTGTATTTTTATTTGCATTATATTTAAAAAAAGGAGAGTTTGAGGCGCGCACATTGGCTTTCGTAACTTTAGTTTTTGCGAATGTGATGCTGATTATGATGAATCTTTCTTGGTCTAAAAATTTGATGGGCATTGTTAAATCAAGGAATCAGGCATTAGGATGGGTTGTTTTCGGAGCTTTATTGGCACTCGGCCTAGTTATTTATGTGCCAATACTTCGCAATCTTTTTCATTTTTCAGAATTATCTTTAGCGGATATTATTTTTGCTTTAGCCAGCGGTATGGTCAGTTTAGCTTGGTTTGAAGGATTAAAGGCCATAAACAAGAAATTTTTTCCAGTGTCAGTTTTTAAATAAACCCGGATTTTGCAATAGGCCGTCGGTAAAATGTCTCTAAATTTTTGATACTACTGCGTTACACTCGCAAAAATATCCTCAGCGTATTGCAAAGAATACGCTTTCGTCATTTTTGCTCGCAAGCCTTGTATTATCAAAAATTTAGGTCATTTTTCTCGAAGTCTATTGCAAAATCCGGGATAAATGAAATATTGATTAACATGAATACAAAGATTTAGGACTGCTTGCGAATTCGTGTCCTCAGTTGAGTTGTTCGGTTAAATAGGAGGGTATAAAAAAATACTTATGAGTAAATATAAAATTATATCTGTTGCAAATAAGAGTGATATTCCTAAACAATATCGGAACACTCCTATTGGCCTATTGTTGGAATATCATAATTTAAATCGGCCGTTTGAGGTATATTCCGAGGCAAAGCTTCTTATCGGTATGTGTATGGATAACCGCAAACATCTTCATATGCCGGACAATTTTTCATTTATTATACGCTCAGGAGGAGCAAATTTGCGATATAGTGAATTTAAAGTTTCGTATGCTATTTCGGTAGGGAAAGTGCGGCATATCGCGTTAATTGGGCATAATCATTGTGGAATGGTTAATTTACTTTCTAGAAAAGAGGAATTTATTAGTGGTTTGGTTAATAATGCCGGATGGACTAAAGAATCGTCTGAGGAGCATTTTATGAATTTAGCGCTCATGCATGAAATCGGAAATGAAATAGATTTTGTAATGAGTGAAACAAATAGATTGCGCGAGAGATATCCTAAAATTAATGTCGCGCCTTTATATTATCAAGTTGAAGATAATAAATTGTATTGCATTAAGGCGGATAGGGCTAAAAAGAGTAATTCTTAACCATGGATATAGAATATATCAAAAAAATAGGAAAAATTCATGAATGACAAAAAAAAATTAACAGTTATCGGTAGTATTGCTTTTGATAGTATTGAAACGCCTTTGGGTTCACGTGTTGGGTTATTAGGCGGTTCTGCGACTTATGCTTCTATAAGCGCTTCATTTTTTACGTCTGTGAATATTATAAGTGTTGTTGGAAAAGATTTTACTAAAAAATATTGTGATATTTTTGAGAATCGTGGAATTGATACAAGCGGTATGGAAAAAAAAGACGGCCAGACATTCACTTGGAGCGCGCGGTATCCTAAAAATTTAGACCATGCGGAAACTTTAAGTACTTGTTTAAATGTATTCAGCGATTTTAAACCAAAAGTTCCTTCAAACGTAAGAAAAACTGATAATTTTCTTTTGGCTAATATTGCGCCGGAATTTCAAAATTGGGTTGTCAATAAAGTAAAACCTTCCGGCATTGTTGCCTGCGATACAATGAATTTATGGATAAATACTCAAAGAAAAGAACTTATTAAACTTTTGAAGAAGACTGATATGTTTTTTTTAAATGACGCGGAAGCGCGGCTTTTATCAGGCGAGGCAAATTTGTTAGATTCCGCGGAATATATAGCTTCTTTGGGCGTCAAAATGACTATCATAAAAAAAGGGGAACACGGGTCGCTATTTTTTAAAAAAAATGATTTAAAATTTGTCATACCGCCGTATTTTTTAAGAAAAATTATTGACCCTACCGGGGCCGGAGATACTTACGCCGGCGCGGTGATGGGGTATATAACTAGTAAGGGAAAGTTAACGGATAAAGACTTGAGAACTTCTTTGTCTTATGGTAGCATATTGGCATCTTTTTCCGTGGAAGATTTTGGAATAAACGCGTTAGCCAATACGGTTAAGGCGAAGATTGAACAGAGATATAATATTTTAAAAAAAATTTCCGGATTTTAGCGAGCGTGGTTCAATGGTAGAACTCCAGCTTCCCAAGCTGGTAACGGGGGTTCGATTCCCCTCGCTCGCTCCAAAGTTTCGAATCAAAAAACAGCATTAGCCCGAAAAAAAGAGTTTGCTATGGATAAAAAAATGCTGATATGTTTGTATAACCCATATTGATAAAAAATGTTTATAGAACCTGTTACAGGAAAAGATTTTTTTGGCAGAGAAGATGTTCTTGCCACACTCCATAAACGTATGAACGCCATGAAAGGCGGATACCGTCAAAATTTAGCTCTCGCGGGCCCCATGCTTTCCGGAAAGTCTTCTATTTTACGGCATTTTTTAAAATCAGTTAATGAACCGGATTTTATTACTTTATATGTGGAACTTTCCGGTGAAAGTTTTGATATATTTTGCATGAGGTTTATTACTACTCTTCTTTATCAATATTTTAGAAGTACGGGTGAAAAAATTTTTAATGAACATCACAGCCGTGAACAGTATACTTTTGGTGTTTTAAGAGAGTATTGCGCGGAAAAAATACCAAAAACAGTCCGCGCGGTAGATACCGCGGTAAAACATATTGAACATAAAAAATATGATTTCGCGTATGAAATTATTTTGGATATTCCTGCCATACTAAAATCCGAGACAGGGAAGAATACTATTGTTATTTTTGATGAGTTTCACAATCTTGCGAATTTTAAACTAAAAAAACCTTTTCATACATTCGGGAAATTTATAATGCTTCAGAAAAATACGATGTATATAGTTTCAAGTTCGCAGAAAACTTTATTAAAGGATATTTTATCGCAGAAATTATCTTTGTTATTCGGAAATTTTGAGGTTGTCGATGTCGAGGGATTTGATAATAAGACAGCCCTATCCTTTTTGTCTGATAAGGCTGACGGCGCTATTGTGAGTGATAAAATAAAAAAATATGTTATTCAGCTCACGCGAGGGAATCCTTTTTATCTAAATGCTATTTTTAAGAAAATTTTTTCTTTGTCGCGTTCTAGCGATGATGTTAGAAAAACGGATGAGAAAGAGTGGTTACTCGCGGCGCTCGCGGAACTTTTGTATGAATCCGGCGGGATATTGAATCAGTATTTTACGAATAATATAAATTTCTTTTTGGAAAAAGGCGCGCGTAAAAAATTTATTCCTATGATTATCGCTTTATCCGAGAGCGATGGGAAAATGAAAAATATTGCCAGTCACGGCGCGAGGATGGGCGCGGAAGAAGGCGAATTACTGCGCAATCTTCAATATATGGATTTGGTTTATAAAAATGGGATATTTTATAAAATAGAAGATAAACTATTTGAGTTTTGGATAAAAAATGTTTACAGCGTTAAAACACGTTCGGAAATTGATGATACGGATATAAAATATTTTGAATTTAAAAAGAGAGTGGAAGACGAATATAATAATTTTTGCGTTATAACTTCTCAGCCGATAATAAACATAATAACTGATTTATTTAAATCTTTTAACGGCGAAAAAATATCTTTAGGTATGAATGAGAGAAAACTGCCGTGTTTTGAGAGCGTGAATATTGAAAAACCGTTTCACGGTATGTTTAAAATACAGGCTAAGAGCGGCAGTAATGTTTGGGTGTGTTTTGTGAAACAGGATGATTTTTTTAATGAAGATGATGCTCATAATATAATAGCTTTGAAAAATGAAGGGGAATTTAAAATTTCAAAAAAAATCATAGTGCCTCTTAAAGGCATAGAAAATAATGCTTTTTTAATGGCGAAAGATAATAATCTTTGGATATTTGATGTGCCGCAACTCAATGAAATATTAAGGTTGTTCGGGAAATATGAGATAGTAATATGAAAATAGTAGTCCTTTCTGATACACATATTCCTGACCGTTATATCGCGCTCCCGCCAATACTCTATAAGAACTTGGAAGATTGCGATTTAATAATACATGCCGGGGATTTTGTGGGGTTAAACCTGCTTGATGAATTCAAAAAATACGCGGAAGTGAAGGCCGTGGCAGGGAATATGGATGAATTTCGCATAAAAAAAAGTCTCCCTGAAAAATTAATATGTGATATCGATGGATATAAAATCGGTATTACGCACGGCACCGGCACAGGTGAAAAAATTTTAGATAATGCGCAAGGATTGTTTAGTAAGTTAAAATTGGATATTATAATTTTTGGACATTCTCATTTAGCTTGCAATAAAAAAATAGGGGATACTATTTTTTTTAATCCCGGCAGTCCTACCGATGATTTTTTCTCTCCGTACAAATCGTTCGGCATAATTCATATTGCCGATGGGAAAATCAAACCTGAAATAATAAAAATATAAATTTAAAAGTTTGTTGATGTATTTTTTTCGGAGGGCTTTTAGGCGGTTTAGATAATTTCGGCCGCTTCAGATTTTTTGGTTACATTATTTATTAGTTAATTTAGGTGAATAAGATTGTCTTTTGTTAATTAGCAATGTATAATTGAAAAAGATTTTTTGTATCTTAATTTATTTTAAAAGGAGGGCTTTTTAGATGTTTACTTTAGCATTCGCGCAATCAGCGCAACAAGTTTCCCAAACTGCCGGTTTACCGGAACAAAATCCAATCGCTACTTTTGCTCCTATAATTCTTATATTTATTGTATTTTATTTTCTTCTTATAAGGCCTCAAAAAAAGACGCAGAAAGCACACGCGGATATGATTAAAAATTTAAAAAAGAATGATGAAGTTGTTACAACAAGCGGAATACACGGAACTATTTTGAATATTCAAGATGATGTGATAACTTTACGTATAGATGATGATGTTAAGATTCGTATTCAAAAGAATTCAATAGCTTATTTAAAAAGTAAGCCAGTAGCGGAAGTGGTTCAGAGTTAATAACATATTTATTTAGATATTTAGGGGGAGGTTTTCATGTGGACTAAACTAAAATGGAAAAGTGTTTTGGTTGTTGTTCTTGCTGGGTTAGCTGTTTGGTTTTCTTATCCACCGTTTAATATTATTGATAAAAACGGAAAACTTGTTAAATCAGGAAAGATGAATTTAGGGCTTGATTTGCAAGGCGGTATGCATTTACTTTTACAGGTTGATACTACAAACATTAGCGAAGAAGAAGCAAAAGACGCGCCTTTAAGGGCTATTGAAATTATTAGGAATAGAATAGACCAATTTGGTGTTATGGAACCGGTTGTCCAATTGCAAGGCGGAAATCGTATCTTAGTTCAGCTTCCCGGAGTAACTGATAGAGATAGGGCGAAAGAAATTGTTGGAAGAACCGCTCATTTGGAATTCAAGATTGTTTCTGATGATCCTGAATTATTAAAGAAAGCATTAGCCGGAGAGAAGGTGGATGGTTATGAAGTAAAAAAGATGAAGACTCGTGATAAGAAGACTGAAGATGTTCTTGTTGGAAGTAAAGCTCTTCTTACTGGAAATATGCTTCTTGATACGCGTATGGATTATAGCAGTGAAGGTTTTGGCCAACCGTATGTTGCTCTGGAAATGAACGATGAAGGCGCTAAGATTTTCGCGAGCGTTACAGGATCTAATATCGGCAAGCGTCTAGCGGTTCTTCTGGATGGTGTTGTTTATACAGCTCCGTTTATTAGAGAAGCAATTCCTTCCGGCAGAGCTCAGATAACAGGAAATTTTTCTGTTGAAGAGGCAAAAGATTTGTCTATTGTTTTACGCGCTGGATCTCTTCCCGCGCCGGTTAACATAATTGAAGAAAGAAGTGTCGGTCCTGAACTCGGTAAAGACTCTATAGATAAAGGATTATCAGCTACTTTGATTGCCGGTATAGCGGTAATTATTTTTATGGGTGTGTATTATCTTATTGCCGGTGTTATTGCTAATATCGCATTGGTCTTAAACCTGTTACTTATTATTGGAGCAATGGCATGTTTTAAAGCTACTTTAACGTTACCGGGTATTGCTGGTTTGGTATTGACCATTGGTATGGCAGTTGATGCGAATGTTCTTATTTTTGAAAGGATTAGAGAGGAATTGAAATTAGGTAAAAATTTGCGAGCGGCGATAAGCGCTGGTTTTGATAAAGCATTTCTTACTATATTCGACTCAAATCTTACAACATTAATTACAGCAATTATACTTTTCCAATTTGGAACAGGACCTGTTAGAGGTTTTGCCACGACTTTAAGTATTGGTATAGTAACAAGTATGTTTACCGCTTTAACAGTCACAAGGCTTATGTTGGATTTAATTACTTTAGGCGGGCCAAAATTAGAGAAAATAAAAATGTTTCAATTTTTTAATCAGCCGTCTATTCCGTTTTTAAAGTATCGTAAACCCGCGTATTTAGTTTCTATTATTATTATATTCATAGGTATGACTGTTTTTATTTTGAAAGGAGAAAAAAATTACGGTGTAGATTTTACAGGCGGTATGTTACAACAGTTTAAGTTTAATCAGCCTGTTTCAGAAAATGACATAAGAGGTGTTCTTGTCCAAGCGGGTGTCGCGGATGCTAAAATTCAGAGAGTTGTGGGTGGAAAAGAATTTATCATCAGGTCGCAGAATGTGAATTCTGATAATGTTGTGTCTGGATTAAAAGAAAAATTCGGTGATAAGGCATTTGAAGTTATGAGGGTTGAAACAGTCGGACCCGCTGTCGGCGCTGATTTAAGAAAAACAGCTATAAAGGCGTTATTTTTCGCGATGATAGGTATATGTATTTATGTGGCTTTTAGGTTTGAGTTTAGGTTTGCTGTTACCGCTATTATAGCTCTTGTCCATGACGTTTTAGTCGGTTTGGGCATGGTAGCTATTACAGGCAGAGAAATTTCTTTACCGGTGGTTGCGGCTTTACTTACTATCGTGGGTTATTCTATCAATGACACTATTGTTATTTTTGACCGCATAAGAGAAGACAAAAAATTTAAACGTAAGGCCAGTGAAGAAGATGTCATTAATATGAGTTTAAATGAAACTTTGTCTAGAACTATTTTAACATCTCTCACTGTTTTGATTGTTGTAATAGTATTATTTTTGTTCGGTGGAGAGGTAATAAATGATTTCGCGTTTGTTATGATGGTGGGAGTAATATCCGGTTCATATTCAACTGTTTTTATAGCAAGTCCGCTTCTTATTGATTGGCCGTCTAAAAAAGTAAAAGTTAAAAGATAGATAATAAAAGCGGAATTTTTTGTTATACCCCAAAAAAATGCATTTACTTAACAGTAAATGCATTTTTGCGGTTTAAGGTGTTTATCTCAAGAATTTTATCACTCTTTAGCCTTCCTAAATACAATTTTACGGCTAATCAGACGAACTGAAAAATTTTAAATATAGAAAATAAGTATAACCTATTTTATAATATAGCGTTTTTTAGAGCTGTATAGTATGAAAAATTAATAAAAAAATTAGGATGATTATGTCGCATTTAGACAGAGAAAGAGTTTCTAAAATAATAGAAGCCGCTCTTCGTGAAGATATTGGCGCTGGAGATATTACTTCAGAGGCAGTAATAGATAAAAATACTCTTATTGACGCTGTTATTATCGCGCGTGAAGATGGAGTAATTTGCGGTATGCCGATTGCTGAACAGGTATTTTCTATTGTTGATCCTGATGTCAGATTTAGGCCTGTTCTTGAGGACGGCGCGCGCGTTTCGGCTGAAAAAGAAATTGCTTTTATTCAGGGAAACGCGAGATCTATTTTAAGAGGGGAACGTGTAGCGATTAATTTTTTATCTCATTTAAGCGGTGTGTCTACGGAAACAGAAATGTTAGTTAGCGCGGTTAAAGACACAAACGTGAAAATATATGATACCCGTAAGACATTGCCTCTTTATAGATATTTAGATAAATACGCGGTTAAAACAGGCGGCGGATATAATCATCGAATGGGGCTTTGGGATATGGCATTAATAAAAGATAATCACTTAAGAGTTTACGCTATGCAGGAAAAAAAGAAAAATCATGAGGAGATAGCGGATGATATTATTAAGCGCGCTAAGAGGGAACTTCAAAAAAATATACGTATAGAACTTGAGGTAGAATCTATTAAGGAATGCGAACTTGCTCTGCTGGAAAAACCGGATATTATAATGCTTGATAATATGCCGCCGGAGATAATTAAAAAAGCCGTTCTTCTTCGTGAGAGAATGGGGCTAGATGGTAAAGTCCTTTTTGAAGTTTCAGGAGGAGTAACGATTGCTAACATACATTCTTACGCTCTTACCGGAATTGAAATAATATCTTCCGGCGCGATTACGAGTTCCGCTAAAGCTTTGGATTTTAGTTTGGAAATAATCATAAAATAAGTTTCAGACTAATTTTGCCCCAACATATTTTTTTTGTAAAAACTCAAAGGCAGTTATATTATGGATTTTTATGAGAGAATTATTTCAGATAGAAAAAATAAAAATAGGATAGATAATAATAGAGATAAAGAACCGTCGCCTGTTTTTAGAATAGATTTTAGAAATAATTTTGCTGTTTTAAATATTGTAAATAAAGACGGCACTGATGGGAAGTTTGATTACAGACATTACAAGAGTCCGATTAGAGATGTTTTAAAAGCGGTTGATAATATTCAGAAGAAGCAGTTGTTTTGTGTGGATTGGAGTAATCCATTTAATGATATTTTTTTTAGTGAAAATGAATCTTTAATTTTTATTTTGGAAAAATGCGGGAATATCGTCGGGCCTAGTGGTAAGGCTGTAAAATTCGCGGATGAACCCGCGAAATTAATTTTGAGAATAACAGGGGAGGATCCTGTACAGTCGGAAGTAGTCTGTCGTTTGAACGGGAAAGAATTCATAGATTTTAAATTTCTTATTGAAAACAAAATTTTTTTAAATGATACAATTATTTCTGTCCAGCCTGTCGGTGAAAATTTTTTACAGCTTAGTTCCTTTAATATATCCACAAAAAAAAACGATTTGCAGAAATTTTTGTCTTTATTTTATTCTCTTTTTGATAATATCGCTGTCGAGTATGGGGAATATACCGAATCGCGAGGAGAAGACATACATTCTCAGGTAGCGCTTATTTTTGAAAGTGTGGATAAAGATAACTCTCTTTACATGAGAATCGCGACATCAATACATGGATATCCGGCTACTTTTTTGGATGAGCTTGAAATAAGTAAAGTAGTTTATTTTGATGAATTGGAAAAAAGAATAGTGGTAAATTCTGTGAGGTTTGAGAATGTAGAAGGGTATTTTGATTATATATCAAGTGTCTTGAATACACATAAAACATCTTTAAGAAAAAATGGCGTAAAAAGAAATGATTATTATACAGATACAAATCTTATCATTGTTGAGGAAGAACTCGCGAAGGTATTTATATATTACGAATTGTTAAAACTTCCGGCGTCATTCGCGGTGTACGGCGCTGAAAAGCTTAAATCCTATAAATTGATAGTTTCCCGTCCCAGCCTTAAAGTTTCGATGTCTCATGGAATAAATTTTTTAGAGGGAGATGTGTCTATCACAATTGAAAATGAAAATTTTTCATTGTTCGAGATGCTTAATCAATATCGTAAAAATTCATATGTGAAATTAAGCGACGGTTCCAAAGCCTTAATTGATCCAGAATATATGAAAAAATTGGAACGTATTTTTAAAAAGAAAGAGGATAGGGTTAAAATTTCTTTTTTTGATTTGCCTTTAGTTGAAGATTTGATAAATGAAAAAATTATAGATGAAAATTTTACACGGGCTAAAGAAATATTTGATGGGTTTAATAGAATAAAAGAAGAGGAGTTTGATATTCCCCTGATAAATGTGAAGTTAAGGCATTATCAGGAAGATGGGTATAAATGGCTGAGATATCTGGATAAACATTCGTTTGGAGGCTGTTTAGCTGATGACATGGGGCTTGGGAAAACAGCTCAGGCGATAGCCTTGCTTTCATTTTTATACTCTAAAGAAGAAAAACCTTCTCTTATCGTAATGCCACGGACATTAGTTTTTAACTGGGAAAATGAAATAGAAAAAGTTAACCCCGGGCTTTCTTACTATGTGCATTACGGAAGTTCCAGAAATCTTAATGATGCTAAAGGGAAGAATCTTATTTTGACAACTTATGCCACTCTTCGTATTGATATACAAGAATTCCAAAAAATAGAATTTTGTTATGTTATTTTGGATGAATCACAATCCATAAAAAATATTCATTCTCAGGCGTCAAAAGCTGTTATGCTTTTGACGTCGCGAGGCAGGCTCGCGTTAAGCGGAACGCCAATTGAAAATAATCTGGGAGAGTTATATTCTTTATTTCGTTTTCTTAATCCGGGCATGTTCGGCTCTTTCGAAGACTTTAATGATGATTACGCAGTGCCGATACAAAAAGAACAGGACGCGTCCGCGGCGAGAGAATTAAAAATAAAAATTTACCCGTTTTTGTTGAGACGTTTAAAAAGAGATGTTTTAAAGGAACTCCCGGAAAAAATAGAACAGTCTCTTGTTGTTGAAATGGAAGACGGCCATAAAAAGCTCTATGAAGAAAGAAGGATTTTTTACCACAATTCATTGCGTAGAGAAATTGCCAAGAGCGGCATTAATAAAACACAGTTTTTTATTTTTCAGGCGCTTACGGAACTGCGTCAAATAGCCTCTATTCCTGAATCAAAAACAGGCGGAGGGATTATTTCTCCAAAACGTGAACTTCTTATAGGAAATTTGAGGGATATCGTGGCGACAGGGCATAAAGCGCTTGTATTCGCGAATTTTTTAGACGCGCTGGATGTTATCGCCGAAGATTTGGATGAAGAAAAAATAGAGTATCTTATGATGACAGGCGCGACAAAGGACAGAAAAACTTTAGTTGAAAAATTTCAGACGGATGATAAATATAAGATTTTTTTGATGACATTAAAAACTGGCGGGGTAGGAGTAAATCTAACAAGAGCGGATTATGTTTTTATTTTTGATCCATGGTGGAATAAAGCCGCTGAAGATCAGGCTATTGATAGAACTCATAGAATAGGGCAGGATAAAACGGTATTTACTTATAAGATGGTCACAAAAGGGACTATTGAAGAAAAAATATTAGAATTGCAAAAAAGAAAAATGGAGCTTTTTGAAAATTTCATATCAGCGGACTCCGCGGGCGCGTCTTTAAAAGCCATTACGGAAGAAGATATTGATTTTATATTTAGTTAAAAGGTAAAAAATATTAACCATGAAAAAAGAAGAACTTAAATTACTTCATGACGCTATAAATAAAAGTTACACAGTAGCGTCTCTTACGATATTATATAAACAATTTTTTAAACCGATTGAAGATATTTACGGAATAACCAATCTTTTGCCTTTACCCCAGAAAGATTCTTCTATTAAAAATAGTTCTTCCTCGTCTATTAAAAAAGAACAATATATAAATGTATTCGTCAAATTTTTAACGGATAAAAATTTGTTTGATAAATTTTTCACTATGATTCCTAATGAGATGCAGAAACTTCTGACAGAATACGTATGGAGCGCTAAAAATTATATTTCTGTGGATGATGCCAAGGAAATAATAGGGGCGGAGATAATAAAACCAGATAAAAATCCGCAATTGTTTTATATGCCGTCTTTTGATGAAGAAAAAATCACGCATCCGGCTTATTTGTTTTTTAGGTATAAAGAAAATTATGGATTTCGGCAATATTATATGTTTTTACCGTTTTTAGTAGCGGATCGCGTTCGTGAGTATTTGCCGAAACCCGTTGAATATAATTTTGTAGAGATTCCTGAACCTCTTAACGTTAATATGATTTTTAAGGCGGAAGCTAATGTTATAAAAACTATATCTATGATATGTTCATTTTTGGAAGATGATTATATAAAATTTACCGCGCAGGGAAAAGTTTTGAAATCGTCGCAATCGCAAATTAATAGTATTCTTGATATAAAAGATTTTTTCTCAGCGGTGAAAGATAAAGAACTCTTAAAGTTTTCTTCTCTTAGGCTTGAATTAATAATAGATTTTGTGAAGGAATTAGGTGGTATCTCGGGCCCGCGGGATAATCCGTTGGGATTTTTAAAAAATATGATAAGAATGTTTCAGGAAAAACCTTTTCCTATGGCGTTTTTTTTACTCCCAAATGTTAAAGGTTTTAAGAATTATTTATCTTTATGGAATATGTATGATGATGAGAAAAGATCGCATATTGAATTTAACGAGGTATTTTTACTATTATTAAAGAGACTGCCTTTAAATAAATGGGTTAGCGCGGATAATTTGATAAAATATATGTATTATAGAAATTTATCCGTTCAGCCTATACCTTTCTTTGCCGCAAGAAAATATTTAACGGTCAATTTATTATATGTTTATATAGGGCGTATTTTTGAAAATAAAATGTCTATTTCAGAGGAATTATATGATGAGGTTATTACGCATGCTCTTATAAAGGCGGGGTTATTTTTGTTTTCCGCGCTAGGGATAGTTGATATCGCGTTTAATTATCCTAAAACAAAAAAAGTGTTGGATTCTACTGCAAGAGACGACAATTATAAAAGGGAACTGGCGGGGGGGGCTCCTTATGATAATCTTAAATATGTAAGGCTGACCGAGCTTGGCGCGTATCTTTTAGGCATCACAAAAGAATATGAATATAAATTTGAAACTACCCAAGCCAACCTCGAGTTTGACCCGAGGCATCTTATAATAACAATGGATAAAGAAGATAAACTGAAATATATTATGCTTTCTAAATACGCGAGGCCTTTGGGAGAAAAACGTTTTATAGCGGCATATGATGATTTTATGCGGGATTGTGTCACAGCTAAAGAACTTATGTTTAAAATTGAATCATTTAAAAGAGATATGAAAAAAGAGTTACCGGAGAATTGGAAAAATTTTCTTGATGAAATGGCCAGTAAAATTCATCCTTTAGGATTGGTAAAAGGAATGGGTGTTTATAAAATAAAGGAAGACGACGAGTTAATAAGGCTTATCATTAGCGACACTATTTTGAAAGAATTGGTATATAAAGTTGAAAAATATCATATAGCGATTCATGAAAATAATTTATTGAAAGTAAAGAAGCGGTTGGAAACATTTGGGTATTTTTTGTGAAAAATTTGTAAGAGTTTTTTATTTTTTATGTCGTTTTATTGGAACAACTTGGCTTCTTAATCCTAATATGGTAATTAATATTTCATTAATTTTGTTAATTGTTTTTGGGCTAAATATTAATAATTTGCGTAGGGTTGTCCACTGTTATGTGAGAAGATTTTTCAGTTCCTTTAATTTTTCCAAAGATAGCAATGGGTTTATTCTGATAGGAAAATATATTTATATTTTTTGAACTAAAAAGAGACATGTTGCTATTCAGTACGATGATTTTGAAATGGTTTTCAGCGTCAAAAAATGTTAAAAGCGCGCAGTCCTTTTTTTGTATGACGTTTTTTACTGTGCCGTTTATTATAACAAATTTTCCTATATATTTATGAGCGTCTTTTGCTTCTATTTTTAGGGGATTAGACCAAATACCTTTAAGTGATTTTTTCGCGTCTTCCTGCGCTGTAATCAATTCAGCCAAGTATTTAGTATTAGGTGGAAATGTGTAAACAATAGCTAATCCGTTTTTTACTAATTCCAGATTAATCATTTTATAATTTTCATCGCGCGTATAGGCGAGAAGCCTAGCGTATTTATCATTTTTTTGGGTATCAAATTCAAGATACACTTTTTTGCCTTCTATTCTTTTTCTATTAAATTCTTTTGCTTCACGCGAGAAAGGTTCAGGATTTTCTATCCACCCTAAGTTTGTTTTTTGTTTTGTTTCCGGAGTATTTATTCCTATATACCGGACGTGCCGCGAGTCTGAGAGTTCAATAGTGTCTCCGTCAATTACTTTTTTTACAAGAAAAGGGCCTTCATATATGGGTTGTTTTTTTTCGGAGGCATTTAATGATGTGTTTGGAAGAATGGAAATGAATAGTAAACAAATTATAAGCGTTAGTGGAAATTTTCTTATCGCAGAATATACGGCATTTTTTGTGTTATATGATAAAGGAATTATGTCAGATTTGATTCGGAGCATTATATTCCTTTTTTTGGGCAAATGTTATTAAACCAGCATTTAGCGCATAATGGTTTACGCGCAGCGCAGAGAGTTCTTCCATGTTCGATTAGAAGGTTTGACAATATGCCCCATTTTTCACGCGGAAAAATTTTCATTAGGTCTTGTTCTATTTTTTGAGGGTCTATGTTTTTTGTCAGACCCAGCCTGAAACTTAGCCGTTTTACATGCGTGTCCACCGCGATTCCTTCATTTTTCCCAAAGAAGTGAAATAAAACAATATTCGCTGTTTTTCTGGCCACACCCGGGAGCCGCGTCAATTTCTCCATAGTATCAGGGACTTTACCATTGAATTCTTTCTGAATCAGGCGCGCGGAGTTTATGATATTACGCGCTTTGTTTTTATAAAATCCCGTGGATTTTATGTCCAGTTCAAATTCTTTTAAATCCGCGTCTGCGTAATCTGATAAGGTTTTATATTTTTTAAAAAGTTTTTCAGTGACAATATTCACTCGTTTATCAGTGCACTGAGCGGAAAGTATAGTAGCTATCAATAGTTCAAGAGGAGTAGAGTAATTAAGAGCGGTTTTATTCGAATCATAATTTTTAGTCAATAGCGATAATATCTTTTCAGCGTGTTTTTTGTCCAAGCGAACCTCTTTTTATTTTCTATGAAATCTTTTTTCAAGTTCATTAATTGTTATATCAAATGATACCGGCCTTCCATGCGGGCATGTGAATGGGAGTTCGCATTTATTAAGGCTTGTTAAAAGTTCTTCCAGTTCGTCCGTAGTTGAAGGATCGTTGGCTTTGATTGCGGACCTACACGCGGTAAGTTTTGCCAATTCATCAAGCGCGTCAATTTTTGATAAATCTTTTTCTTTCATGTCTGAAAGTGTGTCATAAACCGCGGCTTTTATATCACGGTCTTTTAGTATCGCGGGTACTCCTTGTATCATATAAGAATATTTGCCGAAAGGTTCTATTATAAACCCAAGCGTTTTAAATTCCGGGATAAGTTTTTCAATCAGGATTGATTCTTGCATTGATAAATCAAGCCTGAATGGGAAAAGAAGGCTTTGCATGTCGCTTGATCCGAATTTTATCGCGTTAGTGAAATATTCATAGAGTATTCTTTCATGCGCGGCGTGTTTATCTGTTATGGTAAGCGCGTTATTTTTTATTTCAACGATGTAACATCCGCCTATTTCAAAAAGAGTTTTATTGTCTCTTTCCGCGTTTGGACTACTTGTTATGTTGCCCCCAAACGGTTCGTGAATATATTTTTTAGGATTTTTTATAATTGTATATTGAAATTCTTTTTGGACTTCATGATATAAGGGATTGTCTTTTTTAAAGGTGTCTTCTAGTTCCTGATAGGTACTACTATTTATTTTGGAATCGGCGGCGGATTCGATTCGTCGGCCTGTCATGCCGAATTCTTTTATTTCATTAAAACTTTTTTTAATGCCGTTAATGATAATTCCGCGAATTCTAGATTCTTTTTTAAATTTGACAAGAAGTTTCATCGGGTGGACATTTACGTCTATATCTGATGGATCTATTGATATGAATAAAAGCGCTATAGGAGAGCGGCCTCTTTCTAAAAGGCTTATATACGCGCCATAAAGAGCGTCTCCCAGAAATTTATTTTTAACATATCTTTTGTTAACAAAAAATATTTGAGAGTCTCGATCTTTACGGGTAACGCCGGGTTTACTTATATATCCCGCGATTTTAACATTGTCTTCCATTATAGTGATTTCAGCCATATTATCGGCAAATTCTCCGCCCATGACAAGTGATATGCGTTCTTTCATGGTCATATTTTTTTCCGCGCGTAGAAGAGTTTTTCCATTCTGGCTTAATTTGAAATCAATATCAGGGTTGGATAAAATAAAGTGTCCGATAGTTTTTACTATAAGTGATAATTCAGTGGATTTTTGTTTTAAAAATTTTTTTCGAGCTGGAGTATTATAGAAAAGATTTTTTATTTCTATTGTAGTTCCTCTAACGCGTGCTATAGGCCTTTCTTTCTGAATAATACCGCTTTCAAGATATAAATAAACGCCTGTTTCATCGAGTCCGTTGTAAGATGTAATTTCTAGTATCGAAACAGCGCTGATACTCGCAAGAGCTTCTCCGCGGAATCCGAAAGTATTTATTTTTTCTAGGTCATCTGTTGTTGAGAGTTTACTTGTAGCATGCCTTAAACAGGCGAGTTTAGCGTCTTCTTTCGTCATACCTTCGCCGTTATCCGCCACGCGTATAAGGGTTTCACCCGCGTCTTGAATTTCTATATGAATATTAGAGGCTCCCGCGTCTATGGCATTTTCAGTGAGTTCTTTAATTACGGAATTAGGCCCTTCGACAACTTCTCCAGCTGAAATTTTTCCAATAACATTTTCTTCTAAAAGATGAATCTTTGGCGCGTTCATAGTTCTCCTTTGTTTTATCCCGAAATTTCTTTTTTAATTTCTGATAATTTTTGTAATGCTTGTATCGGAGTTATTGAGTCTAAATCCATATTTTTTATTTTGGCCATGATATCATCGGCTTTTGTATTTATTTGAGGTTCAAAGAAATTAAATTGATGTTCTTTTATGCCTGTATTTTTTTCTTTTTTTAGAAATTTATTTTGCACGTTTCCGAAAAGAGAATCTTTTTGTAGATTGTTTAAAATATCTCGCGCTCTAAGTACTACTTCGTTAGGCATGCCCGCGAGCCGCGCCACGTGTATTCCAAAACTTTCATCTGAACTTCCCTCAATGACTTTATATAGAAAAATAATTTCATCTTTCCATTCGCGTGTGGCAAGATTATAGTTTTTTATATTAGGATAGATGTTCGTGAGTTCTGTTAATTCGTGGAAATGCGTGGCGAATAGAGTTCTAGCGCCACAAAATTTTTTTTGTATATATTCTACAACTGCCCACGCGATAGATACTCCGTCATAGGTGCTAGTGCCGCGGCCTATTTCATCAAGTATAATAAGGCTTTTACTTGTAGCGTTATTAAGAATATTCGCTGTTTCAATCATTTCCATCATGAATGTACTCATGCCGCGCTGAAGCCTGTCAGAGGCGCCTACACGGGTAAAGACTCTATCTACTATTCCTATTTCAGCTTTTTGGGCAGGCACGAAACTGCCCATTTGCGCCATTATAGTGATTAGAGCTATTTCTCTTATAAATGTTGATTTGCCCGCCATATTTGAACCGGTAATAATAAAAATATTTCCTTCGTCATGATTCATTGTTAAGTTGTTTGAAACAAATTCTTTATCTTTAAGGAGTAACTCGAGGACAGGGTGACGCGCTTCTACTAACTGAAAATTTTTAGTTTCAGTTAGAATTGGCCGCGTGTAAGAGTTTTTAATCGCTGTTTCAGACAGCGATGCTAGGACATCTAAAGTTGCTATTCTTTCCGCGGCTTTTTTAAGCCTAGACATCTCAAGCGCGATTTGTTCCCTTAAACGGCAAAATACGTTGTATTCCAATTCTTTAAGGTGTTCATTAGCGCCTATAATTTTAGATTCATAGTTTTTTAATTCTTCTGTAACAAATCTTTCAGCGTTAGTTAATGTTTGTTTGCGGATATAATCAGAAGGGATAAGGTTTAAATTTGAATTAGTAATTTAAATATAATATCCAAAATTTTTTGTGTAGCCTACTTTCAGGGAATTGATGCCGGTACGTTTTATTTCTTTTGCCTGTAATTCCGCGAGCCAGTCTTTGCCATGCGATACTATTTTTTTAAGTTTATCAACTTCGGGGCTGTATCCATGTTTTATAATATCTCCATCCTTTATCGAGACAGGAGGGCTGTCAATAATACATGTATCTATTTTTTCTATGACATCTGAAAAATTATCTAAATTATCGAGCAGTTCTTTTAATAACACGGAAGAACTATCTGTGTTAAAAATAGTTTTAAGTTCTGTTACTGCTTTGAGCGAAAAAGATAAGGAGCACATGTCTCGCGCGTTCGCTGAACCTATACTAACTTTATTGGAAAGTCTGTCTATATCATAAATTTTTTCCATAAGTTCGCGTGTTTTTTCTCTGGATGTCTTATTGTCGTGAAAAAAATTAACAGCATCAAGCCGTTTTTCTATTTCTATTTTATTTATCAAAGGATTTAATATCCATTTTTTTAGCTGTCTTTTTCCCATTGGGGTTTTGGTGCTGTTTAAGACGCTTAGAAGAGTGCCTTCATGCGAGTAGTCTTCCATATTGTGAATCAGTTCAAGGTTTCTTTGTGAATTCCAATCGAGTGTCATAACGTTTGTAAGTCTATAGGGAGTCATGTTTGTTATATTAGGGAGGGCGGATTTTTGTGTGTTTTTTAGATATTTTAATAATGCCCCTGCCGCGCATAGAGCTAGTTTCATTTCAGAACAACCAAAGCCTAATAAAGATTTTACCGCGAAATGATTTTGTAATTCTTTTACTGCGAAATCATAATCAAACATCCATTCATCGGCATTGGTTATTGAGCCCAGATTCGCGTTTTTTATTTCAAGATACCTTTTGTCTTTAGAAAAATTTTCAGGCAAAAGGCATTCAACCGGTGAAATTTTATAAAGTTCCGAGAAAAAATCTTCTTTATTATTAAGTTCTGTAACCCTGAATTCACCTGTTGAAATATCGGTATATGCTATGCCAAAAATATTTTCTGACGGGTATAACGATAATAAATAATTGTTTACGGAATCTTGAAGGATTTCATCTGCGATAAAAGTTCCGGGTGTTATAATTTTTGTTATTTCGCGCCGGACAAGTTTAATTCCTTGTCCCGCAGTTTCCATTTGTTCGCATATAGCGACTTTTTTACCGTTTTTAATAAGACGGGCTACATAATTATTGGCTGAATGGTAGGGGATGCCGCACATCGGCACCTTAGTGTCTTTTCCCGCGTTTCTTCCTGTGAGGGTAATATGGAGTATTTTTGAGGCTTCTTTAGCGTCATCAAAAAACATTTCATAAAAATCGCCTAGTCTGAAAAAAAGGATAGAATCTTTTATCTCTTCTTTTATTTCGAGATATTGTTTCATCATTGGCGTAAAATTATTATCTTCCATAATATAAATCTCTTCTATTTTTTTACATTTCAATTATTGTAATCTTTTTATTCTGATGCGAAAACTTTTTCCATTTAAGTCGGGTTTTCCATTTAACAATTGATGAAGGTTTTAATTCGAATAAAATAAGATAGCCGTTTGTCATACCGAGCGTGTCAAGGTAGCGTGAGATTTGGTCTAAGCCTTTTTGTTTCGCGGACGGCATCCTTTTTAACTTTAATTCTAAAACAAATTTATCGCCGTTAAATTCTATAAGTAAATCAGTTCTTCCTGTTCCAACTGCCATCTCTCTATTTATTTTTCCGCCGCCATTAATTACTCTCTGTAAAAACGCCATTAAAAATAAATGCGGCCCTGCTTCCTTATAATCAAATCTTTCCAGCCACATTTCAGAATTTTCTCGATAAAACTCTTGAAACGCTTTTAATAATTTATCCATATCGAGCTTGCCGTCAGGTTTTATGTACCAAGAAGTGGTCCCTTCTTCACGTATATTTTTTTGCATGGAAAAATTTAAAACACGCGGTATTATTTCTCTATATATCTCATTAGCAAATACTATATCATTATTTTTTTCAGCAACAATTCCTAAATCTAAAACATATATTAAGTCATCGTTAAAACTATCATAAACAAGAGTATCTCCGTTTATAATAGCACTGACAATATTTTTTACTCTGGGCTCTTTCAGTTTATCTAATAAACTATCTAAATGCGTATCACGCCTCTTTATAAGATTTTCTTTCGCCTCTTCCGCGTGAGCGAGTGTTATTTTTTTCGTGAAATCACTTTTTAATATTTTCTCCACTATTTCATTAGCTACCGCGTT
>JYNY01000628.1 GCA_000954095.1 Candidatus Omnitrophus magneticus | reverse complement strand
CTGAAACAAAACCTGTCAAAATTGCAAATGAAATTTATAGAGAAATTATACCAAGAGTTTTAACTGATCCGCTTCAAGACGCTATGGAGGAGGAAGCAAAAAGCGCTTGGTACATAAATCCCGCAGGCAAACTCGATATGGATAAATTATTAAAAGCTTTTCAAGAGTTTTACCGTGAAAATTCTGAAATGTGGCTTGAACGATTTGATTATAAAGAAGCCGGACCGCATTTACTTCTAATGGCATTTTTGCAAAGAATTATAAACGGTGGAGGAAAAATAAACAGGGAAATGGCTGTCGGTACAGGACGCACCGACCTTCTTATAGAATTTAACGGAGAAAGGTTTGTTTTAGAATTAAAACTAAAAAGGCTTCCTTCCGCGAGACAAAAAGGCCTCGACCAAATTTCACGCTACCTAGACACACTCGGCATGACTAAGGGGTATCTTATTTTATTTGAAATAAAACCTTCCAGTATTATTCCATGGGAAACGCGCGTTAAATGGGAAGATGTTTCTCATCAGAATAAAACAATTACAGTTGTAGAAATGTAATTTAACCGGAAAACTGCAGTTGAACATAAATAAAGAAGGCTAAGAGGTTCGAGCTAAAAGGCTTAAAAAAATTTGTAGGCGCACCCAGTATGCGGTGCGTCAAAAATTTTATAAGGTCTTTTTAGCCGAAAAGATTAACGTTATTACACATGGATAAATGCGCTTTTGGGGTTATGGCGGATGCCGCGCGGGCTGACTCGTGTTTACTACATATAGTCAGCCCAGTCGCGCCGTAGGCGCGACGCGGACTTTTTCAACGTGGAGCGAAAAAGTATCTTTACAGTTTATTTCATTTTCGCGGAAGGTTAAACCCAACAACTGCATTAGGAACGGATGAAGATGGCTAAGATTTTGGAGATAAAATAAGGGGCAAAAAACGCAAGCATACTTTTAAGTACGCTGAGTATTTTTGTCACTTATTTTAGCCCAAAAGATTAGTCATATTCGCCGTGAGCTAATGCGGTTGTGGGTTTTTAAAAGGACGGCGCGGATTACTAAAAAAAGAGGGCGATTTTTTATTTTTTTGTGTCTATACGCAATTAACCATTTTCTCCGGCATTTTTGTCCGCTCATGGAAACGACCTTGATTTTTGCTGAAGCTCGGTCTTTTTGCGATGCCTCCTAGCAGAGCAAAAAGTTCAGCAAAAATCATGGAATGAGGCTGGCCGCTGGAGCCAGTTTCATTAAAAGGGGAAAAGAATCCAAAGGAGAAGGGGAACATTTCCCCTTCTCCTTTGATATAGAAAAATATACCTTAGGAAAGGGGGTGACAGCGAGCCCAATAATCACTCAACTTACAAAATACAACAAAAGTTAAACGCGATAAAAACCGCGAGCGTCAAGAGGGGGAAGGGAACTCTTCCCCCTATGAAGAAACCGAACAATAACAATAGTAAGTTACTTAATGATATTGTCAGATCAATAAAAAACAAGTCCGTTGAAATAAGCATACAAAACTGCTCGTTCTTCCATTCCTCGCGTCTTTCGTCTCTTCGCGCGAAAAATAAAAAATCGAAGGAATGAAAAATTCTTGGCGGGATAAACATGCTCATATGTTTTTTATTTCATTTTTCACCTGTATGGATGCCTGCTTTCGCAGGCATGACAAGCGCGAGGATACGATGATTTTAGAATTTATTTTAAAATTACTTCAGCACTTTCAGTGGCTCGCAATGACAAAAAATTCTATAAATTTTATTGACTTTATTGACTTTTTAAAGTATTATTTCAAAAGTTATATTTTTTATTATATTCTCCTATATATCAAATTTTACCTAACTTATTCATCAGGTGGTGTTTTCTTAATGCGTCTAGTTAAATTTTTATTATCCATACTGCTAACTTTTTGTTTGGTTTGCCAGCCCTTTATTGACGCTAACGCTATTGATTCTCTTTCTCCTCCTATTGTTAGCGGTTCTTTACTTCCTGAACAAACTAATCTAACTAAAAACTCTGTTGCGCGTTTGGCCAAACCTTCCGCGATTGCTAATGGCGCGCATCTTAGAGATCTTCTCACTGGAAAATTTCCTCAAAATATTTACATTAAAGATGACGCTTATTTCGCGGATATTTTTAGCCAGCTTCATTTTGCTATTGATTACGCTATTAACACTCATATCGCGAACCGTCACAATATCCCTAAAGATTTACAAGCACGTTCTGACAAAACTCTTGCCAATCTTTTTAATTTTAAAAATCATTTACATAATATGCT
>JYNY01000627.1 GCA_000954095.1 Candidatus Omnitrophus magneticus | reverse complement strand
ATTATAAGGGTTTATAATGTCTCGTCTTTTGGCGATGTTATAAGAGCGATATTGCAAATTTTAAGTTTATGTCTATAATACTTTTATTATGGAAAATTTTCATTTTGATATAGCTATTATAGGTAGCGGTCCGGCCGGGCACTCTGCGGCTATAAAATTAGCTACGTTTGGCCGTAAAATAGTTATTATTGAAAAAGATATTGTTAATATGTTAGGAGGAACATGCCTAAATCAGGGATGTATTCCAGTCAAATCTATGCTCCATTACTCAAGCCTTTTGTCGAGTTTGAAAAAATCAGGACTAAACGTTGATCTTTCTTTTTTGCCGGACATATCTTTTGTTTCTCAAAAAAAAAGAGAAAATATAAAAGAACTTTTAGCAGGGCTTTCCTATATTTTTAAAAAAAATAATATCACTATTTTGTCCGGTACTGCCAAATTTCTATCCAATAGCAAAGTGGAAATTATAAATCATGAAAATATTAGTACAACTATTACCGCGGATAAATTTATTATTGCTACGGGTTCTTATCCGTCGGGGATGAAAAATTTTTTATATGATCATAATAAAATTATTGATAGTAATGACGCGATAAATTTAACAAGAGTTCCGAAAACTATGCTTATAGCCGGCGCTGGAGCAATAGGGCTTGAATTCGCTGATTTTTTCAATACGTTTGGAACAAAAATTACGATTATTGATATAGCGCCGCGCGCGCTTTCCGCGGCAGATAAAGAAATAAGTAGATTTATTGAGAAAACATTAAAAGAACAGGGTATAGAATTTTTGCCTAAATGTTTTATAGAAAATATTGATTCGCAAGATAATGAAATAAAAGCGGTGTTAAATTATAATGGAGAAATAAAAAACTCTAGATATGAAAAAATTTTAATAGCCGCGGGCCGGTATCCTAATACAAAAAATTTAGGACTTGAAAACACGGGTGTAATGACGGATGAAAAAGGTTTTATAAAGGTGGATAATTTTATGCGGACAAGTGCGCCTAATATTTACGCGGGAGGAGATGTAATAGCTACTCCAATGCTGGCGCATACCGCGAGCGCGGAAGGGGAATTAATCGCGCGTGTAATTTGTTTAGACACGGAGGATTCAATAGATTACAGCTCTATTCCTAATGTGATTTATTCGCGCGTGAAAATAGCGTATCTTGGAAAATCTGAAGAAATTCTAAAAGAAGAAAACGTGGAATATAAACAAGCGAAATATTTTTTTAAAGCTAATGGGCGGTCAGTAGCTAATTTAGAAAGAGAAGGTTTTATTAAACTTATAGTAAGTGCGCGGGATAAAAAAATATTAGGTGTTCATATCGCGGGAAATATAGCTGACGAATTAATAAATATATTCGCGTTGGCCAAACAAAACGGTTTAACTGCGCAGGATATAAGCGAAACAATTTATGCTCATCCGACAGTTTCGGAAGTATGTAAAGATGTCGCGAGTGTGTTGTAATTTCGCTACTTTCCGCGTAAAGGAGATTATAAATGGACGATTTTTTAAATATAGGCGATAAACAAATAAAGAACAGGTTTTTTTTAGGAACAGGAAAATTCGCGAGTAATAGTTGTTTACGTGAAATAATAGAAACTTGCGGAATAAATGTTGTTACAGTCGCGTTGCGGCGGGTTGATATTGACAATCCCGATACGAATATTATGGAATTTGTGCCGAAAAACTGTATCGTAATGGCCAATACTTCCGGCGCGCGTAACGCGGAAGAGGCTGTCAGAATCGCTAGATTAGCACGTTCCGCGGGTAACACGGAATGGATAAAACTTGAAGTAATTCAGGATAATAAATATTTATTGCCTGATAATATCGAAACACTTAAAGCAGTTGAAATACTTGCTAATGAAGGATTTACCGTGCTTCCGTATATGAGCCCGGATATCGCGTGCGCTAAAAGAATGATATCCGCGGGAGCTAAAGCGGTAATGCCGTTGGGGTCTCCTATTGGAAGTAACCGCGGCTTAAAAACAGAGGAACTTGTAAAAATAATGATTAATGAAATTAAAGCGCCTGTTATTGTTGACGCGGGACTAGGGAATCCATCCGATGCGGCGCATTGTATGGAATTAGGATGCGCGGGTGTTTTAGTTAATACCGCGGTAGCAATTTCAAATGAACCAGTTTTAATGGCGCGCGCGTTCAATAAAGCCGTGTCCGCTGGGAGAATGGCGTTTCTCGCCGGAACAAATGAGCCGTTTAACGCGGCAAGAGCATCGTCACCTTTGACAGGATTTCTGACAGGAAATAATAAATGAGTTTTTTAGATATTTATAATAAATATGAAAATTTTGATTTTTTAGATTTTTTTAGCAAAGTAAATTTAAATGACGTAAAAAATACGTTTCATAAAGAAACACTTTCTAGTTACGACCTAGTTGTTTTGTTATCTAATAAAAGCGATGTCTTTCTTGAAGAATTAGCTCAGAAAGCCCGGTCAATTTCCCTCCGTAATTTTGGAAAAGTAATTTTTTTATACACACCTATGTATATCGCGGATTATTGCGTGAATGAGTGTTCTTACTGCGGTTTTAACGCGCGTAACGCGGCATCTAGAAAAAAATTGAGTCTTTATGAAATAAAAAAAGAAGCGGAATATATACATTCTACCGGGATAAATCATGTTTTAGTCCTTACTGGAGAATCTAGAATAGAGAGCCCTGTTCAGTATATAAAGGACGCGGTAAAAATTTTAAAAAAATATTTTAGTTCTATTTCAATAGAAATTTATCCGCTTGAAAAAGAAGAATACAAAATGCTTATAGATATCGGCGTGGATGGCCTGACTATTTATCAGGAAGTTTATGATAAAAAAATGTATGATAAAGTCCATATTTCCGGGCCTAAAAAAAATTATCTTTTTAGGATGGAAACCCCGGAAAGAGCGGCCAGCGTTGGGATGAGAACTATAAATATCGGCATTTTACTTGGGATTAGCGATTGGCAGAAAGAAATATTTTTTTTAGCAGAACACGCGCGTTATTTGGAAGATAAATTTCCTTCAAGCGAGATAAGCGTTTCTATTCCGAGAATACGGCCGCAAGTATCTGGTTTTACCGCGCCGTATGAAATAAACGATAAGGATTTTGCAAAAATTATTATTATTTTACGTCTTTTTTTGCCGCGTGCGGGTATCACTATTTCAACAAGAGAAAACGCTTATTTAAGGGATAACCTTATAAGTTTAGGGATTACTCGGATGTCGGCAGGGTCAACCACAGTAGTAGGAGGGCATGGATCCAGTAAAAATAATTCTTCAGAAAAAACTCTCCCCCAATTTCAAATATTTGACGAGCGTTCAGTTGATGAAATGAAAAACATGATTATTTTGAAAGGGTATCAACCTGTATTGAAAGACTGGATGAATTTGTAAACTGCATATTCAAGTTTGAAATACAAAAAAGAGATAGCTAAAAAAACGTAATCACTAAGCGGATGGTAATTGCAAGCTTGATTATTAACGTTGTGATGTCTCAGGACGAGGAAGCTATATATGTTATAACCATTTCAAAAATATCATAAAACCATTATGGCTTCCCGCTTTCTTCTCTGTCATTCCACGGCACGGGGTAAAAAACTACAGCGGGAAGTAGCCTCTTCTGTCATTCCCGCACAAGCGGGAATCCATGGGAGTTACGTTCCGTCTGACATTTTAGCGAAAGAGACTGTAACGCAATTACAATTTTTTATTTTTAAAAAGTTTTTTGCTGGATTTACTTGTATGGATTCCTGCTTGCGCAGGAATGACAGCGGGTTGACGCTATTTTTACTAGTTTCACTCCACTTTTAAAATGCGATACTAGTTATGACACAACCTCTTTCGCGGGAATCCATGGGAGTTACGTTCCGTCTGACATTTTAGCGAAAGAGACTGTAACGCAATTACAATTTTTTATTTTTAAAAAGTTTTTTGCTGGATTTACTTGTATGGATTCCTGCTTGCGCAGGAATGACAGCGGGTTGACGCTATTTTTACTAGTTTCACTCCACTTTTAAAATGCGATACTAGTTATGACACAACCTCTTTCGCGGGAATGACAGATGGAGGTTTTCTAAAGAGCTCTATATAAAAGTTTATTACCAATCGCTTAGTAGGTACAAAAAAACAATATAAGAAATAAAATTTGGAGTAGGAAGATAGATAAGAATATTATAGAAGAACGTGTGGATATTTATGTTTTTGGGATAAGGGATATATTAAAAAGTTTACCCCGGATTTAGTCCAATCGCGTGGATAACTCTTAGGCAGTTATCTACAGTCTTTACACTTATTACTACTATT
Source organism: Candidatus Omnitrophus magneticus (assembly GCA_000954095.1). Classification (GTDB taxonomy): domain Bacteria; phylum Omnitrophota; class Gorgyraeia; order Tantalellales; family Tantalellaceae; genus Omnitrophus_A; species Omnitrophus_A magneticus. Next base: position 9,308 of record JYNY01000627.1, on the reverse strand, counting down.
AAATTTTCCGTCTATTTTTTTGGTAAAGGATTATATGAATGAATTTGAAAAAAGTATTTTAAAATATGTGGGCGAAAATAATTTTAAAAAAATCCAATCAGCTGAAATCGGAATTGCCGGAGCAGGCGGGCTGGGTTCTAATTGCGCGCACATTCTAGCCCGCACAGGGTTTAAGAAATTTACGATAATAGATTTTGATGTCATTACATATTCTAATCTTAACAGGCAGTTTTATTTTTATGATGAAGCGGGGAAAATAAAAATAGAAGTTCTTTCGGAAACTTTAAAAAGGATAAATCCTGATATTGAAATTACAGCTATTCAAAAAAAAATAGAGCCTAGCAATATAAAAAGTATTTTTAAAAATTGTGACATAATAGTTGAAGCATTAGATAAGGCTGAAGCAAAAGCGTTTCTGATAGAAAATTTGGCGTGTCATGGGCGCTTTATGGTGAGCGTTTCAGGCGTGGCAGGGTTTGGACTGTCAGATGAAATAAAAACGTATAGGCTTAATAGTAATTTAGTTGTTATCGGAGATTTAAAGTCAGACACGGAAAATTCTCCGCCGATGGCGCCAAGGGTAATAATCGCCGCGGCAAAACAAGCGGAAACGGTTATTTCTTATGTTTTATCCCGCTAGTAGCGCGGGGCCGCGTCTTAATAAATTTTTTTCCCCGGCAGTTCCTTCCATTTTTTTAATAACGCGCGGCATTCTTTTATTGAAAATTCTGAAATAATTTTTACCGGAGACGAGCCGATTTTTTTCATGATGCGCGCGGGGATAGAGAGCTCATTAAATCCTAGTTTTTTCACGTCGTTTATAGTTGTCCCAAAATATATTGTTTTTATGCGCGCCCAATGGATAGCGGAAAAACACATAGGGCAGGGTTCGGTCGTCGAATATAGTTCACATCCTGAAAGGTCAAATGAATCGAGTTTTTTTGAGGCTTTTTTTATAGCGTTTATTTCAGCGTGATTTACCGGTATTTTTGAAGAAAGAACTGTGTTATGGCCGAGGCTGATTATTACATTATTTTTTACTATGACACAGCCGAACGGGCCGCCGTCCCTGTTTTTTGTCCCTTTTAAAGCTTCTTTTACTGCCTTTGACATAAAATAATTAGGAGTATTTTTTTTTGTAGGATTAAATTTTGTAGTATTTCGGCGGCAGTGTGTTTCAGACATGAATTATTTCACTTCTTCAAGGTTATACGGAGTAATAATGTCGTATTTTTTACTGAGGGCATCTATTTCTTTTTTGAGGTATTCATGTTTAGTTTTTCCCATGGTGTCTTCACTTATAAGATGATATATTTTTCTAAACGCCCATTCTTTCGCTATTTCATCTGTGCCGTTTTCAGCTTTTTCTAAAGATCTTTGAAAAATCATTTCTTTTGTTTCTTTGCCTATTTCTCCTAAAATTTGCATAAGAAAGATATCTTCGTCTTGAAATCTTCCGTATAAAACAAATTCGCTTCCGCTGTAAAAATCCGGAAGATATTTAGGATAAATTTCTTCCTCGTTAACCTTAAGGAATCTGTATCTTAAATTTAAAAGTAGAGGCGAACTAATTTCATCATATAAATTGTTAAGCACTTTTTTTATATCACGCGCGTTACGCGTGAATTTTGTCCATCCGCGGTTTTGATACGAAACAAAATCCAAAAGATATTTATTTAATTTAGAATCTCCGCCAAACGTGAAAATAGGACGGTTTCTGTTATTACGCCGTGTTACTTCTTGAATTATTTTTTTAGAATCAATTATTCCCACAGTAGGTTTCCCGTCGCTGATTAACAATATATAGGAGGGAATAAATTTTTGTTTTGTGTTTACGATATCCAATAAAGCGCTGTAAACATCTGTTTGTCCTGTTGATTCAAGGGTATCTATAAATTTTTTAGCCGCTAGTATTGTATTTTCATTTACTTGTTTTGATGCTTCTGAAAATTTTATAAGTTCACCTTTAAACGCGAATACGTTAAATTTGTCCCCGGTATTAAGCTTATAGAGTATTCTCGTAACAGTTTCTTTGATATATGACAGATTAGGTTCGCCGATACTTTTTGAAGAATCTATCAAGAAAATAATTTCTTTTGGGATTAATTCAAGGAGCGCTCTAGGTTTTTTTGTTATAATGATTTTAAAATATTTTTCTTTTGTGTTTGGCGGGATATATTTCAGAACTTTTATATCAAGATAATCACTGATGTCTTCGTATTTTTTGTTTCCGTCTCCGATGCCGAACGCTCGTCCTAACCCCGCTGGATTAGAAAGCATATTGGGAAGCTCTATCCCTGCGTCTATTCCGCTCATGATTCCGGCGGTGGAATCTTTTTTTCCGGATGAGCCGTCTGTTTTACGCGGCATGTTTTTTAAAATTATTTTATCGCTCGCGGGAGAAGTTATGGTAGGCATTTTGTATAACAATTTATTTTCTGTTTTTTTCGTATCGGATAAAATAGTTTCTTTTTCTTTAAGAGATTCTATTTTTAAAAATTTTTCCGGAGCGGGTAAAATATTATTTTCTAAAATATCACCCATAGGACGCTCTTTTTTTAATTCATCTTTTTTATCAAAATGGCGTTCTTTAACTACGGGAAAATTTTTTATTATCTCTTCCAAAGAAGAATCGGAATTGATATCTCTTTTTTCTAAAGAGGTAATATCCGCGGTATTATTCTTTTTATCGTCAAAGCTGTCGTTTATTTTTAATTCTTCTTTTTTAACCGGCGTGATGTGAAATATTTTTTTCACTTGTTCCCGCGCTTGACTGGCTCCCGGAAAAGAAATAAAAGTAGACGACAAAATAAAAAATAAATGCGCGATAAGAGAAAACCATATAGAGCCGAGTATGATTTTAGTGTCTCTATTCAACTTTTGTTCCCCCGAGTTTTTCATCAGCTTTGTTTTTGTATTGGCTTTCAGGATATTTTTTAGTTATTTCTAAAAACGCGTCTTTAGCTTTATCCGTCATGCCTGCTTTTTCATATGCTTCTCCGGATTTAAAGAGCGCGGCGGGAGACAATTCTTTATCATCATATAAAATCCCTGCCATCATATACGCCTTGCCGGCTTCTTCATATTGTCCCATTTCAAAATGGACATTACCTATTTCAAAACGCGCTTCCATGGCGGTCGCGGTATCTTTATGAACTTCAATGGTTTTACTTAAGTAATCCAGCGCGGAAGGATATTCTTTTTTGGCTATGGCGCATCTTGCCGCGCCTAGATATAACCTTTCAATATAGGGATGTTCCGCGTTTTTACGAGTGCCTTTTGTGAAAATAATAAGCGCTTTATCATACTCGCCTTTCGCGCTTAAGCTTTCTCCGTATATGTAAGCGATGGATCCGTCTTTATCCGATTCTGGATATTTTTTTTCAAAAATATCTAAGATTTTTAAAAGCCTATCATAATCATCTATTTTAAAAAGTTCATTTATTAGCCATTTGAAAGAACTTTCGGCCATTGAAAAATTTTGTTTTTGAATTGCCAAGTTATATAAAATATCAATCGCGCTTTTGAAATCGCCTTTCATAAAAAAGCAATATGCTTTAGAGTCCAAGGCTTGCCCGTGCAGTCTTTCTTTTGGATATACCATAATTTCGGAATAAAAATTGATGGCTTTATCCCATTCCTGTCTATTTTGATATGCTTGAGCAACCCAAAAAAACACATAATCCTTTACGTCGCTATTAGGAAAATCTTTTAATAAAAGTTCATAAGTTGTTATTAGTTCCGAGTAGTTTTGCGTTTTGATATGAATAGCGCCCTTTTGGTAAAGGATATTTTCTTTTAAAGAATTGGAAGGATATTGTGATAAGAATTTTTCGCAATATTCTAAGGCTTGTTTATAGCGTTCTACGGCTAATTCATTTTGTGTCATTTTGAATAGTAATACGGGGCTTCTGTCATCACTAGGATACGCGTCAATAAACATATTGTAGTATTTATGAGCAGTGTCCTGAGTGTCAGGGGTATCATTTATAGTTCCTATTTCATATAAAGCTTCTTTATAAAATTTGGAGTTTTTATAATTTTCGGATATTTCGTTATATGCCGCAAGCGCGCCATTTTTATCTTTCATTGATAATAATGTTTTTGCTTTTAGAAATACGGCTTCATCTCTAAATGTTGGATAGCTGGCGCTTAAATCGTTAGCTCTGGCTAAAGTAGTAGTGTAATCTCCCGTTTTATAAAACGCCCACGCGCTATTAACCGCTGATTTTTTGGCAATGTCAGTGTCAGGATATTGTTTATTGATAGAATCATAGGCCTTTATGGCGTCATTAAATTTATTTGTATAGAGTAAACTATTCGCTAAAATAAATTCTACTGTTGATTTTATTCCGGGAGTGGTAACTTTTGGTAAAAGTTCTTGAGTTATTTGAATGACTTTTTCATATTCTTCCGCGTTGAATAGGGAAGCAACTAGGCCGGCTATCGCTTTTTCAGTAATTGTGTTGTCCCCAGCGTTATCCGACACTGCTATTTTTTTATAAAATTTTTCAGATTCAGTGTAGTTTCCGGCGAGGTAATATGCTTCGGCTATTTTAAAATTCGCTTGGCTTGCGAGAGAAACGTTGGTTGTGTTTAACGCTTCTTGATAAGCTCTGACAGCATTGGTTGTATCGCCGCTTTTAATGTGTATATTGCCAAGAGTTAACGCCGAGTAAGGGGCGTATTCGCTTGAAGGGAATTCTTTTAGAAAAGCCTCAAAAATTTCTACGGCATTATTATTGCTGTTTTCTTTAAAATATATAGTGCCGAGATAATATAGAGATGCTTCTCTTAAAGAAACCGGAGTTGCCGGTTCTTTTAAACGTATGAAATATTCTTTCGCGGTGTCATAATCTTTAAGAAAAAAACAAGATTCCGCGAGTCTGAATTGAGCTTCCAAAGTTGATTCGCTTGAAGGATATTTAGCAAGAAAATTTTGAAAAATATCCTTGGCGGCTTCATATTTTTTATCAAAAAAGGAGCTTTCGCCTAATCTGATGTAAGCGGCCATAGCGAAGGAACTTTCAGGATATGTGTCTATAAATTTTTTGTATGCGTCGTGTGCCATGCCGTACATACCTCGGCTTAATAACCCATTGGCAAATTCAAATTCTTCTTTTTCTTGAGAGAACTCTTCTTGTTTTGGAATGGACTCTTCGGCACCGGGCAGTGTTTCTTTTGTTTCATCTTCCGGCACGTTGACGTTGACCGAGTCCGCGTTTTGCGCGTCACTCAAGGCTAAACTGTCAGGATTTTCTCCATATAAATAAATATTTCCGGAATTAAATATTAAAAATAAAATGATTATTATTTTTTTTGACATTTTACGCCCCCGTGTTATTTGAATTTATAATAAGAATATTTTAATGAGAGCTCTAACTAATATTTTTTTTCTTCTTTTAAAGTGGCGAAGGACACATTCCATATATTCGCGCCGGCGCAGAGATCAAGGATTTGTATGATAAATTTATGTTTTGTGTTTTCATCTCCTCTTATAATGACCGGTTGTCCTTTATAAAGTTCAGAAACTTTTTTAAGAATAGAGGAGAGATCATCGCAAGTTAAACTCCGCTGGTTTACAATGATTTCTCCTGATTCGCGGACATTAATAATTATTTCGCCGGGCATTCTTTCCGTTTGCGTGGATTCTTTGGATTTTGGAATAGCGATATCTAATTCAGCTTCAATCTGAAAAAATACAAAACCGCACATTAAAAAAATTACCAAAATAAACATCATATCTATAAGCGGCGTCATTTGTAAGAGAGGCCGTTCAGGAAAACTTTGTTTTATTTCTTGCAAAAAGTCCATAAATTCACCTCTTATTGTAAAACAATAATAGATAATAAAAATTTAACAAATTTTTCGCGGTTAAGGATGCCGCTTTCCCGTAAATAGTAACCGTTTTGATTTATATCCGCGGATCATCATCATTTTTTTCAGAGATAAGCTGAAAAAGTTCAGTAGAAATATGTTCGTATTGAATAGTGATATTTTGTAAAACTCCTCTGAAATACGCGTAAAAAATCATGACCGGAATAGCGATAATAAGGCCCGCGGCAGTTGTTACCATAGCCTTAGAAACTCCGCCTGCCAATAAAATAGGTTTGACCGCGCCGATTTCAAACACGATATAATTAAATGCTTGAATCATTCCAATAATTGTTCCTAAGAGTCCAACCATGGGCGCGATTGCCGCGATATCCGCGAGATAACTCAATTTTTGCCATAAAACAGTTATACTTCTTCTTCCTTTATCTTCGATAGCTTCTTCTATGACTATTTTATCATGCCCTAATTTTTGTAAACCTGCTAAAGAGATGTCAGCAATAAGGCTTGTATTGCGTTCACAAAATTTTTTAGCGCTTAAAAAATCTTTAGTTTCAATAAAACCTGTTATTTTTTCAAGAGCATCTCCCGGAAGTAATTTTTTAATTCTGAACGCGAAAAAATAATATATTATAAGCCCTAAAGCGATAATAGATAATATACCTAAAACAATCATAAGCTCTCCGCCTGATTTAATTATCTGCCAAAGAGTCATGCTTGTTTCTTTTGACGGTATAGAAGAGGCGTATTTGGCGGCATCCGCCATAAGAGTATTAGAGAAAATGCAACAATTTGCTATAACGATAACCAGCAACAGAAAAAAATATTTTATATATTTCATCTTTTCCTCCTAAAAAATATAAAAACTCCCTGATTTTTAATTTTTTTATATTCCAAATTTTATAATATTCATTGGACGATAGATATGACTTTTAATTTTTATTTCGTGACATTCTTGACGGTTTCGATAATAAATTGAAGTTAGTATACTACTTTTCAAGATTAGTTGCATTTGAATTTTTCATGGTTGTGAGACGGCGAGTTGAAAATTTTATATATCTTTAATTTAGCGGGGCGGTGTTAGGTTTGTAAAAGTTGAATATTTATAGTATTTATTGTAAAATAGGAGAAGTTATTATTTTATTAAATTTTTAACCAATTATTGGGATGTTTTAATTATTAAGTTAGTTGAACAAAAAAATAATTTATTATATAAAGTTATTGTAATGGCTGTTTCTATTATATTTTTACTAGACTCAATATCGTGGGCGTATCCTGATAATACTATGGATTTTTCTACGAACACATTACAGGCAGAGTTATTTTGCGAAAAGATGTTTAAAGCACCGGATATAGAACGCGCGGAACTTAGAAGCGAAATGGAGCTAAAGATAATTTCAACGATGATAGCGCAAAATTCTGATGTCCCATGTCAAAACATAAATGCCGCGCTTTTAGATTGGCATGGGTTTATAGAAAAATTATTAAAAGATAAAACATTGTTTGGAGACGGACCAATACTAAAAGTCATTTCAGGCCAGCCGAAAAAAGAGGGAGAAATTTCATGGGTTTTGGTAGAAGTTTGTGCAGGAAAAAATAAAGGAGAAAGATTTAAAATAACATCGCGCGGTGAGATAGAAAGGATAAATAAAAAAGAAGATAAATGTGTCTTAATAAAACAAATGAAAGATAAGTCAGTATATAAAGATGGTGGCGGTAACATTTCTGCGGGTTTTACCCCTAAAGAGGAAACTGACTTACGAAAAACAATCGAACAAGATAGCGATAAAATCCGTGATGAAAATAAAAACATTTTAGAAATCGTAAAAGAGCGCGCCTTGGCATTACTTACGCGCGAAGGCGAAATCCGCAAAATTTTATCTAAACAAAATATCCCAATCGAACAAATTGATACAGTCATCGGAGCGCTTAAATCCCCTAGCGCCTACTTCAAATGGTTTAACGCGATAGTTGAAGAACCAGAAAAATATCTACTTGGTCATGAATCCGCCCTCGCGGTAAACGTTATTAAACACATCATAGAAACCGAAAACACAACCAGCCCCAAAGATTTACTCGATGAATATATTTTGCATGAAGCATTAGAAAAAACCGGACTTAAACATAACTCAATAATCGCGCTAACATCCGCATTTTTCGGACGCGAAACCTATGAAAAACCCGGCGAAACTCCGCTCGGTAAAACATTGCGCGAATTTATAAACAAAGAGTCAGCTAAAAAAGCGCTTTCTAAATCTATACTTGATAGCAAATTAACCGGAGAAGTATGGGATGGAATGGAAATGGACGAGCTCACAGCGCAAGAAAAAGAAATCCCCGCAAAATGGGAAGACGTTCCTAACGCTAAATGGGAAGACGTTCCTAACGCTAAATGGAAAGACGTTCCTGGCGCTAAATGGAAACCCGTATCTGCCGAATGGGAATATATCGGCGAAGGCGGAATAGATGAAGTAAAAAGGATATTATCAGGGCATACTAGCGAGGTTAATCATGTCAACACAATAATAAAGGATACAGGAGAAATAATAATAACCAGCGGGGCAGATGACAGAACAGTGCGTGTATGGCAAATAGGGCTAGATAACAAAATAAAAGTTTTAACGTTAGAAGGACATACGAATTGGGTTGATCATGTCAACACAATAATAAAGGATACAGGAGAAATAATAGTAACCAGCGCGTCATCGGACAACACAGTGCGTGTATGGGAAATAGGGCTAGATAACAAAATAAAAGTTTTAACATTAGAAGGACATACGAATTTAGTTCATCATGTCCATACAATAATAAAAGATACAGGAGAAATAATAGTAACTAGCGCGTCATCGGACAACACAGTGCGTGTATGGGAAATAGGGCTAGATAACAAAATAAAAGTTTTAACATTAGAAGGACATACGAATTTAGTTCGTCATGTCCATACAATAATAAAAGATACAGGAGAAATAATAGTAACTAGCGCGTCATCGGACAACACAGTGCGTGTATGGGAAATAGGGCTAAATAACAAAATAAATGTTTTAAAATTAGAAGGACATACGGCTTGGGTTAAGCGTGTCAACACAATAATAAAAGATACAGGAGAAATAATAGTAACCAGCGCGTTACATGACAACACAGTGCGTGTATGGCAAATAGGGCTAGATAACAAAATAAAAGTTTTAACATTAGAAGGACATACGAATTGGGTTGATCATGTCAACACAATAATAAAAGGTACAGGAGAAATAATAGTAACTAGCGCGTCACGTGACGACAAAGTGCGTGTATGGGAAATAGGGCTAGATGACAAAATAAAAGTTTTAACATTAGAAGGACATACGAAGTGGGTTAATCATGTCAACACAATAATAAAAGATACAGGAGAAATAATAGTAACCAGCGCGTTACATGACAAGACAGTGCGTGTATGGGAAATAGGGCTAGATGACAAAATAAAAGTTTTAACATTAGAA
>JYNY01000626.1 GCA_000954095.1 Candidatus Omnitrophus magneticus | reverse complement strand
CTTTATAGCGGGATAAATGTAAATGATAGTTGTATAGGAAAATGGAATAATATTTTACTGCCTGATAATTTAGAAGACACGAGCGCGAATAATAATAACGCCATAATACATGGCGCGAAACTGCGTGGTAATATTACTAAACCAGACCCGGTACTCCCTAGCGGATGGCTGGAGTTAGACGGTAATGATTACGCGGAAGTACCGAATTCTTCTGAATTAAATTTTGGAACAGGAGATTTTTCAATAAGCGCGTGGGTTAAGACAAGTGTTCAAGATAATGGGGAACACATGATTTATTCCGCGCATGGCACAACAACAGCGTATTTAGAAATATATGAAAAAAAGATAGGTCTTTCAGTGGGGAAGAGTTATTTTCAGAATAGTACTGAGATAGCTGACGGTGAGTGGCATCATGTCGTAGCGGTAATGGAGCGCGATAAAGGAATAACAATATATGTTGATGGTATTGGCGAAACAGGCGGCGCGCCTGAATCAACTGATTTACAATTTACCAGCGATATATTTTTTGGCAAATATTCAGGAGGCGGATATTACTGGAACGGCGCGCTCGCGGATATTAAAATTTATAATCGCGCGATTACTGATGATGAAGTTCTTTCTGTATATTCCGGAATTAATGAAACGAGTCAGGGGCTTATAGGTAAGTGGCATGAATCTAATGCCGCGGGCAGTTCAATTGTTGATACGATTAGTGGGAATGATGCTAGGCTTTACGGCGCTATCCCGTCAGGTGATTTAAATACGGTAGTGTCGTCTGAAATGGATTCTTTTTTTCTTATGAAGAGTGAAATTTTGGATGAACAAAATAAAATAACGGAAAACAATTTGCCGACCGATGATCTTACTAAAATTTTTGTAAAATAAAAATTTTAGAGAAAACTTATCATTCATGGCACTGTCGCAAAATGAAGGTTTTTGTCGCCCGCTAATCAACATGTGCGGCAAAAATTTTTTTTATTTTGTGACAGCGCCATCATTCATACCTAATTTTGTCATAGCGAATAATGCCCATCTTTGCGTATAAAAAAGGTTTAAAAATATTGACGCACCTCATCAAATTGTGCGCGTTTTAAGCCTTTTATTTCAAACATCTTAGTCTTCTTTCTTTAAGGGGGAACTTTAGTTTTTTGGTATAAATTGTAAAAAATGTGTAAAATTTTTAATTACGGCCATATGTTTTTATCTAAACATCGGTAACTTATTGCTTCTCCTAAATGATGCGCTTCTATTATTTCAGAGTTATCCATATCAGCGATAGTGCGCGATATTTTCATTATTTTATCATAAGCCCGTGCGCTCATGCCAAGTTCCACGATGGCTGATTTTAAAAGATTTTTAGATTCATTTGAAAGCACGCAGAATATTTCTATATCCTGTGATGTCAAATATCCGTTGTAATTAGCTCGCGCTATTTTTTCATCAACTCTTTTTTGCTGGATAGCGATAGTTTTTTCAACACGATTTTTTATTTCTATAGACGTTTCTCCTGTTTTTTTTTGTGAAAGCGTTTCATAGTTAAGCCGGGGGACTTCTATATGTATGTCTATTCTGTCTAACAGGGGACCGGATATTTTAGAAAGATATTTGTGGATTTGATTTGAAGAACATTGGCATGCCTTTTTTTTATCAGTAAAATAGCCGCATGGACAAGGATTCATTGCGGCTATTAGTATGAATTTAGAAGGATATCTTACCGCGCGTTCAGCCCGCGAGATTATTATTTCGCCTGATTCCAGAGGTTGCCTTAGTGTTTCTAAAACATCACGTCTAAATTCAGGGAATTCATCTAAAAATAATACACCGTTGTGGGCAAGGCTTATTTCTCCGGGCATGGGACTTGAACCGCCGCCTGCCATTGCCGCGTAGGATATTGTGTGATGTGGAGACCTGAACGGCCGTTCTCTTAATATGTAGCCATTTTTTAATTCTCCGGAGATACTATAAATTTTTGTGGCTTCTAAAGATTCATTGTCTGTCATTCGCGGCAATATTGTTGGAAATCTTTTTACAAGCATGCTTTTTCCTGAACCGGGCGGGCCTATTAAGAGGACATTATGAGAACCGCTTGCCGCGACTTCTAACGCTCTTTTTATACGTTCCTGTCCTTTTACATCTTTAAAATCTATGGTGTTATCAGCGGCTGACGGCGGGTAAGTTTTGGAGTCTTCTACAGGTATGAATTTTTTGATATTTTTTAAATGGTCAACTACATCTCTTAAGCATTCCGCGCCGTAAACAGTGACGTTTTTTACATTAGCAGTTTCTATGGAGTTTTCTTCCGGCACAATAAATGTGTGATATTTATGGCTTAATGATATAGCCACCGGCAAAGCGCCTCGAACAGCTTTTAGCTTTCCCGTTAAAGATAATTCTCCGCAAAAGAGTATGCCGTCAATATCTTCTTGCCGTATAACACCTAAAGCTGTAAGGATGCCTATTGCGATAGGAAGGTCAAAACCGGCGCCTTCTTTTTTTATGTCTGCCGGAGATAAGTTAACTGTTATTTTCTGCGCTGGAAAAAATAATCCTGAATTTTTTATAGCGGGTTTTATTCTTCCTCTGCTTTCTCTTATAGAAACATCAGGCAGACCTATTACGTTAAATGAAGGAAGTCCGTTTGTTATATCAACTTCAACATCTATTGGATACGCGTCTATTCCTATTACACAGCCTGAATGTACTTTTGCTAACATAGTTTTAGTCCTTTTTTCTATGTCCGAAAATTATAAGATTCATGTGTTATTCCGCAATGATATTTTCAACATGCTTAATCATTATAGGATTCATTTGTTGATCAAGTGTTATCCCTATCGCGTCTATTCTAAAATTTTTTTCACCTGAAGATTTACTTTTTATGTAATATGCCGCATTTCTTAAAATATTTTTTTGTTTATATTCCGTAATCCCTGACAAAGGGCATCCAAAATATTCTGTGCTTCTTGTTTTAATTTCAATAAATACAATATAATTGCCATCACGCGCGATTATATCAATTTCTCCAAACGGCGTGATAAAATTTTTTTCTATTATTTGATAGTTTTTTGCCAATAAAAATCGGCACGCTATTTTTTCTCCGGCGCGGCCTATTTGAAAATTAGTAAGATTTTCATTAGAAGAATAGTCTGTGAAAAATAGAGTGTTCTTTTCAAAAAAAGTGCCTATATATGGTATTTTTAATATAGAATATATCAGCCGATATTTTATCGGCAAAAAATGCTGAAATATATTTTTTTTTACTATGGCATTACCCAATAGCCGTTTTATTCATGAATTGCACACAGGTTCTTTAGCATTATTTTTATAATGATTTAAAATTATATTTTGTAATGCCTTTCGGTTTTCTTGTTCTAGAACCGAAAAAATGTCATACCATTTGCCGTCTTTGGCTTGAGTTCGAGGCATGCCGACGAAAATTCCTTCTTTTCCATCTACGATTCGTAGCCCCTTTACTAAAAAGATATCTTGGATTACAATATCGCAAAAGGCTTTGGTAGCGCCCTCGCCATTTAGTAAATACATTCGGTCAACTTTGATTATCAATTTTTGTTTTTCCATTTTTTCTTATCTCCTTTGCCCCCCTGACATAATTTTTTATTTTAGGTGAAAATGTGCCGAATAATTTTCATTACATAAATAATAGACACGTGTTTTCAACAAATTCTTTCAGATTTTTTTTTGAATTTGATAAAATGTTTTTTAAATGGCATTTAAATTTTAATTTTGAAGGCGGTTTTTATGGCTAAAACATTAAGAAAATTTACGGATGGGGTATTGAAGCGGATTTTTCCTTATAGTTTCAAAAAATTGGGATTATTATTTTGTATCGCGGGTATTGTGATTTTAAGCGTAAAATATATGAGGTTTCCATTTTTTGTTAGAGATTTTTTTGTGCCGGATGTGCCGTTATGGCTCGATAATGCGGCATGGGGATTATTATTAGTTGGTTTTTTATTCCAATATTTTGACGCGGAATAAGATTTGTGGCTGTATTTATTAATTTATCCGAAAAACTGCGTTTGGACATAGATGAAGAATTAAGACGTTCGAGATAAAAGGTTTAAAAAAAATCGTAGTCGCACCATTTGATGAGGTGCGTCAAGATTTTTTTTAAACCTTTTAGTCGCACAGGTTGGCATTATTCGCTATGGCGAAACGCAGTTTTTCGGTTTATAAGATAAAATTTTAGATAAAAAATAAAAAGCCCTGAGTCATTTTTGACACATGGCTTTTTATTTTGTAGTGATATTTTTATTTTTTTGTTTCTTTTTCTTTTGCCTTTTCTTTGGCTTTAGCTGTTACTTTTTCCGCTTTTTCTTTAGCGTGTTGAGCTTTTTTTAGGGCAATAGCTTTGTGTATTTCTTTAGATAATGCCTGTCCTTTTAAACCTTTAGCATGAGCGGCCGCTACAGCTTGTGAAACAATACTGCTGGCAGTCTTGATATCTTTTCCTTCATTAAGAAGTTTGTCGGTTTCTTGTACGGAAGTAGTTAATTCTTTTCCTTGTATGCCAAGTTTGACTAATTGTAAAATTACGTTTTTGACATCTTCTTTATTGGCGCCTTTTTGTAACATGTTTTTCATTGAGCCTTGCAGTGAATTGATATCTTGTTCTTTTACACCGCCAGTAGATAACTGGGTGCTTAAATCTTTCATCTCTGCCACGTTATCCGCTAAGCTATAGCTTGCAGATAATAATATAGCACCTGCCATTAAATAAAATAATATTTTTTTCATAAATACCTCCTTCTTTTATTTTTATAATAAAAAAATATTGCAAAATGAAATTGAATTACATTATACCAAAAATACAGTTAAAGTAAATTTTAAAGTCTTCTGATTGCGGTAAAAGTATCTGTATGTTAAAATATGCGCGCTATGAATAATGATTTTATCCATATAAAAGGCGCACGCGAACATAACCTGAAAAATATTTCAGTAAAAATTCCGCGTTATAGTTTGTGTGTTGTTACCGGTCTTTCAGGTTCGGGTAAATCTTCTTTAGCTTTTGACACAATTTATGCTGAAGGCCAGAGAAGGTATGTTGAATCTCTTTCCGCGTATGCGCGTCAGTTTATTGAACAATTACAGAAACCCCATGTGGATCATATAGAAGGATTGTCGCCGTCTATCAGTATCGAACAACGGACAAGTTCGAAGAATCCCCGTTCAACAGTAGGTACGCAGACTGAAATTTATGATTATCTTAGAGTTCTATTCGCGAATATCGGTAAACAAAAATGTCCTTCTTGCGGTAAGGAAATTTCAAGCCAGAGTTCGCAGGAGATTGTTGACAGGATTTTATCCGTATCGAAGGGTGAAAAAATAGTTATTTTAGCGCCCATTATTAGAGGCAGAAAGGGCGAACATGTTGAAATATTAAAAGATATTAGGAAAAATGGGATTATCCGTGTAAGGCTTGATGGTAAGATTGTTGATATCGGAGACAGAATTCCTGAATTGAATAAAAAGATAAAACATACTATTGAGGCTGTTGTTGACAGGCTCGTGATAAAAGACGACGCGCGTCAACGTATTTCTGATTCTGTGGAATCCGCGTTGAAAATGGGAGACGGAGTTATTATTACCGCGCCTTATGATGATAAGGTTGAAATTTTTGATATTAAAAATGATATTTTGTATAGTGAGAAAAATGCTTGTGCCGCTTGCGGAATAAGTTTTCAAAAATTATTGCCGAGAAATTTTTCATTTAACAGTCCATACGGTGCTTGTAGCGAATGTAACGGGTTAGGAAATAAACAGGAAATAGATCCGTCTCTTATTGTGCCGGATACGTCAGAATCTATTATTAGAGCGGTTGTGCCATGGCGTAAAGGCGGGACAGGTATTATATTTTATTACCGGCGCGAGATACGGGCTTTAGCGCGTTATTATAAATTTGATTTTCGCGGGCCGTTTTCAAAACTTTCCGAAAAATATAAAAAAATTATTTTTTATGGTGACGAGGAAAGCGGGTTTGAAGGCGTTATTCCTAATCTTGAACGAAGGTTTAGAGAAACAGAAAGTGAATATGTAAAAGAGATGATAAGTGAATATATGTCAATGACGCCGTGTCCCGCGTGTTCTGGGAATAGATTAAAACCTGAATCTTTAAGTGTTTATATAGAAAACCGTAATATATCGGATGTATGCGCTCTTTCAATCCGTGACGCGATTATTTTTTTTGCTAATTTAAAGTTGAGTGTTTCGGATAAAAAAATAGCGGAAGAGAGTGTGAAGGAAATCAATTCGCGTCTTAATTTTTTAAAAAATGTCGGGCTTGACTATTTAGCATTAGATCGTAAAAGTAACACGCTTTCCGGCGGGGAAGATCAACGTATAAGGCTTGCCACTCAAATTGGAGCTGGGCTTGTAGGTGTTTTATATGTTTTAGATGAACCCAGTATAGGGCTTCATCAAAAAGATAATGATAAACTTTTGGACACTTTGACCGCGTTAAGGGACTTGGGGAATACGCTTATTGTTGTTGAGCATGATGAAGCCACTATGCGTAAAGCGGATTATATTATTGATTTGGGACCGGGCGCGGGAGAACATGGCGGAGAAGTAGTTGCTGAAGGGACAGTTAATGATATTTTAAAAGCAAAAGAATCTCTGACCGGGAAATATCTTCGTGGTGATTTGAAAATATTAGCTCCTGAAAAAAGACGTGCGCCTGTTAAAGATAAATTTTTGGAAATAAACGGTGCGAGTGAGCATAATTTAAAAAATATTAATGTTAAGATTCCTCTGGGGGTTTTTACTTGTGTCACCGGTGTTTCAGGCTCAGGTAAAAGCACTCTTATTCATGACATCCTTTATAATGTTTTGGCAAAACATTTATACGCCGTTAAAACAAATCCCGGCAGGCATAAGAACGTGAAAGGGCTTGAGAATCTTGATAAAGTTATTGTTATAGATCAGTCTCCGATAGGCCGGACGCCTCGTTCAAATCCCGCGACATATACAGGGATGTTCAGCCATATACGTGAATTATTCAGCTCTCTTCCTGAATCTAGAATGAGAGGATACAATCCGGGACGGTTTAGTTTTAATGTGAAAGGCGGTCGTTGCGAGTCCTGTTCCGGAGATGGAATGAAAAAAATTGAAATGCATTTTTTGCCGGATGTTTATGTTGAGTGTGAAGTTTGTAACGGTAAACGTTTTAATGATCAGACGCTTGAAGTGAAGTATAAAGGGCTTAATATCTCAGATATCTTAGGATTGAGCGTTGAAGAAGCGTGGAAAATTTTTGAAAATATTCCGCCTATTAAAAGTAAACTGCGCGTATTGTTAGATGTAGGGTTAGGGTACATACGACTCGGACAGCAGGCAACTACAATTTCAGGCGGTGAAGCCCAGCGCGTTAAACTTGCTACTGAATTATCCCGTACCGCGACAGGTAAAACAATTTATATATTGGACGAACCGACAACAGGGCTACACTTCGCTGATATCCATAAACTCTTGGATGTTTTGCAGAGGCTTGTTTCAAACGGTAATACTATTCTTGTTATAGAACATAATTTGGATGTTATAAAATGCGCTGATTATATTATTGATTTAGGCCCGGAGGGCGGAGAAAAAGGCGGAGAGCTTGTTGCAAGCGGCACACCTGAAGAAATTGCGGCAGTAAAAAAATCTTACACAGGTCAATATCTTAAAGATATTTTATAATCTTTTTAAAATATATCCCGCCATGACAAGTAACGTTAAAGTTTGTAATTCGCAATAGGCCTTCGGCAAAAGGTAAAATTTATGGTATTAAAAAAAACATTAAAATATTTTTCAATTTTATTTATTTTTATTTTCTTTCTTTATCCAGCTACTTTTTCATTTCCAGAAGAAGATATAAATTTCAATATTGAATTCGCTAAAAAGGCCATCAATGATGGGTTTTATGATATTGCTGAAGAAAAATTAAATGTTCTTTTAGTGAAGGCATTGCCTGAAGGCGCTGACGCGGAAATTCATATGCTTTTAGGAAGGGTGTATTATGGAAAAACAATGTACGCAAAGGCTCTTCAGCAATTTAATATAGTGTTAGATAGAGAATATGTTAATAAAGATTACGCGGATGATGCCATTTATTGGACTGGTGAAGTTTATTTTAAAGAGGGCGATTATAAAGCCGCGATATCCTCGTATCAATCTCTTATAGATAAATATCCTGTAAGCCGTTACAATTCCTACGCGCGTTATTCAAAGGCGTGGTGTTATGAAAAGCTAGGAGAACTTGAAAGCGCGGTTGATGTTTTTAGAGAAACCGCAAAACTTTTTCCTGAAAGTGAACTCGCTGTTAACGCTCGATATAAAGCCGCTGAAATTTTATACCGCGCGGGAAAATATGATTTGTCAGAAAAAGAGTTAATCGGTTTTATAAAAGATTATCCTTTAAATGAAAAAATTTTTGAGGCATATTATTTGTTGGGAAATTCTTTATATAGAAATAATAAATTTAACGAAGCGATAGCGAATCTTTCTAAATCAATTCAAGCGGTCGGAGATAATCCATGGGAACAAGACGCGGAATACAAAATAGCAGAGGCTTATATATCTCTTAAAGATTATGATTCAGGTCTTTCATGTTTGAATCAACTTTTGAAAGAAGGATCTTTGCCTATAGAATTAAAAGCCGCGGTTTTTTTGAAACAATCGGAAGTCTTTGAATTAAAAGGCGATACTGAGAATGTTATTTTGTCTTATAAAAGAGTTATAAATGAATTGCCTTCTGGTAAATATACGGAAGACGCGTATAACGCTTTAGCGGAATTTTTATATGGTAAAGGCCGGCCGGAAGAAACAATAGAAGTTGCCGATAAGGCGCTGTCTCTTTTTCCAAACGGTCAATATTCTGATAATTTACGTTATAATTTAGCGTGGTCATATCTAAAAGTGAAAGACGAAGAATCCGCATTAAAACAATTCGATAATGTTATTGATTTTGCGAAAGATGAGACTATGCTTGTGAATTCTTTGTGCGCGCGCGGAGATATTCTCATGTATAGGGGCGAATATGAAAAAGCTATAAAATCGTATGATAAAGTTCTATCAGAATATTCTGATAATTTATTAGCATCTTACGCGCAGTATCAGGTGGCGATAAATTTAAAAAAGATGTCGCGTTTTGACGCTTCTATACTCGCGTTTAGAGCCCTGCTTGTGAATTTTCCAAAAAGTAATTTAGAAGATGAGGCTCTTTATCAGTTAGGCGTTTTATATAGTGAAAAGGGTGATTTTTCAAGCGCTGTAGAACAATTTGACCGTATTTTAAATGAATATTTTTTTAGTTCTTTGATAGATTCAGCGCTTTTACAAAAAGGGAATTGTTTATATAATTCTGAAAAATATAAAGAAGCGGTAATAGTTTATAAAAAGGTGAATGATTCCGCGCGCTCTAGCGCTCTCAAGGAAAACGCGTTGTATTATTTAGGGTGGGCGTATTTTCGTTTAGGTATGGAAAAAGAAGCGTTAAGTATTTTTGAAGGTCTAGTGTCTTCTGTAAATAAAGAAAGTTCTTTAGCGCCGGGCATTAAATTATGGTTTGGAGAATATTATTATTCAAAAGGCGATTTTGAAAAAGCGCGTATTTATTTTGAAGAAATTAGTTCTAGTAAAGCTGTAAGCGATTTTTCCGCGGAAGGAGCGTATTGGCTGGGCTGGGTATATTACGATATGGGAGATATTGAAAAAAGTAGAAATCAGTTTAATTCTGTTATAGAAAAATACGCGGATTCGTTATGGGCTCCGCAGTCTATTTTATCCATAGGAGATATATTTAAAAAAGAATCTCAAAATGAATCAGCAATAGAATATTACAAAAAATTGATAGAAAAATATCCATTGAGTCCTGTCACTAAAATAGCGAATAATCGTCTAGCGATTATTTATAAAGAACAGGAAAAATATGATTTAGCCGTTGAATATTTTAAAATAGCTTTGACTAATGAGAATATTGCCGGTAACGCGCAGATACAGTTTGACATCGCGGAATGTTTTGAAAAACTTAAAATGGAAGATAAAGCGGTTGAGGAATATTTAAATGTAGGATATAAATATCCCGCGGGTGATTTTTGGGATAAGCGGGCGCAGTATAAATGCGCGCGAATTTTTGAAAATAGGGGAGATATAAATAAGGCTTTTGGAATATATGAGAAACTCGCTCAAGAAAAAGGCTTTGAGGCTGATTACGCTAAAGAAAAAATGAAATGGCGTAGTACTCAGGCGCCGGCCGATAAATAAATTTTAAAATTTTTTAGAGTAACGCGGAATTATTAGTCGCTCTAAATGGCGAATTAATCATTGGAGGTAAAAAATATGTGGGAAATTATCATAAAGGGCGGGCCGCTTATGATTTTAATCATACTAGCGTCAATTATAGGCCTTGCTGTTGTTCTAGAAAAATTATGGCATTTAAAACGCGCGGAAATTAATACAAAAGAATTCATGACTGAGATTATCGAAAAGGTAAAACGAAATAAAATAATAGATGCGATTGATATGTGTAATGCCACATCCGGGCCAATAGCGTCAATAGTTAAAGCTGGTATTTTAAAGCATGACAGGCCTCGCGTGGATATTAAACAGGCGATAGAAGACGCAGGAATTCATGAAGTTCCGCGCCTTGAAAAGAATATGGGAATTTTAGCGACAATAGCTCATATTTCTCCTCTTTTAGGACTTTTAGGGACGGTAACAGGTATGGTAAAAGCATTTCAAGTGATTGAAAACAAAGCTACCGCGTTTAGTCCCGTTAATCCGGGAGACTTGGCTGGAGGGATATGGGAGGCGTTAATAACAACAGTGGCAGGGCTTGTTGTAGCGATTCCCGCGTATGTGGCTTATAATTTTTTAATAAGTAAGATTGATGGTTTTGTTCTTGAAATGGAAAAAAGCGCTACAGATTTAATAAATGTTCTTGAAACAAGGCGGGACGACGAGGATGAAGTTTAAAAGAAAAATATTTTTAGAAAAAGGCAATCTTGATATGGTTCCGCTTATAGATATTGTGTTTCTGCTTTTAATATTTTTTATGCTTACATCAAGTTTTGTTTTTCAGCCCGGGATACGGGTAAATCTGCCTAAAGCGGTTACAAGCGAAGTATTAAACAGGGATATAGTGGTAATTGTTGTTACAGATGATGAGCATGTTTATATAAACGAACGGCCTGTGACTAGTGAAGAATTAATTTCTATTATTACGTCTTTAACCGGAAAAAACTCATCATTGCTTATCAAGGCGGACAAAAACGCGCCACTTGGAAAAATTATTGATATATGGGATATATGCAGGCAAAGAGGGATAAAACAGGTTAATATAGCGACGACACAGTAAAAAAATATTGGTATAATTACTCGTAAGAATAGCGAAAATATTTTAGGAGGTATGGTATGGAGAAATCTAAAACTCCATTTTATCCGGGGCAACCGGTACCAGTAGATTTTTTTGTTGGGCGCTTGCCTGAAATAAAAAGAATAACACGGGCAATTGAGCAGGTTGCGTTAGGTAAAATGCAATCAGTATTTCTTTCAGGAGAATATGGGATCGGGAAAAGTTCTTTAGCCGGTTTTTTGAGGTGTTTTGCTGAAGAAAAGTGCGGCATACTGGGAATTCATATTTTTTTAGGCGGTGCCGAAACATTAGAAGATGTTGCTATTAAAACAGTAGAGGCGGTGTTAAAGCAACAGCGGTATCAAGATACAAAATGGGAAAAAATAAAAGATTTTTTTGCCAGATATATAGGGCAACAAACCTTATTTGGCGTTAATATAAATTTTGAAGCGTTAAAGGCAGACGGGCCTAATCTTTCTCATGGTTTTTTACCTTTTCTGAGCGGAATATTTGATAAATTTAAAGATGATGGGGTTAAAGGGATTATGTTGATTTTTGATGAACTTAACGGAATAACCAAAAATAAACAATTTTCTCATTTTATTAAATCACTTGTTGATGAAAACGCTGTAAGTGCGAGGCCTCTGCCATTAATGCTTATGCTTTGCG
Organism: Candidatus Omnitrophus magneticus; assembly: GCA_000954095.1. Classification (GTDB taxonomy): domain Bacteria; phylum Omnitrophota; class Gorgyraeia; order Tantalellales; family Tantalellaceae; genus Omnitrophus_A; species Omnitrophus_A magneticus. Next base: position 7,887 of record JYNY01000626.1, on the reverse strand, counting down.
GTATTGAAGAACGGCGTAGAGAAATGATAGAACATCACGCGCCTGTTGAACGTATATTTGATGTTGTGGAAATTAAACAAATGGATGAAAGTGAAATGAAAGATTTTTTTTCAAAATCATTTGAGTCTGCCGGGATTCGTGTTTTGCCTACAGCTATGGAAGAATTGATTTTTTATTCTAGCGGATTCCCGAAATTGATGCATATTATTGGAGATAATATTTTTTGGATGGATAAAGATGGAGTTATAGATAAACATGACGCGCGTCGCGGCATTCGTTTTGCGGCAGAAGATGTAGGGAAAAAATTTGTCGCTCAACAAGTGTATAAGGCTTTGCGTAGCGATGATTACCGTTCTATACTTAAAAAATTATCAAAAGAAAATTTTGATTTGGAGTTTTCAAAAAATATTATTGAAAAAGGCCTTTCAACTTCAGAAAAAAAGAAATTTCATAATTTTTTACAGCGGATGAAAAAATTAGGACTATTTAAAGCTGGTGAAAATAAAGGGGAATACATTTTTACAAACAGGCTCGCGAGACTATATATAAAATTGGAAGCATTGGGAAAATAGTTTTTTTATTTATAATAAGACATGCAGTTATTGTGACGGATATATGAAACACAAAGCCGTTCTTTGGAGTAAAGATTTTTCGAGCGGAAACACTGTAAAATGCGGGCTTTGCGCGCATTTTTGTAGTATCCCTGATAAATCTTTCGGCATTTGCGGGGTGCGGCAGAATATATCGGGAGAACTTTTTACATTTTCTTACGGCAATATTATCGCGGCGAATATAGATCCTATTGAGAAAAAACCTTTGTATCATTTTTTGCCCGGAAGTTATTCTTATTCTATAGCTATTAGAGGATGCAATTTTAAATGCGGATTCTGTCAGAATTGGACAATATCTCAATCCCGTTACAATGATAAAGAAAAATCGTTTATTGAAGAGCCGTATATAGAACCTGAAAAAATAGTTTCCGAGGCCTTAAGGACAGGGTGTAAAAGTATATCTTATACTTATACCGAACCGACTGTTTTTTTTGAATACGCTTACGATATTGCTAAAATAGCCAAGGGGAAAGGGCTTTATAATATTTTTGTTTCAAATGGTTATATGTCAGAAAGGGCTATTGATATGATAGCGCCATACCTTTCGGCTATAAATATTGATTTAAAATTTTTCACAGAAGATTCTTATAATAAAATTTGCAAAGCATCTCTTAAACCTGTTTTGGATTCAATTAAAAGATTTAAAAAAAATGGTGTATGGGTTGAAGTTACTACTCTTTTGATACCGGGTAAAAACGATTCAACCGAAGAGGTTGAAAAAATAACAGATTTTATCGCGTATGTAAGCGATGAAATCCCATGGCATATAACTAGGTTTCATCCTGATTATCAATTCACGGATTATGAAAATACACCGCTCATCAGCATGAATAACGCGGAGAAAATAGGAAAAAGAAAATTAAAATATGTGTATTTAGGGAATATCGGAAAAGAAAATAATAGTCTTTGCCCAAAGTGCGGTAAAATAGTTGTCAGCCGTCAAACAGATGGTATAAAATTTTTTATTAGTAAGGATAGCAGTTGTTATCATTGTTCAGCTCAAATACCCGGTGTTTGGGGATAACATATATAGAAAGGAGATCGTGGCATGAAAAAATTTTTATTTATAATTTTATTAATTTTTGTTTGTTTAGCCTGTGGTGTTTATCTATACAGGCATGAGATTTTTCAATATTCAGCGGAGAGTATTGTTAGAAAAAATCTTCCACCGTATGTTTCAATTGATCGTATTATTTTTGATTTAAAACACGGTTCTATGAAAATAAATGGGCTTAATATAAAAAATCCTAAAGGGTTCAGGACCAGTAATCTTGCTGAAATTGAGCTTATAAACTGTGGTTATAAAGCGTTTGGCGGGAATATTTTAAATGGTATAGAAGTGACTGATTTGTCCGCTAGCGGAGTTTTAATCAATATAGAGAGGTTAAAAGATGGGAGATTAAATTTAAATGAGATGGAAGAATTTTTGCGTGAAAATGCGCCGTCATCTGGGGTGGCAACATCAGTGGATACGAATAAACAAGGGGCGTCTATCGTAGATTCTGATAAAAAAGTCGACGTCTCAAAATTTTTAAAACTGACGGAGATTATTAACCTTACAAACGCGAAAATAATTTTTACTGATAATGCTATTCGTAATACGGTTTACAAGTTAACATTTGACAATATAAAATCTAAATTTACTTTAAGGTTAAATAAAGATTATACCTCTTTAGTATATTTCGCCAGTGTAGGAAGCGGCAATGTTAATGAGGATATGTCCCAGATAATAAGCTGGGATATTTCATTTGAACCGGAAATAAAAGAACTGACTATGTCGAATAGGTTAAATTTTGATAATGTCAATATAGTACTTTTTAATCCTTATTATGAAAAATTTTTTCCTTTTTATATCGGGAAAGGCCTTGTTTCCGGAGAAGTAATATGCGATTTTGACAGGGGTAATATCGGTTCTATGAATACAATAATTTTAAAAAATTTTGACATAAAACAAAAAGATAATGACCAAAGCGCTGGATTTTGGAATATTCCTGTTAATGATATTACAAAATATTTAGCGACGGCCCCGGGCGAAATCACTTTTGATTTTAAAGTAAAAGGGACTATAAAAGAGCCTAGGTTTTTTATCGGGCCTGTTGTTCAAAAAGCTATACAATCAGCGGCGATTGATAAATTGGCGGGATTGTTTTCCAAAGAGAATGAAGCGAATAATGCCGCTATAGGGAATGACTCCGCGTCAAACAGTACAGCGCAAAAAAGCGATACGGAAAAAGTAGTGGATTTAATTAAAGGGTTGATGAATAGATAATTTGTAGAGCCTTTATGTAAGGCTTATTTTTTTAGAATATAAACAAGGAGGATGATAATTTTTATGTTAATACTTATAGCAAAATTGATAGGGATTAAGTTTATTGTTTTAGGATGTATTGTTATATTAAGGCCGGAAAAATTAAGGGCATTTATCGACTATTGCAAAGAAGGAAATAACTTTTATATTTTATCGGCTTTAAGAATTTTAATTGGTATGATTTTAATTGTTGTTTCATTTCAAAGCAGAATTCCTTGGATAGTTTTTGTTGTTGGGTTGTTATTTTTTATAATAGGGATAGCGATGATTCTACAAAAAAAAGTGATTTGTATAATAAATGATGAAGTGTTTGACACTACAAAAACTGTTAAAAATCTTATCGGAACAATTCCTATTTTGATAGGAGTTATACTTTTATCCGCTTTATAATTAACGATTCTAAAATTTATGAAAAAAGTTTTTTTATTTGTAGCGTTATTTGTTTTAGGATATGGTTTTTTCGCGGCGCGGGCTGAGATGGAGTTTCAAAATTAACAAGTTCATCTTTTAACCCGGTGTAGGAAAAGAAGAAGTTTTTAAGGCTCTGAAAGGCCGTGTTCTCGCGTTCGTAAGATTGAACGGGCTATATAAAAATTTTAGCGCTAAATAAAAAATTAATTTTTTATTTAGCGCTAAGTCTCATACGAGGTAACCCAGATATGTTTTTATACGGTAAAAATCCGGTTTTAGAGAGGCTTCGCGTTAATCCAGTATCAATAAAAAAAATTTATATTGAGAAAAAAAAAGACTTATCCGAAATAGTCCGAGAAATAAAAAAACAGAATTTTTATTTTGAGTCGCTTGAAAGCGTGGAGTTTCTAAAATTGGTGAAAAATGTTAACGCGCAAGGTGTGGCGGCGGTAGTTGACGACTTCAAATATATCCCGTATGATGAAATTTTGAATGACAGAAAACGTATTCCTATTTTTTTAGACAGTGTGACTGATCCTCAGAATTTAGGCGGGATTATTAGAACACTCGCCTGTATGTCAGGTTTTTCTATTGTCCTTTCAGAATATAATTCCGCGCATATTACGGAAACAGTTTTAAGGGTTAGTTCAGGCGGAGAGAATTATGTGCCTGTCGCTAAAACAGGAAATTTAGCTAAAGCAATAACAATCGCTAAAGAGCGGGGTTTTTGGGTATTTGGCGCGGCAATGGCAGAAGGAGCTAAAAATATAATAAGCGCGGAGCTGAAATTTCCTTTAGCCATAGTTTTTGGCGCGGAAGGAACTGGAATTCGTCCCGGTGTTATGAAACACATTGATGAATTTTTTTTTATACCAATGGACGGCGCTTCTTTGTCTTACAATGTCGCGGTCGCGACAGCGTTATTCTGTTACGAAATAAGAAGAAAAATGATTACATCAAAAAATACACCCAAAAATTGTGTTTGACATAAATGAAGAATGTTAAAATATTCGACGATAAAAGGGGAAATAAATGGATTTTGTATGTTCGGTTTGCAATAAGAAACTGCCGAGAGATATTCTTGTTATTGTTTCTCACACGGAAGAGCATATTGTCGATGAGATAAAAAAAAAGCATCCGAAATGGGCAACGGATGACGGTATTTGTGAGAAATGCCATCTGTATTACAAAGAGCAAATGGGAAAGAAGATATAATTCGGATTTTGATTAATGTGAAATTTTTTTTATTTCACGCTATAACAAGAAATAAAGGCGGAATCATATAATGGACAACGCATCAATTTTAAATTTTATTTTTGAAGCTGGTATTTTAAAACGGGTTAAAAGAAGCGGATGGTGGATGACAGGCGTGTCTAATCCTGAAACTGTTGCTGACCATAGTTTTAGGACAGCTCTTTTAGGATATTTTTTGGCTTCTCTCGAAAACGCGGATAAATATAAAGTTCTTATGATGTGTCTTATGGCTGATATGCCTGAAGCCAGAATAAACGATCAGCATAAAGTGGCTAATAGATATTTAAATTTAAGAGAAGCTGAAAAAAATGCTTATATTGATCAGGTCGCGTCTTTAGGTGAAAATATAAAAAAAGAATTATTGGATTTTAAAGAAGAGTATGACGCGCAAGCGACTATTGAGTCTATTATCGCGCGGGACGCGGATATTTTAGAATGTTTATTTCAGGCGAAAGAGTATTCTGACTCTGGTTTTCCAGTCGCGAAAAAGTTTTTTCGTAAAGGGCCGGATAATTTAAAAACAAAATCAGCCCGCGCGCTTTGTGAAAAATTATCAAACACAGATACCACGTTATGGTGGGAAAACATAAGTAAATTCGACAGATAAACATGGCAAACATAAGCAAAAATAAAATTTTAGATCTTAGAGAGTTATACCGGAAAAAAAAAGAACGGGATAGATCAGGGCTTTTTATCGCGGAAGGCGTAAAGATTCTCCGCGATATTATAAATAAAAATATTCCTGTTGAATCTGTATTTTTAGCTGAAACCATAGAAGCGTCTGATAAAGGGAAGAATCTAATAGATATTTTAGAAAAAAAGAAAATGTCTTTTCAGTTTATATCCCGGGCGCAATATGAAAAAATTTCAAATTTGGAAAACCCTGAAGGTGTTTTATCGGTTATAAAAAAAAATATTATTAAAGTCTCCGCTATTAATAAAAAAAATAATCCTTTTCTTGTCTTATGCGATTCTCTCCAAAATCCCGGGAACTTAGGAACAATTATTAGAGATTGTTCTGCTTTTAATGTGTCCGGAATAATTTTGACAGGGGATTCAGCTGATCCTTATAACCCTAAAACAGTCCGCGCTACAACGGGAACAGTTCTTGATATTCCTATATTTCAAGCTGTGTATGGTGATATCGCCGTCTTAAAAAAAGAAGGATACAAAATACTTGTCAGCGCCTTAGATCATTCTAAGGGAGTGGATATCGCTGAAGTTGATATTAGTGAAAATCCTTTTATTTTGGTTTTTGGCAGTGAAGGCGAGGGCGTTTCAGAGGAGTTACGCAATATGGCGGACACAATTTTTTATATTCCGATAAATAAAAAGTGTGAATCACTCAATGTTGTTTCCGCGTCAGCTATAGCGATATATTCTTTCTCGCGGAAAAGCTGAGATTTATTGTAATAGAATAATGACAAATATATTTTTAATAAATAAAGGATCCAACATGAAAGAAAAATTGTGTGTCATTTATGTAACTGTTCCAAATAAAAATTTGGGGTTAAAAATCGCGCGGGAATTAGTCTCTAAAAAATTGTCAGCGTGTGTGAATATTTATGGCGGAGTTACTTCAGTTTATCGTTATAACGGAAAAATTCAGGAAGATAATGAATTAGTCATTTTTATAAAAACAAGGAAGAGTTTATTTAAGAAGATTGAAAAAGAAATAAAAAATTTTCATACTTATGAGTGCCCTTGCATCATAGAGTTGCCGGTTGGCGGTTCTTACGGGCCTTTTAAAAAGTGGGTGGAAAATGAAACTAAAAGTTGATGAAAAAAATTGTTTAGTTATAGAAGACGCGCCATCGTATTTAATGGAAGGAACTAGCGGATTAATAGATATCACTTTAAATGGAAAATGGGAACTTACGGAAGACTGCGATTTGAAATTTACAATTTCTGAAAAAGAACGGGTCTTGTCAGGAAAAACCCTTATTTTAAGCGGAGAAATTGAAAACGTAGACGCTAATAGTTTGTCTTTCCGTTTTAGAGAGTCTACCGCGCTGGACGGCGCGGAAACTAGTACTTTAACAATCGCGGGGGTTTGGCAGGCGGATAAAAATAATCGCATAACATTTCAAGTTTCTAAAAACAATGCGGATACGGATATTCTTACTTTCCAAGGAGCTTGGAAGATAGGAAAAAAAAATGAACTTATTTACATATATAAAAAATGTTATCTAAAAACAAAAGAAGATGAAGATAAAAAAATTATTTTTAACGGCATTATTGAGTTAGAATCAGGAAAAATTATATACAGGGTAGAAAAAAGCGATACTTCATTTTTCAGCTTTAGCGCTCGTTTAAAATCTAATGAATTATCAATTAACAGTAAAACAATTTCTTATGAAGTAGGTATTACTTATACTGAAAAAATAAGTTTTAAAAGTTTATTACGTACTGTTGAAATATCTGGAGTTTGGACAATTGATAAGAGTCTAAAAATTAGTTTTAACGTTGTAAGTATCAATGGAGAGATAAGACGGATAGAATTCGGTATAAAGCGGATGTTTAAAAATAACGGTAGTATAAGCCTTTCTTTGATTGACAGACGGGGCTACGATATAGGGCTTAATTTAGAACTTGCAAAAAAGTTTTTAGATAATAACGCGGAACTATTTATGTCATTAAATAAAATAGGAAATAATTTATCCGTTATGGGCGGGATGCTGATTATGTATTAGCGATGAAGTACTATTCTCTATGGTGAAATACATTTTTCGGATTTAGTTTTGTGGAATAAATCCGCCTAGGCTTATGTGCAAGAGAAAGCGCGGTATTGGTACTACTCTTGATATTTTCTTGTATTCTCGCGATAAAATAATGCCGTTATTGTAAGTATTTATTTGTTTAAAGTCTTCGGGATGGATTTGTTGAGTCCATTTAATTTCAATAGGATAAAATTTTTTATCTTGAATTATCGCTATATCTACTTCGCCTTTCATGCCTTTTATATAGAAAGAATTCCAATATCTTTTACAATGGTCTATTACTATCGTTTCTATAAAGCTTGATGCTTCCCGCGGCTGGTTGATTTGTTTTTTTATTTCGTCGAATGAGTAGTTTTGTTTTAATAAGCATGATATAGCATGGTGTATAAAAGGGTCAGTATAATATAGCTTGCGGTTTTTTTTAGGCGCTCCAGAAAGTTTATGTTCGCTGAGCGCTGATAGTATATGTAATACATGTATAGATTCAAGTAAATGGCAATAGTCCGATACAGTTTTATGGTGTTCTATCAATCCTGTCCGGTAAACGTCTAAAAAAATAAAGGGAATCACTCCAAAAATGTTA
>JYNY01000625.1 GCA_000954095.1 Candidatus Omnitrophus magneticus | reverse complement strand
ACATTTACAATTCCAAAAAATATTACAAACAAAAACACCATATATTTTTATGAAAATTATATAATTTTAAGTGAGAGAAAGAGATTTTTAAAATTGATGTAATATAACAAATGTTCGGGATGTAAGGAGGTGCGCTATGAAGATCAAAATTTTTTTAAAAAGTATATTAATTATGGTGTTTTTGTTTGTAATATTTTTTGGAATTGTAAATGCCGCTCTTGCGACAACGGCAAGTTATACATATTACGCGGGTAGCGGCCGGATTGAATCGGAATCGTATACTTTTGATTACCCGTATCCGTCAGGGTGGTACACATACATTCATTATATCGATGAAAATTGGAATAGCGCCGGGGTGGGACGTATTGATAAACGGGTAAAGATGGAAATAGACGGTAGTTTACAGCGTCATGAATATGGTATGGAATATGAATATTATGCCGGTACAAATACAGTAAAATTTGAGCGCAGGTATTATAATGTTGATTACGCTGACCCTTCTAATACGGTATTCTCTTATCTGGTTAATACAATTGGGTATGATCAGTCCGGCCGTAAAATTTATGAGGACAATGGTTCTTTCGCGCATACTTATTACGGGAATACAGGCAATTTAGAATCAACACGTACTCCCGGAGATTATCCTTATGGTTATAGGTACGCGCATTTCTTGGATAAAATAGGTTATATAAAAGATTTTGAAATTCATGATAACGCGGACGCGGATGGAGCAATAGCTTATGCTTATGAATATTATTCAGGGACTAATACTCTAAAATTTAAAAGATGTTACGCTACAGGCGATTATAGTAATTTGTCAAATCCCAGTGTCAGTAATCTCCTTGTTACTTATGAATATGATACTAACGGTAATCTTATTCCATTTGAACCTTCGGGTGAAAATCATTCGGTTTTTACGTATTACGCGGATTCGGGTTATATGCAGAGTGAGACAAGAAGCCTTCCCGATGAACGGGGCTGTATTTATGTGTATTTTTTTAATCAGTCAGGATTTGTAAGAGGCGCGGAAATATTTTCTATCATAGATAGTGACAGCGCTAAGGCGTATACGTATGAATATCATAACGGGACTACTGCTGTAAAATTTAAAAGATGTTATGAGTCAGGTAATTACAGCGATCCTTCTAATCCTGTTATGAATAATCTTATCGTTACTTATGAGTATGACGTTAGCGGAGGATTAATCGCGAGGAGACCCGAGGGCGAGAATGTTTCAATTTTTACGTATTACGCGGATTCGGGTTATATGCAGAGTGAGACAAGAAGTCTTCCCGATGAACGGGGCTGTATTTATGTGTATTTTTTTAATGAGCCGGATTATGTAAGAAGTATTGAAATGTTTTATACCGCGGATAGCGATGGGGCGAGGGTTTATGTTTATGAATATTATCTAGGTACTACTGCTATAAAATTTAAAAGATGTTATGAGTCTGCGGATTACAGCGATCCTAGTAATCCTGTTGTGAATAATCTTATTGTTACTTATGAGTATGACGCGCAGGGAAATATTTTATTGAGAACCATTGCAAATGAAAATCAATCGGTTTTTACTTATTACGCTGACACAGGTTATGTTAAAAGTGAGACATGGAGTGTTCCTGACGCATGGGGCAATATTTATAAATATTATTTAAATGAGCCGGATACGTGGGGAACAGGGCATGGCAGGGAGCTTTTGGAAGTCCGCTCTGTTAGCGATGCTTCCGGCGTTAAGGGCTATAAATATGAATATGACGGCGATACTTATATAAGAATAAAGGAATATAAGTATAGCGATATAGATTATAGTTCTTCTGATAGCCCTATTTTAGGCGGGTTTATAACAGCGTCGAGTTATTTCTATAATGTTTCGGGTAATACTATAGGAGAACGCAAATATTTAAGCGGCGCGGATCTAGGTATCGCGCTTGATTATCAGAATGTATCAATAGCCGGAGTAAACGGGTGGCGCGTTACTAAAAAAATAGATTCTATTTTAGGCGAGAGAACATGGTGGATGTACGCGCCGGCGCAAGGCGGAGCGCTGACATACGCGGTGTATTATAATAAATCTTCCAATACGTACAGCACGCAGGCCTTTACTGGAAATGTGGTTATAAAAGAAGAATTTTCAGGGACTACTATTACAAAATTATATGTTTATAATTTTGACGCTGATGATCCTTTTAACGGCGAAAAATGGACTAATCAAAAGGAAATAGACTTGGATAAATTTGTTGGGTTTTCTGCTAGCGGAACAATAAATCCTAATACGTTTGTTTGGTATTCGTCTAATCTTCCTGAATTAACGCCGCTTAACACGCTAACGTATTATTCTTCAGGCCGAATTCATACCAAATACGATACTGAAACAAAAAAAACTTATGAATATTTTGATGATGAGGGAAGTCGTATTAAAAAAGAAATAAATGACGATGGTTCTTACAAAATTTTTGAGTACGGCGCGGATGGCACTTTGAATAAAACTAAAAATTATAGTATAGATGAAACACTAATTGAAGAGCGGATTAGAATGGATGAAACACAACCATTTATAGGTATAGGGAATCTCGCTTGGAGTAATTACGGTCATGACCTTGGCGCCGGTGTCCAGCCGGACACCGCCGGACAATATTTGGGGTATTCCGTGTATCCTCAAAAACTTTACGACAAAATGAAAAAATGGGAAAACAACGTTGTTCGTATTTTTCTTTTTTGCGATTTAAGAGCAGGTATAACGTTTAGTTCCACACTAACTTTAGCGGATGGGACGGTTGTTCCTTACGGTAGTCCTGTCGGATTTACAAGTAATGTTTATGAAGATATGCAGACATTACTCGATACCGCGAAAAATTTAAATATAAAACTTATGCCTGTCTTATTTGATTACAGAATAGCCGATGGAATCAATAGTTATTATGAAGGAGAGCATCCTGATTTAATTACTGATGGGGCAAAAAGAAACGGTTTAGTAGAAATTTTTCGGCCGTTTATAAAGGCGTTTGGCAATAACGATTCTATTTACGCGTGGGATGTTATGAATGAGCCTGAAATGGCATGCGAAGAGAGAGAAAATATTGTGCCTCTTTCTGACATGAAAGAATTTGTAAGGGATTTTATTGAAATGATTCATACTGAAGCGGGACTCGCAAAAGTTACAGTCGGTAGTTTTGATAAAGGCGATATGATGAAAAATTGGGTAGAGGAAGAAGTTGACGCCATACGCCAGCCTGATATTTATCAGTTTCATTATTACGATACAATGGCAGAGTGGCATCCTATTGATTTTGAACGGTTGGATCATAACGCGGCGAATTTGGAGGAACTATCTTCACTTAATGGGAAACCTGTTATAGCCGGAGAATTAGACCCCACGTATGTTATAGAAAAAATGGACACTTTAGCTGACAATGGATATAACGGCGCTCTTTTTTGGGATGACGCGGATAATCCTGAGTGGCGCGTTGATCCTAATGAATTAAACGAATTGAAAAATTGGTTTTACGGCAAAGTAATAATATATTACGCGGACACGGGCTTTATTGAAGCAGAGTCTTTTCCTGTGCCGAGCCCGGGTAACCCCGCTACTTTAACTGTGGCTCCTAGTAATGTTGAAAATCTTTGTGTGTATGTTCATTATAAAAATGAAGATTTTAATGGTGTGGGAATAGGACGGATTGATAGAGTTATCTCTGCTAAAATGGACTGGTTTGGCGCGAAGGCATTTGAATATGAATATTTCGCGGGAACAAATAAAATAAAATACGTGAAAATGTATCATACCGCGGATTATATCGGCGCGAATGAATATGAATTTAAAAATCCTGTGTTTACCAGAGAATTTGATATTAATGGGACATTTGTTAATCAATGGAAATATTGCACTTATTATTCAGATACCGGTCTTAAAAAAGAAGAAATTTTAAGCGCGCCTGACGAGTGGGGCAATGTTTATAAATTTTATATTGATGAAATTGACAATTGGAATTATCCGCGTTCACATGGAAGAGAATTGATAGAAAAACGTAATTACGCTGATTCACTGGGCGCGCGGGCGTATAAATACGTGTATTACGGCGATACATATAACCGCGTTGAAATATGGAAATATAATGATGTGATTTATTCAAATTTTTCAAGCGTCAATGATCCCGCGCTAGATCACTTATTGGCAAGAGAAACGTATTATACTGATGAGAACTGGCGTATCCAATCCGTTACTTTCGGTGAAGCGGATTCTTGGGGAATGGTATATAAATATTATTTCAATGAACCCGATACTTGGGGCGCGGGACACGGTAGGGAATATCTAGAAGTCAGATTCGAAGCCGATAGTGAAGGTATCTTAGCTTATAAATATGAATATGACGCTAGTACATATAACCGCATAGTGACTTATAAATACGCGGGCGCTGATTATTCAGACCCCTATAATCCGGTTTTAATAAATTATTACGCGGGCGGGAATATTAAAGAAAAATTTTTAATCAATGAAGATAGTGAAGAAAATATTTATTATCATTATATTGATGAAAATTGGGCGAATACAGGGATAGGAAGACGTGATACGGAAAAAAGAGCCGCGTCTAATGAAAGCGGTGAAATAGCGTTTAAGTTTGAATATTATGATGGTTCTGAGATTTTACGCTACAAGTATTCTTATACTGACAGCGCGATGAATATTTTATACGGCAGGTATGAATATGATGAATACGGAAATTTTATAAATTTTTTATCGCGGGAAGAATTGTTTGACAGCGCGAAACCTTCGGCATATCTGGCGTTAGACGGAAATGATTATGTGAAAATACAAAATAGCGAGAGTTTGAATTTTAGAACAGGAGATTTTTCAATAAGCGCGTGGGTTAAGACAAGTGTTCAAGATAATGG
>JYNY01000624.1 GCA_000954095.1 Candidatus Omnitrophus magneticus | reverse complement strand
GCCCGACTGGAAAGCGGGCAGTGAGCGCAACGCAATTAATGTGAGTTAGCTCACTAATTAGGCAGACAAGGTTTTAGATTTTACGTTTGTGCTTAGTATGTTGTTCCGAATGGTAATTTACTTCCAAGAGAATATACAGCGATTAAATCTTTTGACGCGATTCGCGCTACTTTAGATTATGATCCTTGGACAATTGACGGTGTATTCGCGAAAATCCGCGAGAACCAAGACAGAGCAGATGAAGATATAAATCTTTGGGGTACAAATGTTGGTTATAAATTCAATGAATATAACGCGGAAGCCGAAGGTTACTGGTGGTTCAAACAACAGAGATATGTTGGAACAACTTCCAACGGGGCAACAATGCCGTCAGTTCTTAACGGCCACCAATCAAATGATGTTCATACTTTTGGTTTAAGAGGTAGTTTTGATCCTATAGAGGATTGGACAATTGCTCTTGAAGGTGCTTACCAGCTTGGCGAATATATCGGAGCAGCACAACAGATAGAAGAAAGAAGCAGAAGCGCTTGGGCAGTAGATGCTATGGTAGAATGCCGTTATTTCCAAGATAATTTTGCGTGGAGACCGGTTGTTGGCGCTGAATATATTTTATATTCCGGCGAAGAAAATCTTGGTAATACAACAGCTACTACGAATGGAACATATAACGGATGGGATCCTGTATACAGAGGCAAGTTTGATACAGCTATTCGTGAATTCCAGAATGTATTTTACAGAACAGCGATGGGAAGTTCCCCATCTACAACTAATCAGCACCAGATTTTATTAACAGGTAAAGTAGAGCCTACAGATAGCCTTACATTAAAAGGTACTTTTGGCAATTTCTGGCTTGCTGAAGAATGGGCGTCAACTACAACCGTAGTTAATCAGAATGAAGAGCAATACCTTGGTAGTGAAGCAGATATTACATTGACTTGGGATTACACAGAAGATGTGCAGTTTGGTCTTTTGACAGCATGGTTCTTCCCAGGCGATCATTTTGCTAACAGCCAAGATGATGTTGCTACAGATGTCGTTGGATCTGTTTCTCTTAACTTCTAATTATTTTTAAGCAAGAGATCAGGGAGGGAAAACGGCTCACCTTTTTGGTGAGCCGTTTTTTTTATGCTAAAAATTTCTTTGCAAGGAAAGGTTCTTGACTTTTAAAGAGAGTATGATAAACTTATTTTCATTGTTTGTAAGGAGAATTTGTTATTTTATACTTGGAGGTGGAGTATGGCAGAGGCGTATTGCGTAAAATGTAAAACTAAGAAAGAAATGAAAAGCCCACAGGAAGTTACTATGAAAAACGGCCGTAAAGCAATTAAAGGGTCTTGTAATAGTTGCGGCACAGGCTTATATCGCATATTGGGTAAATAAGAATTTTAATTATTAAAAGGATATTAAATTGTAGGGGCACGAAATTATCGAGTCCCTACAATGTTTTATACCTAAAGGTAATCTGTGGTAAAAAGAAAAATTAAAGATTTAGCCTTAGAAAAGGCGCATGCAATAGCTAGGGTTGCGCTTGAAAAAGAAGGCGAAGATATTCTTGTTTTAGATTTAACCAAATCCGCTAATATTTTTAATTATTTTGTGTTGATTACTGCTGGTTCATCTAAAAGAGTTCAGTCAATAGCAAAAGCCATAGACGAAGAGCTGTCCGTTAACTGGAAGCAAAACGCTCGCCTAGAGGGGAAAAATAATCCTTCTTGGACATTGGTTGACGCGGGAGATGTAATAGCGCATGTTTTTTATAAAGACGCGCGCAATTTTTATGGGATAGAACGGTTGTGGCTCTCTGCTCCAAGAGAAGAAATTAATGAAAAATGCTTGAAAAAAACTTTAAAGAAAAAATTATCCAAATCTTCAGCGAAGGCATAAACCAATATTTCGCGGAAGAGTCCGCTTGTCGTGCGGATATTTCTTCTTCTCTTATTTCCCTCGATGCCCCAAAAGAAAAACTTCATGGGGATATCACTTCCAATATCGCTATGGTTTTAGCAAAACAAGTAAAAGCAAATCCTGTCATTTTAGCTCAACATATCAGTGAAAAAATAAAAAAAATATTTAATCAGAGAAGCGACATTAATTCTTTTATCGACGGTATTGAAGTAAAAGGCGCGTTTATTAATCTTTGGCTTTCTGATAAATATTATGAAAATATTCTTTTGGAAATATTTAAGAATAAAGAAAAGTTTGGGCAGAATAGCGACTTTGGCGGGAAGAGAGTTAATATAGAATTTGTTTCAGCGAATCCTACAGGACCTCTTACGATTGCGCACGCGAGACAAGCCGCGATAGGCGATGCTTTAGCGCGAATATTAAAATTTAATGGATATGACGTGACAACAGAATATTATCTTAATGACTGCGGCAGGCAGATTAATATGCTGGGAAAGTCGCTAGAAATTAGGTATAGGAATTTATGCGGGAAAGAGGATAGTTTGCCGGAGGACGGGTATGTCGGGGAATATGTTATTGATATTGCTAAAGAAATAAAAGAAAAACACGGGGAAATGTTTTTAGAAGAAACAGAAAAAACTAGTAATTTTTTTAGAAAATACGCAGTAGAAAGCATAATGAATCTTATTAGAAAAGACCTTGAAGATTTTAGGGTTCATTTTGATGTATGGACAAGCCAAGCAGAATTTGAGGAAAGAAAAATTGTCGAACGCACTTTAGAAGAGCTGGAAAAAGCCGGCTATCTTTATGAACAAGACGGAGCTAAATGGTTTAAGTCAACGGCATTTGGAGATGATAAGGATCGGGTTGTTCGTAAAAGCGATGGTTCGTATACATATTTAGCGCCGGATATAGCGTATCATAAAGATAAATATTTACGGAAGTTTGAGAAAATTATTGACTTGTTAGGGCCGGATCATCATGGATATATAAACAGAATGAAAGCGGCTGTTTCTGCTATGGGATATGATAAATCCTCTATAGATATTCTTATAGTTCAGTTGGCTACACTGCTTCGAAATGGTGTAGCGGTTTCCATGTCTACACGTAGAGCGGAATTTATTTCTTTAAGGGAAATCATTGAGGAGATTGGCGTTGATGTGGCGCGGTTGATTTTTTTAATGAGAAGGCGGGACAGCCATCTTGATTTCGAGTTTGAGGTTGCTAAAAAAGAAGCGACTGACAGAAAGGATTGTACC
>JYNY01000623.1 GCA_000954095.1 Candidatus Omnitrophus magneticus | reverse complement strand
TGGAGTAAACCAATTCTAACTCTGGAGGATGGGTCTCACCGTCTAAAGATTGCTTTATGTCCTCGGTTTTTATTTCTAAAAGGCCTACGGTTTTTTTGTATTTCTTTATCTTTTCCAGTATTTCTGAGGACACGCCTTTTAATTTGAGTGTATCGAGCAGCTCGTCCGGTGACTCTATGATAAACCTTGAATTGCTTCGCATGAGGAAGTCCTGACCTATAAGTATGCTTTCCCCCGTTTTGCCGAGGCCAGCCTTCTCCCAGTCTTTATCATTCGACATTATATGATCAATGGTACCCCTTTGCTGGATCGAAAAGCCCGTTCTCGTATACGAGCGAGAGCATGGCTTATTGTGGGCGGAGTTTTAGTCGGCCTGTTGAAGCTGTGGTTGCAATGAATTCGACCGCGTAAATCCGGATTTTATAAGTCGTCGTGATCATTGGATGTGATTTGCGAGTTACCATACATTAGTAAGAGTTCGCTGTTTTGTATGGTAGCTTTTTTTAGATGAATATCCTTGCTCTTGAAGCGATTGGGTGGTATTATTGCTTCATAATGTGAAGCGATTATAAGGCTTATTCGCTTCACGGCCACTTGAGGGGTTTTGGAGGTTCCTTTATGAAATATATCTGGCAACATAAGTCGTGGCCTCGGTTCACCTGGGACAGCACGGTTCTTTTACCTGTTCTAGGGCAGGCAAGACTGGCTCAGGGCGACCTTCTGGGCCGTGTTAAACGGTTGGGCTTCAAGCTTGAGGAAGAGGCCCAGGCGAATATCCTGACGGAGGAAGTCATCAAGACATCTGAGATCGAGGGGGAGCTTTTGAATCTGCAAATGGTCCGCTCTTCGGTCGCAAGGCACCTAGGGCTTCCGATAGCCGGTCTGGGTCGTTCATCACGGTCTGTTGATGGGATCGTTGAGGTCGTCCTAGATGCGACCCAGAAGTTTGACATCTCTTTGAATAAACATAGACTTTTGGGATGGCATGGCGCTCTTTTTCCGACAGGGTACTCGGGACTTCATAAGATCCGCGTTGCCCAATGGAGAGGCCACGATGACCCTATGCGCGTTGTTTCGGGGCCTGTGGGGCGTGAACGGATCCATTTTGAAGCCCCTCCGGGAGAGGCGGTCGATGGTGAAATGAAGAGATTCCTTCAGTGGTGGAAGGAAAGCCACGGCAGTGTGGATGGACTTCTGCGCGCGGGGGTGGCGCATTTTTATTTCTTAACGATCCATCCTTTTGAGGACGGCAATGGGCGTATTGCCCGGAGCCTCACTGATATGGCCCTAGCGCAAGACGAGAAACTTAAGGTCAGATACTACAGTTTTTCATCGCAGATCATGGAAGAGCGGGATGATTATTACAAGATCCTCGAGAAGAGCTCGAAGACAGCTGATCTGGACATCACTGACTGGCTCTCGTGGTTCCTAGTGTGTTATCAGCGGGCCATTGGGAAGTCGGAAAAGATCATGGGGAATGTCCTCTTGAAGGCGGATTTCTGGGCAGAACACGCGCAAGTCCAGCTCAATGAACGTCAAAAGAAGATCCTTAATCGAATGCTGAATGCGGGGACGGATGAGTTTATCGGGGGCATGACGACGCGGAAGTATGTGCATCTTGGGAGTACGAGCAGGGCGACTGCGTTCCGTGAGATCTCGGATATGGTCGAAAAAGGATTGTTAAGACAGGCATCCGGCGGCGGTCGGAGTGTGCATTACGATATTCTTTGGCCGAAGAGTCCAAGTGAGTAAGACGGCCGGATCACGAATTTCAAGCTTTACACATTCGGCGGCGTTGCGAACAAGGTGCTTCAGTATGAACCCTTACATGTGAAGTTTCTAACGGATCGGGAGTAACTCTGGTAATCTTGAAGGGGTTCGTGAGCCGTCCAAAAGTTTATACGAAGGAGTGGGTATAACGTGGCAAATGACGAAGAATCAAGAAGTTGTGGCAATCGGGGAAAGCGTCTCTACATTAAAACCTTCGGATGTCAGATGAATGTCCGTGATTCCGGGATTATTGAGGAGAGCCTTAAGTCTCGGGGATATGTGTTTACTGATAATATTCTCGACGCGGATATTGTGATTTTTAATACGTGTACTGTCAGGCAGAACGCGGAGGACAGGGTTTTAGCGAATGTTAAGAGTCTTTCGTCCCGCAAAAAAAAGAATCCGAATTTTAAAATCGCGATTGTCGGGTGTGTTGCTGAACGGCATGGCGAAAAAATTTTGAAAGATTTTCCCGCGATTGATATTTTAGCAGGACCAAACAATATTTATGATATTCCTGATTTGATTGAGGAATCTTTTTCTAAAAATAATGTATATGCTGTTGGGAAAGAAAAGCGGCCCAGTAGAAAAGAAGAAATTGATTCTTTGCCTAACGATGATATTCAGTCGTTTGTGAATATTATGTATGGCTGTGATAATTTTTGTTCGTATTGTATTGTGCCGTATGTGCGCGGCAGGGAAGTGTCGCGGCCTTTAATGGATATTATTGATGAAATAAAAATACTTGCTGATAAAGGGATTAAGGAAGTTACGCTTTTAGGCCAGAATGTTAATTCTTACGGCGCCGGGCTTTCAGGTAATATAGATTTTACGAATTTGTTAGAGGCCGTAAATAAGGTGGCAGGTATAGAGCGGATACGTTTTACTACAAGTCATCCAAAAGATGCCGGGAAAAAACTTTTTACAGCTATGCGCGATTTGAAGAAGGTTTGCCCGCATATTCATCTTCCGTTACAAGCCGGTTCAAATAGAATTTTAGAACTTATGAATAGAAAATATACGTTTGAAGAATACATGGAAAAAATATTTTTACTCCGCGAATTTTTGCCTGATGCCGGGGTGTCTACTGATATTATTGTGGGGTTCCCTTCTGAAAGAGAGGAAGATTTTTTAGCCACGCGCGAGGCAATGAAAGTTATTAAGTTTAATTCCGCGTTTATTTTTAAATATTCTCCGCGGCCGCCGGCATCTTCATCCGTGCTGAAAGATGATGTGCCGTCAAAAATTAAAGAGGCGAGAAATAATGAATTATTAGATTTGCAAAAAAAATTAGCGTATGATAAAAATAAAATGTTTATAGGAAGCGTCAGGGAAGTCCTTGTTGAAGGAAAAAGCAAAATGAACAAAAAAGAGCTTACGGGCAGGACTTTAGAAAATGTTTCATGTGTGTTTCCGTGTGAAGAAAATATCGTTGGAAAAATAGTTTCAGTGAAAATTCGTGACGCTAGCCCGTTTACCCTTAAAGGAGAAATATTTTAGTGAAACCTATTGTTGTTTTTATCGCTGGCCCCACATCATCAGGAAAGACTGATACAGCCCTTAGTTTAGCGCGTATTTTAAAAACAGAAATCATTTCATGCGATTCCATGCAGGTTTATAAAGGCATGGATATTCTTACTCACGCCCCTAGTGATGATATTTTGAAAGAAGTAAAACATCATCTTGTAAAATTTATTCCACTTGAAGAAGAATATAACGCTGTTTCTTTTAAAAGCGATGCTGAGAAAATTATAGCGCGACTCGCTAAAGACGGGAAAATACCTATTATATCGGGCGGGACAGGTCTTTACATGAAGATTTTAATGGATGGTATTTTTGAAGGCGCTGATTTTAACAGCGACTTAAGAAATAGTTTGGAGAAAAGAGCTGAAAAAGAAGGCGGCGTAGCGCTACATGATGAACTTCAAAAAATAGATCCTGTCACGGCAAAAAAACTTTTTCCGAATGATGTCCGTCGCGTTATAAGAGCGCTTGAAGTGTATCATACAACCGGAACGCCGATGTCGGAAAAGAAAAAAGATTTAAAAGATATCGGTATAGCAGGCGCGTATGACTGCCGTATGTTCGGGCTTTCACTTGAACGGAATATTCTTTATGATAGAATTAATAATTCGGTTGACAAAATGTTGGGAGAATGGCTGGTTCAAGCTGTTGAGCGCATTTTAAAGAAAACACTCAGTAAAACTGCCGCTAAAGCGCTTGGCATAAAAGAAATAAAGGCATATCTTAACGGCGGCTGGACTTTAGATAAGGCAGTTAATGAACTTAAAAAAAATACGCGGCATTACGCGAAACGTCAGCTTACGTGGTTTAGGGCTGAAAAAAAAATAAAATGGCTGGATGCCGATAAAGAGCCGGAAAAGATAGCGCGGGAAATTTTAGGAGAGATTAAAATAATATAGACTTTCTAGGTATTTATATCTAAATAAAGGAGATTAAATAAAGTGATTGATATCCCATATTACTACACAAAGCAAGTGAAAGAAAAAGCAATACTTGTTACGATTGAAAAACCTGAAGTTGGGGAATGGAGTCTTGACGAAAAAAGGATTGAATTAGAAAAATTAGTAAAAGCGTCCGGTGAAGCTGAAATTGTTTTTAGCATAATGTGCAGGCTAAGAGAAATAACCCCCGCGTTTTTAATAGGAAAAGGAAAGGTAGAGGAAATAAAAAATTTATTAATTGAACACGGCGCGGACCTTGTAGTTTTTAGCGATGATTTGTCTCCGTCACAACAGAGAAATTTAGAAGAAATTTTGGAAGCAAAAACTATTGATAGAACTCAGCTTATACTTGATATTTTCGCGCGCAGGGCGACATCTAATGAGGGGAAACTTGAAGTGGAACTTGCCCAGCTTATGTATTTAGTCCCGCGTTTAAGCGGTATGGGGATTTATCTTTCGCGGCTTGGCGGAGGTATCGGAACAAGGGGGCCCGGAGAACAAAAACTTGAAGTGGATAGAAGGCGTATTCGCGAACGTATCGAAAAATTAAAAAAAGATTTAAAGGATATTACCAGAAAACGCGGTGTTCAAAGCGCCCAGCGCGAGCGGTTTTCGATACTTACTATCGCGCTTGTCGGATACACCAATTCAGGTAAATCAACGCTTTTTAACGTGTTGACAGATTCACATATTAAAGCTAAAGATCAGCTGTTTTCTACTCTCGATCCGACAGTAAGAAAGATGGTTCTTCCTAATAATCAAATTGTTTTAGTGGCTGATACTGTGGGATTTTTAAATGACCTTCCGCATCACTTAATTGAAAGTTTTAAAGCAACGCTTGAAGAAGCGCGGCGGGCGGATGTTCTTTTTCATGTTATAGATGTGAGCGATCCGTCAATTGAACTTAAATACAGCGCTGTATGCAAGGTTTTATCAGAGCTCGGTGTTAGCGAAAAACCTGTTTTTATAGTTCTTAATAAATCGGATAAGGTGGAAGATACTATAGAAATAGAACGGATAAAAAGAAAATTTGAAAATCCTATTGTTATTTCAGCTTTACGAAAAGAAGGGTTGACAGAACTTTTAGAAGCAGTAATGACCGCTACTCAAGATGAAATGGATGATATAGAACTTAATTTGCCGCATAAATATTACAGTATTGTGAATATGATTCAGGAAAAAGGTATTATAAAAAAACAGGATTATAAAGATGACGGGATTTTTATTAAAGCCCGAGTTCCAAAAAAAGTGAAGTTCGCGATACTCAAAAAATTAAAAGAATTATCGCAAGAATAATATTTACTCAAAAAATGTTTTTGCCCATATTAAATAATGCTAAAACGTTCAAGTTACATTTTTGGGTTTTAAAATAGAGATGGAGATAAAAATGCGTTACCTTAGTGAACAAAATATTTTTATTTTTTTAATTCAGGTATTTTGTCTTTTAGGGCTGGCTAGAGTTTTAGGTGAATTATTCCGCAGGTGGAAACAGCCGCCTTTAACAGCTGAGATTTTAGTCGGGGTGTTTTTAGGGCCTACGCTTTTAGGCAGGTTCGCGCCGTCTGTTCATAATTATATTTTTCCGAACGATATAGTGCAACAGAGTATGTTTGACACTGTCGCGTGGCTGGGTGTTCTTTTTTTACTATTAGAGATAGGGCTAGAAGTTGATTTTTCAAGCGCGTGGAAACAGCGCGGCGACGCGCTCAAAATAGCGTTGACTGATATTATTGTGCCGATGGCTGTTTGTTTAACCGCGTGTTTTTTTATTCCCGCGAGATATTTAACTAATCCAGACCAGAGGATAATATTTGCGTTTTTCATGGCGATAGTAATGACTATAAGCGCCATGCCCACCAGCGCCAGAGCATTATATGATTTAAGATTATCAAAAACAGATTTAGGATTTTTAATAATGTCGGCGTTGTCTGTGAACGATATTATCGGATGGTTGATTTTTACTATAATTTTAGGATTTTTTACACAGGTAAAAGTAGATGTTCTTAATCTTATTGTTATAGTTATTTGCACATTTGGTTTTTCTATTTTTTGTTTATCGATAGGCCGAAAAATAGTTGATGCCGTGATTTCTCTATTTAAGGCGCGAAAAATGCCTCAACCGGGCGTGCCGCTCACGTTTATTTGTTTATTGGGTCTAGCGTGCGGCGCGATTACTCACAAAATAGGGATTCACGCTTTATTTGGTTTTTTTCTGGCCGGTATTATGGCGGGAGGCTCAAAGGCACTTTCAGAAGAAACACGTTCGGTTATATCTCAAATGGTTTACGCGGTATTTGTTCCGTTATTTTTTGTTAATGTAGGTTTAAAAGTAGATTTTTTGAATAATTTTAATATTGTTTTAGTGTTATTTATCAGTTTAATAGGCATTTTTGCCAGATTTTTTGGCGCTTGGCTTGGAGTTAATTTGACTAAAATATCACGAGCGAATCGTCTTACAATAGCGATAGCGCATACTCCCGGCGGGTCAATGGAAATAGTCATCGGGTTGTTAGCACTCGAATATAACCTTATTACGGAACAGATGTATGTGGCCATTATTTTTGCCGGAGTGATTTCATCGGTTATTTTAGGCCCATGGCTTAATTATTCCATAAGGAAGAGAAGGGAAGTAAGTGTTTTAGAGTTTTTTTCGCGTGAAAATATTTTGCCGAGTTTAAAATATGAAGATAGGGATAGGGTTATAATGGAGCTTTGTGAAAGAAGTAGTAAGCATCTCGAGACGCATTCAACTGATGATATTTTTTTAGCGGTTATAAAACGTGAAAATATAATGGGAACAGCGCTTGAAGAGGGAATCGCGGTTCCGCACGCGCGGATACCTAGTTTAAGAAAACCTCTTATAGTTTTTGGAAAATCCGTGAGCGGGGTTTATTGGAATTCTCCGGACGGTAAATTAACTAGGTTTATTTTTTTGATATTGACTCCGCAGGAAGAAGACGATAGTCAGGTGCAAATATTAGCGTCTATAGTAAAATCAATGAGTGAGTCTGAGACACGGGACGCGATATCATCTTCTAGCGAATTAAATGAAATGTGGAATATTCTGCAAAAAACATTTGCCGCGACTCAGATTACAAAAAAAAAGAAGAAGTGAAATAGCGGGTTATTTAGAAAAGATTAGTATTATTCGCTACGGCGAACTGTCGTTTTTGGGTTAATATTAGAGTTCTTGCGTAACTCAATTTAACAACTCAAAATTATAAATATTTTTAAAATATTATAAAACCTGTATGGATTCCCGCTTTCGAGGCTGTGTCACAACTAGTATCGCATTTTAAAAGTGGAGTTGAACTAGTAAAAATAGCGTCAACCCGCTGTCATTCCTGCGCAAGCAGGAATCCATACAGGTGGGATAAAATTTTAGAAAAATAATTTTTTAAAATTTAAAATAAAGATTAGATTTCTAATCGAGACTTCCATGGATTTCGGATATTTGCCTACGGCAAATTCCGAAATGACAGTTTGTTAGCTAAGACACTCATGGATTCACGCTTTCCGAGGGAATGACAAAAGGGGGCCGATTCCCGATTTCCGAGGCTGTGTCACAACTAGTATCGCATTTTAAAAGTGGAGTTGAACTAGTAAAAATAGCGTCAACCTGCTGTCATTCCTGCGCAAGCAGGAATCCATA
>JYNY01000622.1 GCA_000954095.1 Candidatus Omnitrophus magneticus | reverse complement strand
ACAAAAACAAGAAAGATCTTAAATATTTATGTTTTTTAATATTTTGCCAATTGCTTCAGACACAAAAAAGTTGACAGTCTCCCTTTTTCATGCCGAGAGTGTCTAGGTATCGTGAAATTTGGTCGAGGCCATCTTCTTTACTATAACTGTCTCTTTTTAATTTTAGTTCCAAAACAAAGGTCTCGCCGGCGAATTCAATGGTTAAATCTGTTCGTCCTCGGCCAACCGCCATTTCACGATCAATTCTGCCGCCTCCATTGATTACTCTCTGCAAAAAGGCCATTAAAAGAAGCCCGTGTCCAGCTTCTTTATAATCAAATCGTTCCATCCAAT
>JYNY01000621.1 GCA_000954095.1 Candidatus Omnitrophus magneticus | reverse complement strand
AGTGTAGATGGCGTAACTTGGAAATATATGGGCAAAAATTATAATAGTGCTGGCTGGTGGGGCGCTGGTCAAAATGAAGGCGCGTCATGGACAGATTCATATGGGTTTAAACATATTAATATGCTCGCAAACACGCGCGGTATCAGCTATTTCGCTCGCTCTTGCCACTGGTAATCTTCTTCATCTCTCTTCTTCCCTTCCCTCCCTTTCTTCTCCCTTTCTTTTTATCGCTCTTTTTTCTCCTCCTTTTTCTTCCTTCTCCCACCCCCATTCCGCCGGGCGCGTTGCCGGCCCTATTGAATTCTACAAGAAAATTAGCGCATTTTTTTCGTAAGTTATGATATGTAGAACCTTGTATGATACCGAAAA
>JYNY01000619.1 GCA_000954095.1 Candidatus Omnitrophus magneticus | reverse complement strand
TGCTTCTTTATAATCAAATTTTTCAAGCCACATTTCAGAATTTTCACGATAAAACGCTTGAAACGCTTTTAATAATTTATCCATATCGAGTTTACCATTGGGTTTTATGTACCATTTAGTTTCGCCTTCTTCTTCAATACTATCCTGCAAATTTCTATTTAAAACTCTCGGAATTATTTCTCGGTATATTTCATTAGCTATTCTTATAGGTTTTGTCTCACTTATAATCCCTAAATCTCGGCAATATAGAAGCGAATCGTCATAGTTGTCAAACAAAACTCCGTCTCCATTTATAATAGCGCTTACTATATTTTTTACCCGCTCCTCTTTCAGTTTATCTATTAAACTATCTAAATGCGTGTCGCGTCTTTGTATTATATTTTCTTTCGCGGATTCAACATGATCTAGAGTTATTTTTTTTGTAAAATCTTCGTTTAATATTTTTACTACTATTTCTCTCGCTATAGCGTTTACCAGCCACGGCTGGCCTCCGGTTAATTCATAAATTCTATCTACTACTTCTTTTAAAAATATCTGCCCTGTATCTTTTGTGTGCTGACTGTATAATTCAGTTATTTCTTCTTTTGTGAATGTTCCCAAAAGAATTGATTCAGCTTTGATATTAAAGGGCGAGCCTGAGCCTAGAGACACTTCACTCGGACGAACTTTTGTTTTGTATTCCCGAACATCTCTTAATCCCACAAGCGCCACGGTTGAAGGAAATCGTTTTGGTCTTATTTGAAATCCATTTCGTAACTGCCTAAGAACTGACACTAAAACATCGTCATATAATGAATCTATTTCATCCAATAATAAAACTATTGGTTTAGTTTGAGAAATAGCCCAATCTATTAAGTAATTTTCTAATGTTAAATCTTTAGTATATTTTTCAGGCGGGATTGGACAATTTTTTTTATTGAGATATTGGCCGCTTGAACTGTAAAGAGAATTAATAATTTTTTTATTCGCGATTTCTTCAGTTATAGATCTATACCCCGCGGACTCTACGGAAAACACTACTGAAATATAATTTCCTTCTTTATTTAATCTATGCGCCAATTCATGTAAAAGTGTTGTTTTCCCAGTCTGCCTCGGCGCGTGGATTGTGAAGTATTGCGTCTTCTCTATTAAATCGAATATGATTTTTTGGTTGCGCAAAGGGTCAATCATATAATGTCTTTCAGGCATACAAAAACCAGTTGTATTAAAATATCGTTTACTTTTCATTTTTTAAAATCCTCCATATTCATTCCATGTTTATTTATAAATCAAACGATAAGCTATCTCACATTTCCACAACAGTAATTTTTTTATTCTGATGAGAAACATTTTCCCATTTAACGCGGGTTTCCCATGGAATAATACTGGAAGGTTTTATTTCAAATAAAATAAGATATCCTTTTGTCATGCCGAGTGTGTCAAGGTAGCGTGAAATTTGGTCGAGGCCATCTTCTTTACTATCGCTGTCTCTTTTTAATTTTAGTTCCAAAACAAATGTTTCGCCGGCGAATTCAATGGTTAAATCTGTTCGTCCTCGGCCAACCGCCATTTCACGATCAATTCTGCCGCCTCCATTGATTACTCTCTGCAAAAAGGCCATTAAAAGAAGCCCGTGTCCAGCTTCTTTATAATCAAATCTTTCTAGCCAATGTTCACTATTACGGCGATAAAATTTTTGAAACGCTTTTAATAGTTTATCCATATCAAGCTTAGCGTCAGGTTTTATGTAACAAGAAGTCATGCCTTCTTCTCTAATGTTTTCTTGCATAGAAAAGTTTAAAACTCTAGGAATTATTTCTCGGTATATTTCATTTGAAAAAATTATGTCATATTTTTCTTTGCGGATAATTCCTAAATCTATAACATACCTAAGATCATCATTGAAGTTGTCATACACAAGAGAATCGCCGTTTATAATAGCACTGACAATGTTTTTAACTCTGGGTTCTTTCAGTTTATCTAATAAACTATCTAAATGCGTGTCTCTGCGCGCGATTAGATTTTCTTTCGCCTCTTCCGCGTGAGCGAGTGTTATTTTTTTTGTGTAATCACTTTTTAATATTTTCTCCACTATTTCATTCGCTACCGCGTTTACCAGCCACGGCTGGCCTCCGGTTAATTCATAGATTCTATCTATTACTTTTTTTGAAAATATCTGCCCTGTATCTTTTGTGTGCTGACTGTATAATTCAGCTATTTCTTCTTTTGTCCATGTTCCTAAAAGAATTGATTCCGCTTTTATATTAAAGGGCGAACCGGAGCCTAGAGACACTTCACTCGGACGGACTTTTGTTTTATATTCCCGAACATCTCTTAATCCCACTAAAGCTATGGTTGATGGAAAATGTTTTGGCCTTCCTTGAAAACCATTACGTAGTTGTCTTAGCACTGATACTAATACGTCATCATATAACGAATCTATTTCGTCTAATAATAAAACTATTGGTTTTTTTTGAGAACCCGCCCAATTATTTAAATAAGTCTGTAAAGAACACTTTTCATCTGCTAGCGACTTTTTCGGCCATAACTCCTTAGAAATAAATAACTCGCATGATTCATAAAGAGAATTTATTATTTTTAAATTCGCGGTTTCTTCAGTTATAGACCGATACCCCGCGGACTCTACCGAAAACACTACTGAAATATAATTTCCTTCTTTATTTAATCTATGCGCTAATTCATGTAAAAGCGTAGTCTTTCCTGTCTGCCTTGGCGCGTGGATTGTGAAGTACTGCGTCTTCTCTATTAAATCGAATATGATTTTTTGGTTGCGCAAAGGGTCAACCATATAATGTCTTTCAGGCATACAAAAACCAGTTGTATTAAAATATCGTTTACTTTTCATTTTAAAATTTCCTCCAATTTTATTTTTATTTATAAATCAAACAACAAGTTGTCTCACATTTCCACGATAGTAATATTTTTATTCTGATGAGAAATATCTTCCCATTTAACGCGGGTTTCCCATGGAATAATACTGGAAGGTTTTATTTCAAATAAAATAAGATATCCTTTAGTCATGCCGAGGGTGTCTAGATAGCGGGAGATTTGATCTAAGCCTTTTTGTCTCGCGGACGGCATTCTTTTTAACTTTAATTCTAAAACAAATTTATCTCCGTTAAATTCTATAAGTAAATCAGTTCGTCCTGTTCCAACTGCCATTTCGCGATTTATCCTGCCGCCGCCGTTTATTACTCTCTGCAAAAACGCCATTAAAAGTAAATGCGGGCCTGCTTCTTTATAATCAAATCTTTCAAGCCAAACTTCAGAATTTTCACTGTAAAATTCTTGAAAAGCTTTTAATAATTTATCCATATCAAGTTTACCGTTGGATTTTATATACCATTTAGTTTCGCCTTCTTCTTCAATACTATCCTGCAAATTTCTATTTAAAACTCTCGGAATTATTTCTCGGTATATTTCATTAGCTATTCTTATAGGTTTTGTTTCGCTTATAATCCCTAAATCTCGGCAATATAGAAGCGAATCGTCATAGTTGTCAAACAAAACTCCGTCTCCATTTATAATAGCGCTTACTATATTTTTTACCCGCTCCTCTTTCAGTTTATCTATTAAACTATCTAAATGCGTGTCGCGTCTTTGTATTATATTTTCTTTCGCGGATTCAACATGATCTAGAGTTATTTTTTTTGTAAAATCTTCGTTTAATATTTTTACTACTATTTCTCTCGCTATAGCGTTTACCAGCCACGGCTGGCCTCCGGTTAATTCATAAATTCTAT
>JYNY01000618.1 GCA_000954095.1 Candidatus Omnitrophus magneticus | reverse complement strand
AATTTTTTTTCGACCCCATTTTTTTGTATAAAAGAATGGGGTCTTTTATTTTACGGTCATTCCTACTTAACCACTTTAGACACAAAAAATTATACAGTGCCCTTTCTTGGCGGCTTAGTAACACACTGGATGCGTCTTTTTGTGTGGAATGCCTTGATGAAGTTTTAAAAAAATATGGCAAGCCAGAGATATTTAACAATGATCAGGGTACACAGTTCACGTCGATGGAGTTTATCCAAAAGCTATTGGACGCAAATATTCGAATAAGCATGGATGGACGTGGCAGGGTCTTTGACAACATTTTTATTGAGCGTCTCTGGCGTACGGTTAAATACAGTAATATTTATGTTCATGAATATCCAACAATGAGAGACGCGCATGATGGCCTAAGGATATATTTTAATGGGTACAATACCGAAAGGCTTCATCAGTCTCTATATTATCAAACGCCATGGGAGGTGTATTACGGGATAAAATTTTGCCAGCCATCACAAGGAAACTCTTTGAGTTTACCGTAAAAATTTTATACTGTTTACTCGGATGGCTGGTTTTGAGATTATTAACCAAGAACGTGTGGATACTGGCGTTCTGGAGACAAGATTGTGGATAACCCCAAAGCGGTTACCCACAACTTGTCATCCATCACTTGTATAACTGTTACACAGTTATACACAGTCTCCACACTTACTACTACTATATTTATGTTTACAAAAATAAACAGACCAGAAAAAGGAGGTATATCTTACAAGAAAAAAATAGATAAGGTGGAAATCTTAAAAATTTTTTTTCACCTTAAATTTGTTTAATTTTGGTCTGGACAAGGGAAGCATTATAGTATTCTTTACTGAAATTTTTTTTAGTATTAGCCATTGCATACCTGCCTTTGTTTTTTCTTATTATTATACTTCTTTTCTATCTTACCTCAATCCTGTCCGATAAAACTATTTCACCAAAAAACTAGTTGAAATTCCTTAATTTTAAAATCAGAAATTCTGGCTGGTGTTGCGCTTAACAGATCTATCAATGTCAACCTTGATAATAATGCTTCTTTTATTATCCTATGCAAATAAAATAACGATTTTTCATATTTAGATTGGTATTTTATATATGTCAAAAGTAAATAATATATCATCGCTATCCAGACTTGACTCATCACCGCATTTTTACTTGTTCCCAAAAATGTTTTTATTTGTAAATTCTGTTTTATCCATCTAAAAAATATTTCTATTTGCCATCTTGTTTTATATATTTGTACGATCGTTTTAGCTGACAGTTTAAAATTGTTGGTAACAAAACTAACTACTTCGTCACTTTTTTCATCTAAAAATCTTATCATTCTTAAATTCTTTTCATATTTTTTATTTTCTAGTTTTATTTTTTCATCAGACAATATCCCGTCTTTCATTGCCTCTAGATGCTGTCCGAGAACTGTATATTTTAGATTGTTTTTTAATTTAGTCACAAAATAACTCTTAGAAAAGTCAATATTACTCCATAGTTCAAGGTCTGTATACGCACGGTCAAAACAATATATGCTGTCCGGTTTAATATTTAATTTATCCTTAGCTATTCTTATATCAGAAATATTCCCTTCAGTTATCACTG
>JYNY01000617.1 GCA_000954095.1 Candidatus Omnitrophus magneticus | reverse complement strand
TAGCGGATTACACATACACAAAAGCTGATGACGGAACTATCACATCAACTGTTGTATAAACACCAGAGATATAGGACTTATTGCCTTTCGCGTAATTGGTTCCTACTGTTTCTGTCGCAAGTACTGTTCCCCAAGTGCCGTCTATTGTCGCGCTTGTCGCGTATTCACTTGCGATTAAAGATTTGTTACCCTTCTGATAATTTTCTCCGCTTGTTGCTTGTGATTGTAATATTCCCCAGTCGCTATCATTTGTACTTACTGTTGTATAAACACCAGAGATATAGGACTTATTGCCTTTAGCGTAATTTGTTCCAACTGTTTCTGTAGCGAGTACTGTGCCCCATGTTCCGTCTATTGTCGCGCTTGTCGCATATTCACTCGCGATTAAAGACTTGTTGCCCTTCTGGTAATTTTCACCTGATGTTGCTTGGCTTTGGAGTATTCCCCAGTCGCTATCGTTCGTACTTACTGTTGTGTAAACACCAGAGATATAGGACTTATTTCCTTTCGCATAATTGGTTCCGACTGTTTCTGTAGCAAGTACTGTTCCCCAAGTGCCATCTATTGTCGCGCTTGTCGCGTATTCACTTGCGATTAAACTCTTATTGCCCTTTTGATAATTTTCACCAAAAGTTGCTTGGCTCTGGAGTATGCCCCAGTCGCTATCGTTCGTACTTACTGTTGTATAAACACCAGAGATATAAGCCTTATTGCCTTTCGCGTAATTTGTTCCAACTGTTTCTGTAGCGAGTACTGTGCCCCATGTGCCGTCTATTGTCGCGCTTGTCGCGTATTCACTTGCGATTAAAGATTTGTTGCCCTTCTGGTAATTTTCACCGCTTGTTGCTTGCGATTGTAAAATTCCCCAGTCGCTATCGTTAGTACTTACTGTTGTATAAACGCCAGAGATATAGGACTTATTGCCTTTAGCATAATTTGTTCCAACTGTTTCTGTCGCGAGTACTGTTCCCCAAGTTCCATCTATTGTCGCACTTGTCGCGTATTCACTCGCGATTAAACTCTTATTGCCCTTTTGGTAATTTTCACCGCATGTTGCTTGTGATTGTAATATTCCCCAGTCGCTATCATTAGTACTTACGGTTGTATAAACACCAGAGATATAGGCCTTATTACCTTTAGCATAATTTGTTCCAACTGTTTCTGTCGCGAGTACTGTTCCCCATGTTCCATCTATTGTCGCGCTTGTCGCGTATTCACTCGCGATTAAACTCTTATTGCCCTTTTGATAATTTTCACCAGATGTTGCTTGGCTTTGGAGTATTCCCCAGTCGCTATCGTTCGTACTTACTGTTGTGTAAACACCAGAGATATAGAACTTATTTCCTTTCGCGTAATTTGTTCCAACTGTTTCTGTAGCAAGTACTGTTCCCCATGTTCCATCTATTGTCGCGCTTGTCGCGTATTCGCTTGCGATTAAAGATTTGTTACCCTTCTGATAATTTTCACCAGATGTTGCTTGGCTTTGGAGTATTCCCCAATCACTATCGTTCGTACTCACAGTTGTATAAACGCCAGATATATAGGCCTTATTGCCTTTAGCGTAATTTGTTCCAACTGTTTCTGTCGCGAGTACTGTACCCCATGTTCCGTCTATTGTCGCGCTTGTCGCATATTCACTCGCGATTAAAGACTTGTTGCCCTTCTGGTAATTTTCACCTGATGTTGCTTGGCTTTGGAGTATTCCCCAGTCGCTATCGTTCGTACTTACTGTTGTGTAAACACCAGAGATATAGGACTTATTTCCTTTCGCATAATTGGTTCCGACTGTTTCTGTAGCAAGTACTGTTCCCCAAGTGCCATCTATTGTCGCGCTTGTCGCATATTCACTTG
>JYNY01000616.1 GCA_000954095.1 Candidatus Omnitrophus magneticus | reverse complement strand
AATTTTTTTTCGACCCCATTTTTTTGTATAAAAGAATGGGGTCTTTTATTTTACGGTCATTCCTACTTAACCACTTTAGACACAAAAAATTATACAGTGCCATTATTATCTGCTGAGCGGGCTTTTACGGTGCGGAAAATGCGGAAGCCACCTAATCTCCGTATCCAGCAAAGGGCAGACCGGCAAACGGTTCTTTTATTATATTTGCGGACGATCCAAACAGGGCATCGGATGCGATCAAAAAGCGTCGTCTGCCACCATGTTTGACAGTGCTCTGATCGATTACTTCCGAAAAGCCTCCCGGGATCAGGACATTATTGTCAAAGGCATCGGCAATGCGATCATCGACTCGCAAATGAAACTGGATAAAATCGAAGCGGGCATTGTTGATGTGGATACAAAACTCGAAACAACCCGGGCTGAAGCGAAAAAACTTCTGGCCTTGGCCATGACCGGCACAATATCACAGGGCACCACATTCAAAGCCAAGATGACCGAACTGGATGAAGAAATATTTAAACTTGAGGACACGCTGGCAAGATTACAAGCACAAAAAAGCGCAGCTCAGATGTCCGCTCATTCCGGCCGGTTCTTGCACCAGAACCTGCGCTTTGCCATGCAGTACCTCGATCAGGCCCCGCCGGAAGCCCAAAGAAGCCTCCTTCAGGCTATGATCAAGGAAATCATCGTATTTGATGACAGGATTGAACTGCGGATGTACCTTGGCGAACCGGACGAAACCATGCCCTGCGAAATAACCCCTGAAAATGGAAAAAGCCTCACCGAAATCGATGAGGCTTTAACCACCCAGACCCTGGTTTCGTCTGGTCGTCAAAAATGGCTCCCCACTATGGACTCGGAACACTACAAGAGACACCTCTCTAAGTGCAAGGAAATACATATACTTGTGAAAATGTACCGGCATCGTGGCCGAGGCACTTCCATCAGTTTATACGATCCCTTGCCCTCCCGGCCCCTGCCTCCACCGCCAGTCTACAAAAATATCGTAGCCATGGCCGTCCAAGTGCGGGAATATCTGGTCAAAAATCCTCAAAGAACTCAAACTGCCGCGGGCAACCACTTCGGCATCACCCGGGCCCGGATCTCCCAGCTCATAACGATCGTTGAGAACCTTCCGGATGACTTTATTTCTATCATGAAAACAACCAAAGATCAATCAATGCTTAAACGATTCTCCGGCAAAACACTGCTCCGGATAGCCGGTCAAAGAACCCCGGAACAACGCGAAACTTATATCACGACCATTCGCAACCAAATATCCTAACCAGATACTTCCCCAATATTTTCTGGTCATTTTTCAAGTTAGTTTTCAGGTTAGTTTTCTGGCTACTATCCTTCAAACCTTCAACATCTTCCCGCTTTGGGCGATATAAAACGACGACAAAGCGGTCTTAAGACGGCATATACGGTATGGTTTTACCGAAAACAGCCTCAACGCCTTCTTTAAAGTCAGAAATATCGTCTAAATATAGAATTCGCAAATTTTTTATGGCTCGGGAGCAAGAAACATAAAGCAAATTTCTTGTATTGGTAAACTTGAACATCTCCGTTTCATCAGAAAGCGGAGGGTTATTCAAGTTCTTGAAAAAAGACGAAAATTTGTCTTTGTTCATTCGGCCAAAATCGTTCTCCATAACAATGATCACATTATCAAATTCCGCTCCTTTTGTTCCGTGATAAGTATGGTATACGATATCTGATTTCCGGACATCGTTTATGAACTCAAACCAAAGTGCCCACTGCTCAAGTTTTATACTCAATAGGGCATCTAGTTTAGTTTTTGCCGTCTCGACTTCATCCCTATCGATAAGGGATAATATTTCATCCTCAAATAATCCGTCGATTCTTTTCTTGAGAGAGTCAGCGTCTTTCAAAGCGATGCCGGATGCGTTCTGTTCACCAATAAAAATGTCCAATCGTTTTCTAAAAGCAGTGACTTCGTTTATATCCGAATAAGAAAAGAATTCTCCGCTAAGAAACTGTTCTAATTTCTGTTTGAAAAACTCGATATCTGTTTGTTTTAAGAAATCACTCACTGACAGTTCATCTGTAAGTGTTATTTTGAAATCATTCAACCTTCCACTTCCAATGTTGAGAAATAATGCATCGAGAAGGTAATTCGTAAAATCATGATAAGAGTAGCGTTCGAGTTCGAAAATATTCTGGACGACTTGTTTGTAATAATTATTTCCTGAGTTTTTGTACTTATCGAAGATGTCATTGGCATATTCCCCCAAAGACGCTCCACTGAGACTTTTTAACAAAACAACTAGCTCTCTCATTTTGAAGAAAGTCATCCTTGAATAAATCTTTTTATCAACTATGTGAGCTATGGATGTATGCGGGTTGTTAAGGTTATTAACAAACTTAAGGATCCGATAAAAGAGGTGTGGGATATCCCCGAGTTTCGACAGGTCGTTGCTGAGTAATTCGTTGTTAAGCCTATCGTAATTTATTTTATAATACGACGTGTCTGAAAAAGCGTTATAGATGTCCGGGAAACCATTAAATTCAGCGACAGACTTATTCAACAAAACTAAACAATGAAGCTTGTTTCCGGAGTCAACAGCCCACTTCCTGCGATATTCCTCGATGAAAAGGTTTTTGACATCACCTGACCCTGTATAGAATTCAACAGATCCACCAGCGCAATCATCGTATATTGACTTCTGTTTAATATCGTCATTCCTGATTCTGTTAATAACGTCAATTATTTCCAAATGCGACCTGCGGTTGAACTGCTTATTGATAACCTTTAGCCCCGGATGAACCAAAGTTAGATCGTCCCCGACGCCGTCTTCATATATATTCTGCGCAGAATCGCCGAAATAGCCGATAAAGATTTTCCTCTTAATAGTCTTCGCATGATCTTCGATAAACTTCATAATCTCAACAACGCTTTTGTTCGTGTCCTGATATTCATCTATCAGAATGTACGGATATGTGTCCAGAATAACTCGTTTAAGCAAGTCATAAGACTTAATCATCTTTAGCGCATATTCAAGCAGTGTATCGTGGCTTATTATCATCTTGTGCAAAATATCGAAATTATATCGGTCGTCATACTTAACTTCTCCATACTTCGGATGACCTTCGTTTATTTTCTCAAGGCATTCTTTGTAATTTTCAATCCTGTAAATAGTACTTACAGTTTTCTTGAAGTTTGCCACATTGCTCAGCAATCCAGTATAGCTTCCCAGATGGGCTTCCAGTGATGATTTGAATTCCTTTGCAGGCTTATCATAAAATCTATAGAAGTCACTCTTTCTGGCAATCATTATAGCCTTGAAATCGTCTTTTTCTTGTTCAGAGAGTTCGCGATAAGCCTTGAATTGCTTCGACTCCTTTTCTTCTTGGTTTTCGAGCAATCCATGTTTTACTTTAACAAGCTCATCCTGCACCTTCGCCGTATGTACTCGCACCAGCTCCTTCTGATAGCTACTGATTAAAGACCAAAGTCTTTCATGAATCGTCGAAACTCGTACAATGTCAGAATTGCCGAGACGATCTTTTATCTCATTTGTCGCGACATTAGTGTATGTAATACATATTATTCTTTGATTATGCCGTGATAGTCTATCTCCATGCTGGCGTATTATGTGTTTCAAGCTTTCAGTAAGGGCATAGGTCTTCCCAGCCCCTGCCCCCGCGCTGAAGACGATGCTTTCATCTTTATCTATGCAAGAATTAATTAGCTCCTGAATAGATTCCTCCTCTTTTTTTGAAGTGGGAGATATTTTTGACAAGCTCATCTATTTTCCGCCTTCTTCAGCCTGTTTCTTCAATGAACCTTTGAGCCAAGTCAACCCGTCAACTATGTACTTCGGAGTCTTAGGAATTGCCCCCACATCATCACAGATGACAATTTCATATAAGAGTTCATTTGAAAAATCGCTTTTGCTTTTTGAAAGTTTGCTCTGAAACTTATATGAAGCATCTTTAAGCTTATTCTTGGCTACTGGCGTACCGACGATTTCACTATACGTATCCGGCTTAATACTAGCCAGAACCTTATTCAGGATATTGTTATCATAGTTTGTCAGGATGAATGATTCTTCAAAACTTGTTGCATAATAGCCTTCCGTTTTTTCCCACTGAAAAACAACATTTATGTTGCCGTCTTCGAAAGACCCGCTGATTCCGTCCAGCTTCTCTTTGCCAGAGTTGTACTTAGCAATCGTCTTATTCGTAGTTACTCTTCCCGCGAGGTCAGAGACCTGAAGACAATCGTCTTTTTCGGTATCAGTTCTCTTTATATCCAAGTCCGTTATAATTAGATTAGGAACTTTAAGAAGTTTTATTAGCGGGTGGTAAACAAGTCCATGAGCACCATTGATGTTGAAAATTGAAATATAATATCTGCTTAAACTTTCGTCCTGATCAATGTAGTAGGACAGAAGCGTCTCTTCCGTGACGCCTTCAACAAAAATAACAGCATCAGAAAAGAAAAGCTCTGACACTTTATACTTAATGTGTTTCTTAAGAAATTTTAGATCATCAACTGTCTGCTTCGACGGTGCTCCGGAATCTTTTTGGACACCTGCCGCTGTCTTGTCCTCCATCACGTTCCTGTCATTCAGGTTTACCACGTTTGAAAAACTATCTGCAATCGTAATATAGCTGATGTTGTCGAAAGAATTACCGCTATGAATTTTACTGTTAAGGATATGAGGAGAATGAGTAGTAATAATGAGCTGGCTATTAATTTCCTTCTTGCTGTCATTTAGCAGAAAAGAAACTGCATCGTTAATGTGTTTAATAAATAGCTCCTGCATCTGCGAATGCATAAAAGCCTCAGGCTCTTCTATGCATATAAGATTGATCTTGCTGTGGCATTCTTGCTTCGGATATTTTTCGATGTATTCAATCAGCTCGCCGATAATAGTCATCAGGTTTGAGTAGCCAAGCCCGAACTGCCCCTCAGGAATATGGAATTTTCCTTCTTTGTACTCATACTTTATGACGCTCGAAATTATCTGTTCGAAAGTCAAATCTGGCCTGAGATTGACTTCCAGATGATCGCTGGACTCAATCCTGCTCAGTGCCGCATTGATAGAAGCGGCATGCGGTGCTGAAACTTTTTCTGTTATCGTACTGTTTATCTTATCGATTTCAACCTCAACAGCATCTTTAACTTCGGGCTTGCTTTCTAATTTATAACGGAATTTTATTATCCTGTTGAAGGTCTCAGAAAGACTCTTGTCATCGATTATCTTATTCGCATTGATAACTGCTATATCAATCAAATCATTAATCTTAAACTTGGAATCGGCGAGCAAAACACCTTCGGAATCGTAATAGTTCATGCTGAAATCGGTATTATTAATCAATTCCAAAAACTTCCGAAAAAACACAGAGTCATTCTTTTTCTTTCCCATAGCCAATTTGACTGCTTCTTCAAACTTTGTTTTTTCTTTCACTTCATACTTCAACACAACCCGAAAATCCCTTTCCTTTTCAGAAGTATGAGCATTTTCGATGTTCATAAAAGGCGCAATGTTTGTCACCAAATCGCAGTCACTATCAAAATCTATTCCGACCGCTATCTCGAATTCTATCGTAGGCAATTTTTCAAACTTGTCGCTCTTGTACTCATCAAGTAGACCGCTCAGATATATGAAGTTGAAATCATTCGCATGGAACGACGTTCCGCCCTTGCCGAGAAATTTCTTTAATGCCTCCGTAATGGTTGTTTTTCCAGAATTGTTCTTGCCGACAATGAGCGTTGTGGATGGTGCGATGTTGATGCTTGGGGATTTCGAGGAAATATCTTTTGCCCCTACAAATTCAACAACATTGTGTTCCTGCCCAAATTTTCGGAAATTGGTTATTTTTAAACTTTTTAAATGCATTTATTCTCCCTCTTAAATAAACGTTCCCGCACTACCGACATAATAATGCCTACTAATTAAACTTCACCGGCATTAGTTACAAGCTTGAAATCAACACCCAGCTCCTCGAAATGCTTCTTCCCACACTGGACTTTGTCCGCTTCTTCTATGCGAAGCTTGGCGAGGTCAACGAATGCCTTAGTCTCTCTCACTAAATATAACGTTTGATCGCCCTGCTTAACGATCGCCCAGTCCGGATTATACGTCCCCAGTGGCGTGGTCACCTTAAACCAGTCTGGCAACTTAACGAACAATTTAATATCCTCGCGGCTATCTAACGCCTGCGCGAAGCGGCGCTCAACGTCAGAATCAAACTCAACCGCATCATAGACCGACTTGCTAACGTCTACCAAATTGTTCAAATATCGAATAACCTCTTCTTGCTCGAAAAGGCGCATTTCGTATTCTTGGCCGTCAATCTTCTCGTATTTAATCCCATCAATAATAAGCCGATGAAGTTCACGCTTGATGATTCTCGCCACAAAATCCATAAATTTCTGCGGATTGAGGAAAAACTCATCCAGACGCCCGGAATCGATAAGAATCTTCACCAACGTCGCCCGCGTTAATTCAGTTTCTCTCTGCAGATATGCCAGAATATCCGGCAACTTTGTCTTCCCATAAGAAGCCGTTGTTTCCTGAATGCGTAGTTCCTTGGTTGCAATCCCCTTCTGACTGATCTCGAGACCCGCCTTATGATAATTGATCTTTACAGCCTCAATCTTTTCCATCTTCTGGATTGCTGAAACCGCCTTGCCCACTAAATCCGCGGTCTTGTATTGAACTGAATAGGTTGTTTTCGGCTTGATCCGATCCCAAAGCTTCTTAAAATCCTCATCAAGGTAAATCTGTTTATTTAATTTGAGCGTCCTCCGAGCATTCTTATTAACGATCCTCTCCGTAAACCGGCATCCCTGCACAATATCAATGACCTTAGGAAGGATCTCGGTGAACTGCGGACTCATGGTAAGAATAAACGCTTTGTCAGCCGGGTTAAACTTGGGCAAGATCTTTCCATTCTCATCAATCATTCCCTGCACTTTAAGTTCCTGCCATATTTGCCCGGACTTATCCTGCCCTAATTCTTTCTTTTCTCCATTAACCACGATCGCTATCTTGACAAACGCGGTTTTAGCCACGACACCAAACTTGATATTGAAATCATCTTCTATCTCTTTCTGTAGGGTCTTGGCAAAGTCCTCGTAACTCTCATTTGCGATCACAGTCAAACGGTTCACCGTTTCATCAAATACCCGCTGACCATCTTGATCAACCGGCAACCGCAACCCACGGCCAATCTCCTGCCTTTTCTTAAGTTCCGAACGCGTTTCATTCAATGTGCAGATTTGAAAAACATTCGGATTATCCCATCCCTCACGTAAAGCCGAGTGGCTAAAAATATACTGAAGTGGTTCCTCCAAGGAAAGTAACTGCTCTTTATTCTTCATAATCTTGGCATACACATCCTCATCGTCCTTGGTATCACCGCGCGTGTCTTTGTATTGCCCCTTTTTATCGATCGAGAAGTACCCGTCATGTACTTTCTCAAGATCAAAACGATCCAACGCCTTGTATCGTGGATTTTTCATAAACTCTTGATAAAACTCCTCAAACCATAACGCGATTTTACCTTTACACGGCTGGCCATTATCATCGTAGTATCGGTAATTAGCGACCCTATCGATAAAGAACAATGACAAAACTTTTAATCCCCGCTCATTAACCCGCAATTCCTTCTCCAAATGTTCCTGTATCGTATTTTTTATTTGCACTCGCATAATATCATCGTTCAATCCGCCTTGCGCCTCACCCAGCCGCAACGTGCGCCCTGATGTAAAGGAAATGTACTCATTCCCCGACTCACAGTTGATCTCGCTAATAACATAGCCATCCTTATATTCCGCCCGCTCATTAGACCGAACATAGAGATCATCGCCCTGTTTAACGCTCAAATCCTTCTCTTTAATGCCTTCAGCCGTCTTCACATGGACGGCAACCTTTGCCTTAATTCCGTTTTTATTATCAACACTTTTAAGTTTCAAATAAGCCGCGTTAAAGTTAGCATCACCCAGAACAGAAGCCACCTCGATACGCTTGACCAATCGCATATCGTATGCCTTGATCGGATCCAGCTTATACAAAAGGTTATACGGATTCACGTGTGTAGCTGAATATCGAAGCGTACACAAGGGTTTTAACGTCTCAATCGCTTCTTTAGCTTTCTCGGTATTATCAACGCTTTGCGGCTCGTCAATGATCACGATTGGATGCGTTGCCTGAATAAACTCGATCGGTTTACGCCCGGAAAGACGATCATTCTCTCTGTGGATAACATTGCTCTTTTTCTCGTCATCCTTATCTTCAAGCGTTTTGCGAAAGGCATCGATATTAATGATCATGATCTGAATCTGATTGCTGGTGGCAAACTGCCGCACCTGACTGACCTTTTTGGAATCGTACACGAAATAATCAAACGCTACGTTGTTATATAAGTGCAGGAAATGCTCACGCGTAATATCAATATTTTTAAGTACACCTTCTCGGATAGCGACACTCGGCACGACGATAACAAATTTTTTAAACCCGTATTTCTTATTCAACTCAAAGATTGAGCGTAAGTAAACATACGTTTTACCGGTGCCGGTTTCCATTTCGACTGAAAAGTGCCGCCCCTGCAAAGTCCCAACCTTCTCGATTTCGTCCTTTTCTTGAACTTTCCAGACATTATCCAGAAGCTTCTCATCATCCAGCACAAGACTATTTCCAATGCCCAACTCCCGAAACTCTAGAAGCCCGTAAGCCGTGGTAAAGCTAACCTCAAAGTCACTTCCGCTTAAAGGCTGGCCATCAAATATGCCAACCACTGCGTTCACGGCATCAAGTTGATACTGCTGATTAGGATCAAATTTTAATTTCATACTGTTCTAAAGTCCTCTACACCCTTTGATTTCATAATCTGGACAGCATTTGTTTTTAATTGATCATTCCCTTCAAAACCCTGATCCAAGCAAATAACACGACTCGGATTATTCTCTGCCATAGCTTTAATAACTTCCGTCGTTAACTCTTTCTCCAAACAAATCAGCATCAATCCGCCCTCAATCGAATAAACCATCTTCTCTGCCATTGATACTTTCTCGATTTTGGTCGTCAATTCAAAACCTGCTTTCAAAAGTAACTCAAAAAGAATGTCCTCTTGTGAACTCTTGGAGTTGATATGGGCTACATGCATTTCAAGTTGTTTTTCGACTACTGCTTTATTCGGGTCAACACTTCCTTCCCAGAGCCTAAAATTTGATTGCATAAGCTTAAAGACCTTAAAGCCCATATCAAAATCACTCGACTTAAAATCAAGATGTTCTTTTTGTTCTTCTTGGGTCTTTTTTATTACTCGACGAATACGCTCTTTGCCAATATCTGCTATGGTTTTATATCCTGCCTCGTAAGCTTGCGAATCAATATCTGTTTTTTCAGGTAACTGGACACAAATAAATTTACGACGGCCACCATCTTTTTTATTTGAATCAATAATCGCCTGCGCCGTTGTAGCCGATCCGGCAAAGAAGTCGAGAACAATATCATTTTGTACGTCAATTAAAGAAATCAAATACTCCAACAACTCTTTTGGTTTTGGATATGAAAATATCTTTGGCCCTATTAAACTCTCCATTTGCTTACTGCCTTGCGTGCTTGAGAATCTATCTATTACTGCA
The DNA here is from genome assembly GCA_000954095.1 of Candidatus Omnitrophus magneticus. Lineage (GTDB taxonomy): Bacteria > Omnitrophota > Gorgyraeia > Tantalellales > Tantalellaceae > Omnitrophus_A > Omnitrophus_A magneticus. The sequence continues at coordinate 5,520 of JYNY01000616.1, read as the reverse complement.
AGCGGCCTATTCTTCCTTTCAATTGGTTGATCTTCATTATCAACATTAAGATACTGTTTTGAATAGACCTGCCAAACACCTTCACGATCCTTTTTGAACTCAATAAAACCATTAGTAACACCCCACGCGACTTTTTCTTTCGACCAACGCCAGCAAGCTCTCTTTTCTCCTTGAGCTGGCCACAATTCTTTGCTATCCGGGGAAATAATTGCATAGTCCAATGATTTTGAATATTGAATACTTGCTTGATTTAATTTCTGAAGATAATATGGGCCTCTTTTTTCAAAATATTCGTCCTTTTCTGTATATCTATCTTCGTTAGATATCTCAACTCCTTCTATTAAGGCGGTCTCTTTATTTCTGCTGTAACAAAGAATATACTCGTGTTTAATTCTGAAATATGTGCTATCTGAACCGCCGCCGCCTTCCTTATTTTCCCAGACTAATTGAGATATGAAGTTTTCCTCTCCAAATATTTCATTACACAATTTTTTTAAGTTATCAACCTCTACGTCATTAATTGAAATAAAAATTACTCCTTCTGGCTTCAAAAGATTTCTCGCAAGATAAAGGCGAGGATACATCATATTCAGCCATTTGGAATGAAAACGACCATCGGCTTCAGTATTAGTTGAATATTTCCTTCCCTCTTCATCCAATTGACCACTGTACCGAAGATAAGTATCAAGACTCTCTGCGTAGTTATCAGGATAAATAAAGTCGTTTCCAGTATTGTACGGAGGGTCGATATAAATCATTTTGATCTTGCCGTAGTAAGATTTCTGCAAAAGTTTTAAAACTTCAAGATTATCACCTTCAAGAAACAAGTTTTCAGTTGAGTCAAAATTAACCGACTCCTCCTTTGCTGGAATAAGCGTCGCGACGCTCGGCGCCTGAATATTCTTGAAGCAATCAGCCTTGCCCGGCCAGTTCATACCAAAGCGCTCCCTACCGGTATCTAAGTTTTCACCAAGTACCAGCCTCAATTTATCTGGATCGACTTTGAGCCCCTCAGTAAAAACTTCCGGAAAAACCTGCTTCAATTGTCGTAATTTATCTTCAGGGATATCCATCGATTTAAGATCAGCTTTTTTAGCCTCTGCCATAGTAATTTCTCCTTATAAAATTAAACCACTTCCCATCGGATCATAAACAAAGTCTCTTCATTAATCCGTGGTTTTAATTTCTTTTCAATTTCATCTATAAAACCATCTTTTTTACTTTCAATCACTTTAGCTTCCTGCTCATAAGCCCGCCACGAGGCATCCCGCTTGGTTTCATGTTGGCGGCGTTCCTTTTCGAGTTTAAGCTTTTCTGGTAAATTGGACGCAAGTCGCGCCTGCTTTTTCAATTCCTTAACGCGATCCTCTGTGTCTTTCAGGTCAACACGCAATGATTCCCGCCTGTCTTCCGCCCATTTATCCATCTTGTCCAATTCAGTTTCAAAATATCGGCAATCCCGCGCGCTCATCCGGGCAAGGATATCTTTCTTGCGACCTTCGTAAAGATTATTTATTTTCTGCCCAACTATATCCAGCGCGGAGCGGTCATTAAATTCAGATTTATCTGCCGATACGGAGAACAGCCTCTGACATTGCTCTTCTTCCAACACCTGACCATCATCCGTCACCCCAAATAAAAGCACATGATCCTCACTCTCAAATGATGTGATCGTCAAAAACTTAACCATCAGCCAACCTGATTTCTTAACAAGACTATCGACAATAGAAATTTTCTTTGGGGCATCCGAATAATGAAAAGTTAATCTGATATTAGGCGTAGCGGTATGCTTGCACTGTTCGATGATTCGTTGCGCCAAGGGATGTCCGACACGATAGATATTGGCGTCATCCCCCCCTTTGCCAACCCTATAAGACCCGGGATGAATAACCTCCCCGGGGAAAGGATTTTTTACTAAAGTGAACGCATCCTCCCGGTTGTCGAACTGGGCGTAAGGCTCTAGGAAGAACTTTGTTATTTGCCAAAGCCAATGCACATATTTAGAAAGACAATTATTGCTCTCCTGCAGATTCACGCGTAATTTCTCGTGAACTTCCTCGTCAAAATTCTCAAGAAGCTTTTGCCGAGTGTTATTCATGCGGTCGGCAATCTGATCTTCAAGATCTTTCTGTAACTGATCAAATGAGCGCCCGATCTCATCTGGGGTACGGCACGTCTGGTAAATCTGTGCAATACGCTTTTCAAAATCAACTCCAGACTCGATACTTCCGAGGACCTCGTCACTCGCCCCGAACACACCAGTAAATAACCTGAATTTCTGATCTAAAAGCTGATAAACCCTTTGGTCTGCCTCATTCTTTTTATTCAAGAAATTAACCACCACGACATCAAATTTCTGCCCATATCTGTGACACCGACCGATACGTTGTTCAATCCTCTGTGGATTCCACGGCAAGTCATAATTGACCACCAACGAGCAAAACTGAAGGTTAATGCCCTCCGCGGCCGCTTCGGTTGCAATCATAATCGTTGCTTCATCACGGAAATACTCAACTATCGCCGCACGCTTGTCAGCTGTTTTTGAACCGCTAACACGATCAGTCCCTTCGTTACGTTTGAGCCACTTTTCATAGATCTCGCGCGACTCCGGATCGGTGTTCGAGCCATTAAAAACGACCATCTTGCCCTTATATTCTGTATTCTCAAGAATCTGCTTTAAATACGCTTGCGTACGGGTGGATTCTGTAAAGATAAGCACCTTTCGGTTGCCACCCAACCTCTTTATTTCAGTAAAGCCGCGCTTCAAGGCGGTCATCAAAACCTCACCCTTGGAATTCTTAATGATCGACTTTGCAAGCCGCTCAAACTCCTTAAGGTCTCCGATCTCCTTTTTGATCTGCTCAATCTCGGCCGGGGAATAAACCCTTTTCGGCTTATCTACGCCATCCTCATCTGACTCCTCGTCATCAATCCACTCGTCTTTGATTTCGTCAAATGTTTCAAAATTATCCGCAATACTTTCTTGGACGGTCTCATTTTCTTTCTGAACATCAATAATGCCTTCAAGCTTCTGCGCAAGCCCACCCAACGTATTGGATATGGCAAAGGTCGAAGATGCCAAAAGACGTCTCAAAATAAGTGTCATTAATTGTCGCTGGGCTGTCGGCAAGGCATAAAGGTTCTCACGCTGTAAATATTCGGAAATCATCTCATAAAGGCGTTGCTCCGCATCCGAAGGAACAAACTCCTGAACCACCGCTTTGCGGTTTGTGAATTGAATATATTCCAAAACCTGTCGGCGAAGATTGCGGATACAAACCGGCTTAAGCCGTGCTTTTAAATCATCGAAATTCCCCGAACCATCGAGACGAGAAAACTGGCTCTTGTAACTTTTAAGATCGCCAAAAGTATAGTCATCGATAATGCTGACTAAACCGAAAAGCTCCAGAAGCGTGTTTTGCAGAGGCGTTGCGGTAAGTAGAATCTTCGGAGCATGGGCGACTGCTTCTTTAATTGCGTTCGCAATCTTACTTGATGCCTTATATACATTGCGAAGACGATGCGCCTCATCGATCACAACAAGATCCCATTCGATCTTTTTAATATAAGCATCCATCTTCCGGGCAAAATGATACGAACAGATAACAACCTTCCCCTGCTCAAAGGGATTTAAATTGCCTTTCTTGATTTCCTGATTAAATGAAGCGTTCTCAAGAATAACTGACGAGAGAAAAAACTTATCAAGCAATTCCTGATTCCACTGCTTTCGAAGATTAGAAGGAACGATGATAAGAATCTTTCGTTTACGCTCAGCCCACTTCTGGGAGATCACTAACCCTGCTTCGATCGTCTTTCCTAAGCCAACCTCGTCAGCAAGGATTGCCCCTTTGGATAATGGCGATCGAAAAGCAAACAATGCGGCTTCCACCTGATGCGGATTAAGATCGACCGTTGCCTTAACATCAGCCAAAGACGCGGCCAGCTTCTGAATGCTATCCGACGCACTTCGCTTCGTTAATTCATATGCAAAATATTTTGCGTGATATTCTGTTAACATCTTATTTTTTCGACCGAACTTTCTCCTTAGCAAAAGGATATGATTTAGACCACTGATCAATATCATCCTTACGAAAACGCCACTGGCCGCCAGCGCGAAAAGCTGGAATCTTCTTTTCTCTGGCTAATCTTCGAATAGTATATGGATGTAGACGTAAATATTCTGCTATTTCTTCTGCGTTAAATGCTTTAACGAGCTCTTTCATTGAAAGTTCTCCCTGTTACATTTTAACCCATATTTTACCACAAGAAATTTAATACTCAATGAAAAAATCCTGTTTCAAATAAAAAACCTCCGCCAGCCTTAATGACCAGCGAAGGTTTTGCTTTAAATATTTATATTATTTAATTTGCTTTGAAATAAATATTCACTAACTCCGCGACAAATTTCTTCTTGCCACCGATATGCCAGTCGGTGTTCCGCTCCGGATCCAGCTTCGACTTGTAGTCGTAGATCGTAAAAACGAGACCGTTGATCCTGCCGATCCACTCTGCCTTGGTCTTGCCGTCCAGCGACATGCCCAAATGAGGTGCACCGAACACCCGAACGACATCCTCATATCGCGTACCGTCCGGCAAATAACCCTCCAACCCTGTGCCATCACGCGACACCCCGCCCATCTCGACCTTCAAATCAAGTTCAGCTTTGACTTTCATTCTTTACCTTCTCCTTTCCCCAACCTGACTTCCATCTGGCAACCGCACCGGTCACGATCGCATCAACGACCTTCTGATCACCGATATTCTTCAATACCTCAGCCAGCTCCTGCTTATTGAGAACACGGAAATTCTTGACCCCGCGTTCCTTAGCCGTGAGCATAAGCTCATTGCGCGAAGCCCCGGCATGCATGACTATGCCCTCTTTAGGCGAAGAGGTTTCGGCTGAAACCTTTTTTGTCTCTTTTACCTCAACAGCCTTCTGTTTTTTAACATTCTTCCCCATGGCAAATTCCTCCTTGTTTTTATAACACCGACTCCCCTAATTTACCGGTTACGACATCGATCCACTGATAATGCCGGGCGTCTTTTTCCGGCCACACCTGCTCAATCCGGATTGACCACTTGCCCAGAGGCATCACCCGCTGAATCTCCCGCAAACGTAACTTGGCGGCCGGAAGATGATCGCGCATCCGGCCCGACACCGGAATGTTTTCGACGTACGTCTCTTCGCCGCCGTTTCTGACGCTGATATACCGTGCTTTTTTTGCCGTCATATTTTCACGAACCATAAACATCCCCTCCTTTCGAGGGTATAGGGCTCATCGGGTTGACGATTTACAAGGCGTTCTTTATGTCGACCGAGACTACAAAGCAGGAGACTCATATTATTGCGCAACCCGGATCGCAGGTAACGATTGACCAGAAGCGCGAAGAGAAGAAGCCCGGGATCGAGGTGCATCCGTTTGTTGAGGGGTACGGTTTCGCGGAATCCAACGATCGCAAGGGGGTCGGCGGTAAGGCGGGGGTGCGGGTAGATTTCTGAACAAAGGCCTTGCCAACTAT
>JYNY01000615.1 GCA_000954095.1 Candidatus Omnitrophus magneticus | reverse complement strand
AAATATTAAAAGTTACATTCTAACACATATTTTTAACAGAAAATGAGCAGAAATGAATTTTAAATTCAACATTTATTTAAAAAATCTCACATCAAATTTTAATACAAATATTTCTTTGTTTTTTAGAAATATATCTGTATTTATTTCCATCCATCAAACACTACCGCGTACAAATTTAAATCATATTCCATCCATAAATAAAATTTTCAAACATAAATATTTTCCATTTATCCGCGTAATCAGCGGGGTATTAGCGTTTGTATTTTTAGTGCAGGAGTTAGGTATCGCGCAGGATGGAAAAAGCGTGTGGGCATATTCAAAGCCTGAAGGAAGTACCAGTCAAACCGGAAAAGTTCATAACGGAATAGATGTTCCGTATGATTTAGCGCATGTGCGTGAAGGTATGACAGGCGAAACCGGGAAAGAATTATTAGTGCATATACAGGATGCGCACGCGTCGCTTTCTGCGCAATATTCAATAGCTTTAGTTTTGGATAACTTAGTAAAGAATTATAATTTAGATTTTATCGCGCTTGAAGGTTCAACCGGCGCGATAGACACTTCGTTATTAAGGACATTTCCTGATAGGGATATAAGAAAAAAGACCGCGTCATTTCTGATGAAAGAAGGCAGAATGAGTGCTGGAGAATTTTACGCGATAACAACAGAGAAAAAAGAAGATATAAGTTTATACGGTATAGAAGATGAAAAATTATATAAAGAGAATGTGGAGAACTTTAGGAGTGTCGCGGAAAATAGAGCGAAAGAATTAATTTATATTGATCAATTTTTAACGGATTTATCGCGTTTGGGTGAAAAGGTATGGAATAGTGACTTAGCGAAAATAAATGAGACAAGCCGTTTACACAGAGAAGGCAGAATCGGGTTTAATGAATATTGGAACAAAGTATTAAAAGTTTTAGTAGAGAAAGAAGGAATTGATATAACAGGATATATCGATTTAGGCAAATTGATGGATTCAATAAAACTCGAAGGAGAAATAGATTTTTCAAAAGCGAATATTGAAAGAAAAGAATTAGTCGAAGAATTAAGTAATAAACTTGATAAAAAAGGCGTAGAGGAAATAGTAATAAAATCAGTTGAATATCGAGACAAAAAAATGTCTGAAGGGATGTATCATAGTTTTCTTGTGAAAAGAGGAGAAGAACTGGGGCTAGTAGCGGAAAAGTACACAAATTTAATTAAGTTCACAAGATATGTGAGTATTTATGAGAGCGTGGAATTAGTGAATTTATACCGCGAGCTTGAAAAATTGGAAAAAAGTTTAAGGGAAAAATTGTACAGGAACGAAGATGATAAAACGCTTTATGAAATAATGAGAGAAGTCAGGCTTATAAAACAATTGTATCGTTTGGAATTAACAAGCGAGGAAAGCCGAGAAATAGAAGGACTTTATAAGAATATAACAGGCGAAAGGTACGCGAAATATATAAAAGAAACATGCGCGAAATACGGAGTCGCGTTATCAAATGGATATGATTTAGGTGAAATAGTGAAAGGGATAAAATCAGCGCTTGAATTTTATTATAACGCGGAAGCGCGAGATAAGGTGTTATTTAATAACACGCTGGAAAGGATGAGAAAAGAAGGGAAAAAAGTCGGCGCGTTAATAACAGGAGGATATCACTCAGAAGGATTAATCGAATTAATGAAGAATAAGAAGTTATCGTATTTGGTGGTATCGCCTAAGTTTGAAGGCGGAAATGATAGGCCGTATGTGGCGATATTGACAAATAAGAAAAAAGTATATGAAAGAATATTGGAAGAAGGAAAATATGAACTCGCGATAAGCGCGTATTTTTATGATAAAGATTTAAATAAAATAAAGATGGGCTTAATACACGCGTTAGGAGTCGCGGCATATGAAGGAAAGAATATAGAAAAAATAAAAGAAGAGTGGTTAAGAGCGTATGAATCAAAATATAACAATGAATTAAAGACGCGTGAAAATGAAATAGAAGGCGGAGTAATATTACCAATAGATTTTAAGACATTTTTAGATAGAGTGAAAGTAGAGAATATAGGGGGAAGAGGCGTCGTTGTCGGAGAAGAAGGCGAAAATCTGGACGGGACAACGGGATACCGCATGGTGAGCCTGTTTAAAGGTGAAAATAATTATTTTGAATTAGGCACTGCCGCTGGAAGAGATAGAAAAATATTTAAAGGCCGCGGGAAAGACGAAAAAACTTTGGTAGACGCGTTAGGTGAATTAGAAAAAGAAGTATCGGATAATACGGTATTAACAAGTCAAATAGCGGCAATAACTGAAAAAATAGCCGCGGGAATAAAAGAAGGATCATTAAAACAGGAAAACATATTGGATGAGATAGTAAAGGCCGCACTAGCAAAAGAAGACGCTGTCTCAAGAGTCGCGCAGGCCTTTATAGATAAAAAGCATGACGGAATATTTACAGGAGACGTAATAAGGGAATATCTTAGAGATGTTTTAGGGATTACGATAATAGCCGGCTGGCAGAAAATTTACAATTCAGAAGATAGAACCGTAGTATTGGGTTTTATTAAACAAGTTCAAGAAGAAATAGCGCGGATTAAAGAAAAACAAATAGTGGAAAAAGAAGTGCCGGCTAAAAAAATAGAAGCGCCGCAAGCAGTAAAAGGCGAGGAAGTAGTGCCTATTACCGCGTCGGATACAAAAGTCCAGCAAGAAGCGGTTTCTAGCAAAGAGGAAAAATTTGAAAAAGAAGAGCCGCGAGGGTGGTTTGCTCTTTTTACAGGTGTTTTAATTTCAAGTATATCTTTTGGTATTCAATATTTTTATGGTATTAGCGAAGTTTCTACATCTTTGATTTTAACAGGCATTGGGTTTATATCAGGTATATTGCCGTATTTCTTATACAAATATGGAATATTAAGAAGAGCATTAAGCGTTCAGCAGGGAAAGAATATTTTAGATGGAGAAGAACTTTTACTTTTATTGCAAAAAGCGAGGAGTATCGCGGGCCCTCTTTATGAAATTAAAATTATTTCTAATATGGAATGGAACAATGAAAATGGATTATACGGTTATACAAAAGATGGAATTATATATCTAAAAGAACAGTCAGCTAGAGCGCCTTTTAGAACTTTATTGACTATTATTGCCCATGAAATATCTGAAATTAATTTGGGAACAATGAAAAAATCTTGGGTTAGAGAATTACGAGCGAATATAGGTGAGTTTAGGATAGTTTTAAATAGGACAAGAGAGGAAAAAGCATCTTTAAAAATTTTGTCAAATTTGGATGTACAAATATCCGCTAAAGAAGTTTCGTTAGCGCCGGACTTTTCATCAGAATGGTTTAACGCATTAAGAAAGCTGTCTAGTTATTATGCCGAAGATGAAACAAAAAATGCGGGCGATCGGTTGTATTATCAATATTTGGAGAGAATAGGTAATCTTTTAAAATATGGTATGCCTGTTGAGATGGCGCGTACTTTAAATAACATAGACTTTTTGGGAAATATAATTCTTAATGCTAAAGAGTATTTAATGATGGATTATTATAAAGATATTTTAGAGAAGCTAGCGTTATTCAATAATTCAGGAGTGCCTGTAAATATAGAATATTTAGTATATTCCAAAGAACGTCTTGAAGCAAGAATTAATTATATAAAATCTAATAAAATAGAAGACAAGTTTAATATAGACAGAATAATAAAAGCGCCTGTTACTATGTTTGAACTTGAAAAAGATGTAATACAAAGAGAATTAAGTATTTTAGATTTAGAGGCTAAAGTAGCAAGTTTTTATAAAGAAATACAAGAAAAACAAAGAAGCATGCTGAAAAGCGAGTGGGAATATAATGCCGCTTCGGATAGTTTTAGGACAGCGCAAGAAGTTATGCAGGTGGCGACGGCTGATAAAGATGAAGCTGAAGAAAATTTAAAAGACGTTAAATGGAAGTTAGGAAATTTTTTAACACATATACAGGATGAAAAAATAAAACAAGAAAATTTACAGTCTGAACATGAGAAAGAAACTCTTGCTTTGGAGGGCGAAAACAGGTTACGCACAAATAAAGAACTAGAAATAACCGCGTTAAAAAATTCATTAGAATTGTTGAATAAATTGCGAGACACTTTAGAGCTAGAAATAGTCCAGCAAAACGAACTAGTAGTAAAAAAAATAAATGAAATTAGTGAATTGTCCGGAAAGATTATCGCGAAAGACAGAGAGATAAATGACGCGTCTCAAAAAATAGATGCCATTAAAATCGCGCAAGAAAATACACAAAATAAATTAGACGCGATAAATGAAAAAAACGCGGGGTATGATGAGGTCGCGATAAATACTAAAGAACAAGGCCTAAATGATGAATATACAACATTACTGGCAAAGAAAGAAGAATTAGTACAAGCTGTGAAGGAGATCACTGATAGGTGTAATTTGTTAATTAATAATAAAACCGAAAAAAATAAACAGTTAGAGAATTTTGATGTTCTTAAAAAAGCATTAGAAAATAAGAAACAAGAAATAAATAATCTGGAAAAGAATATAGAATCTAAAAAGACAGAAAAAGAGAACGTCCGGAAAGAGATAGAAAAATTTGAAAAAGATTTAGAAAAATATGACGCTAATGATTCCGGTATGGCGGCAATAATAGCTAGTTTTATAGCGATAATTGACAACTTTAAAAAGAAAAAAGGTCTTTTAGAAAAAGACGTTGAGGATGCTGACACGCAATTGAAAGACCTAAGAATCTCGATAGAAAAATTGTCAAAAGAGATAACAGATGAATCAGAAAATATTTCTGTTGCAATGCAGGAGTTGGATAATATCGAGCTAGAATTGGCAAAAATGCCATCTCTTTTAGGAGAAAAAAATACGGAAATTAAAGATGTGGATAATAAATTGGCAGAGGTTAAAAACGGATTAGAAAATATAAAAACGGAAAGAACAGATTTTAAGAAGAATAAACAAGAGTCGTTAGACCAAATAGCTGATTTAAGTAAACAGTTGAGCGATGCTACTAATGAGTTGGAGAAATTAGAGGGAGTATTGAGAGGTTTAGAAGAAGAGAAAAATGATTTAACAGGTAAAGCCGATAGATTAAACATAGAAAAATTAAATTTAGATGCTGGTTTAAATGATAAAAATAATGAGTTAACGGAGAACGATAAAAATATACAACATGTATCAGATGAACTTACCGGCTCTAATACAAAATTAAATGATATCAAAATTGCTATAGAAATTCATAAAAGCAATATAGATAGTAGCACCGCACAAATAGAAAAAATCAAAAATATTTTATCAAAAGAGGAAGAAATTAAAGAGGAGCTTAACACGGAACAAATAAAATTTGAAGATATTCTTCTAAATAAAAATACGAGTTTTGACAAAATAAAAATAGAGTATGATCAAGAAGCCGAGGTCTATGAAAAGGCATATTCATTATATCAAGAACAACAAAGTTTTATAGCGGCACAGACAAAGCAATTAGAAAAAATGAATAGTGATATTTTACAAGAAAATTATTACATAAAAGTGCAGAGGGATAGATTAGATTTAGAGTCAAAGGACTTTTTAGAGTATGAGACACGTCTTTTTAGGGCGTATCTGGAGAACTCTAATAAATTGGATAAGAGTTTAACTGATTCTATAGGAGTTGATGCCAGCAAGAAACAAGGTCTAGAAAATACGTTAAAAAAACTATCGGAATCAGCGGGGATTCTAAACAGCGAAATAAATATATTAGAGGTACGGTTAGACAAAGTTAGAAATATAAATAAAACAGTTTTGGATGGGATTAACACAATTGAGCCTTTGGCTATATCCGCGAATGAGGCTTATGATAAGAAAAATAATGAGGCAAGGTTATTTAGCGCAAGTATTGAAGAGTTTATTGACAAAAAAAATGAATTATTAGCGGCGGTTTATAATGCCAATAAAGATGTGAAAAATTTAAACGATGAGTTGAATGTTAAAAATAATGAGCTTACCCTGTTGAGAGAATCTTTGGTAAATATTACTGATGAGTTCGATAATCAAAGTAAGTCCGAAGAGGAAATTGGCATAGATATGCGCGTTATCAATGAAGAGTATTCAGCTCTTTTGTCTAGGCTGAGTAAAATAGAAGAGTTGTTTATAAAAATTTATAGTGAATATAATGCTGAAGAAATACGTATAAAACAAGAAGAGGCTAATTTAATTTCTATAGATGACCAAAGAGGTGATATTGACGCCAATTTAGCAAATATTAAAGCGCAAGAACAGGATATGGAGAATAAAAAACAATCGCTGGCGAAAAATATAGAAGAACTAAAACAAGAGTTACTGAAGAAAACATCTGATATAAATACTTTACTTAAGGAACAAACAGAAACACTTACTAGGAAAGATGAACTAGATAAAATTTTTGGCCCGCTCGAAAAATCGCGTAATACATTAGAACAAGATGTAAATTCTTTGAAAGCGTTAGTAAATGCTAATGAAACAAAGATTAGTAACGTGGTATCTGAAATAGAGAAATATCAAGTACAGTTGGACGGATATAATAAAGAAGATAAAGGTATGGAGCAAATAATATCCAGCCTGCAAAATATCGTTGATACATTTAAAACAACAAAGAATAATTTGGAAGAGGAGTCAAATGACGCGCGGGAGTCGTTGATTTTAAAGACAGTGGAGTTTGCTGAATTATCGGAACAAATGTATAACGAATCAGAAGAGTTTAATATTGTAAGCGACGATGTTTTAAGAATAGAACAAGAATTGAAAAAAATTAATGAAGAATATTTTGATGCCGATAATAAATTAAAATCTTTGGAAGAGGAAAGACAATCTTTAGAAACAGCAGGGCCTCTTTTTTCGAATGATACAGAAAGCGCATTGAATGAGAAAAATGAATTAGATACTAAGAAAGAGAATTCTATAAAAGCATTAAATGAATATAAAACATATAAACAAAATCTTACTCAGGAATTGGATAATTTAAAGCAAGAAAAAATAAAATTATTAGCATCGGAAAAGCTGTTGGAAGCTAAAAAAAATGATTTAATAAAAAAAGAAGTAGCGGCAAAAGAAAGTATAAAAAATGTGTGTGAAGAATTAGACCGTGTTGAAAATGAGATAATTAAAATTAAAAATGAAATTACGGTAATTTTTGAAAATATAAAACAGAAAAATGAAGGTATAGATAAAAATACATCAGAAATAGAACGGTTAGAGGGTGAACGAAAAACTGCTACTGATAATAAAGAATATTCAGAAGAAGTAATCGGGACAATAAAAAATAAGGCCGGCCACTATAATGAATATTTAGATATTCTTAGGACTGCGAGCAATAGGAGTGATTCTCTTATTGAAACGATAGATCAAAAAATAGAATTTAAAAAAGGCGAGATAGAAAGACTCTCAAAAGAGAAGGCAACACAGGAAAAAGAACTCGCTGTAATTGTTGAGGATAATAACGCTTTAACATCGCGTGAAAAGGAATTGTTCGATCGTATGGAGAGTATCAATGCTCTGGCTAGAACGTATGAAGGCGCATATCTGGATATTTTATCTCGCGTGAAATCAATAGATAAAGCTTTGCTTGAAAATGAAATAGTATTACCTGTCGAAGTAGAAAAAGGGCCTGCCGCATCTACTGTAGATATTTCGGAAGAGAAAGAAAGAGTGTCTATCACACCTACTGTAGATATTTCGAGAGAGACCAAGTTAACTCAAATCCCTGAAATCCCAAGCGCTAAAGAAAGAGACGCGAAGATAAATGAAATCGCGAAAACGTTAGCCGATATTATTTTAGAAGGGTTTAAAGAAAACAATATAACAAGTGATGAGTGGACGTTTTATACCAATAGAACATTAGATAAAAATAAACAAGATTTAATTGATTCTTTGATGACGGGCGTTGTAACCAGTTTGACATTAGTTTATAAAGGGAAAGAATGGGATGAGATATTTGTCGAAGCAATTACTAAAGTTAATCAAATTATTTCGGATGAGTTAAGTAAACTGGCGGTACCTCTTACGGTAGAAGAAACAAAAAAAGAACTGAAAGATGTTGGAAGTAAAGAGGCGAGAGTTATAAGCCGGAAACAAATTAAAATAGAGAATAGTATTCGTGACTTTAAAAAAATATTTATTAAAAAAATACGCGGATCAAAATGGGAAAATAAATTTTTGGGAACGAGCGCGGACGGCGAAGAGTGGTTTAGCGGAATTGAAAAAATAGCTGGATATTACGCGGATAATAACGGTAGTGAAAAATCAGCCGTGTATGAGAAATATCTTATTCGTTTAAATGAACTTTTTAACGCGGGCCTCCCGTTAAATTATTTATATCGTTTGAATAATTTGAATTATTTCAAGAAGCAAGAGATTATCCCTGTAATATTTAACATGGATAAAAAGGAATTAAATAGCAAAGTAAAACTTTTGAGAAAATATCATCTTACGCCTGACCATATAATTTTAGCTATGGATATTAAAACTATTGAAGAAAAAATAAATTTCTTCTTGGCTTTGGATGTCGAGGTTGATAACACGCTTATCGGGATTTCTGATGAGGATTTATTAAAGATGATACCTGTAGATGATATGAAAGAGATATCTAAAAAGGTTGATTATCTAAATAAAGAATTGGTTAATATTTCGTCTAAAGCTGTGGATAGTTCCGCGCGTGAGGCTACGGATGAAAATAGATTAAAAGAGGAACTTAAAAAATATTCCAAGAAACATTATAAAGCGATGAAGGAGCTTTCAGAAAAAATACAACTTCTTAAATCATACGATATTTTTGATGTTGAATTGTTGAAATATGATTTAAAAACGCTTAGTGGAAAAATAGCAGAGCATGGTTATTACGGAATTAAACCGGATAAGGCAACAATGAAATTAAGCGGAGAGGTTGTCAAAAAATACGCTATAGATATGCATATTGGAGTGATGGCTAATCATGAGATTACTCTGAGTGAGCTTTCTAGGCTGGCGGATTTATTAGAGAATGAGATTTTAGTGCCGCTACCTGAAGAATATAAATCTGATTTTGAAGATTTGCGGGAAGACAAAAAAATAGCGTTATCATCTAGGATGAAAGAAAAGTTCGCGGATGTAATTAAAGAGATACGGGATTTTGATAATATTTCATATACGCAGGATAAAGAAGCCAGCAGGGTTATATTGTCAGAGTTTTTGAATCGTGTCGAAGAAGGCGATTTGTCTGAGTATCTTTTTAATTTAGATATGAAACAACGAATTGAATTTAAGAAATTAGTTAGTAATTTGAGAGCGGGTTATTATGAGAAAGAGTTAAGCGCGGAAGCATTGTCTTACGTATATAGAGATTTTGAAAGAAACAAAAATTTAGAGCAAGACGCGAAAAATATTGTTAATTATATTGATGAAGAATTATCTAAAAAAGATGACGCTACTAACGTTTTATTTAAAGAGGCTTTAAAAAAACATAAAGAAATAGGGCGGAAATTAGATATTTTATTTATGAAGATTAAAGAATATGTTTCTAGCTCTACATGGGATTTTAAAAATAGGATAAGAATAAAAAATGAGCTTAAAACATTCGCGTTAGAATTGGAAGACAGCTATATATACTCGAGGCAGGCGTATTTGTTCGGGAATTGGCCTGATCATTATATATGCGGGCTTTTAAACGTAGAAATAGAAGAGGATGATTTAGGGCATCTTAATGTGGAATGGATGCGTAAATTTCTCGGCAGAGAAGGGCTTACTGTTTTTGAAAAATTGTTTGACGCGTTAAGCATAGTGTTTCCTGAAAAGAAACCGTATTCTACTATTTTAAGCGGCATTTCGTATTACGCGAAATTATTTTCTAGAAATAAGATGCTTGCCGAGTCGTCCGGTATAAATAAATGGAGTAAATTTTTTATAGTTGTATTAGGTGTGTTAGGCGCGTCTCTTATGTTTAGTATCATCCCATCTAATCTTTTCGCTAAGTCTACGGATGATAATACTAATCCACCCCCGTATACGCCCATTTTACTCGCGCAATTAGATATGCCGTACGCGACAGATGAAACTCCTTTGTATGATTTGACTAATGAAAAATTTGATATGTTTAGTGGAAAACTTGATAAATATAGTAATGAATTAAACAGTATACGTGATGTAATAAACAGTAAAACCAATAATAAGTATCTTAAATATGGTGATGACGGAGAACCTGTACGCGCGGTGCAGGTGATTCTGACGGAGTTAGGGTATGTTGAATCAGGAAAGAGCGGAAAATTTGGGCCTATCACGGATAAGGCTGTACGCAAGTTTCAAAAAGATCATAAATTGGCAGAAGACGGTAAAGCGGGAAAGAATACATTTTTAGCGATGATGGAAGAGCTTCTTAAACGTTCAGGCGGAAATATTTCAGATGAGCCTGTTAAAAAAACATCTGAAAGTATTGAACCTAAAAAAGTTGAAGAAGTTAAAAAGACGCCCGTTGTTATTGAATCAAAACCTGAAGCTAAACCCGAAGCTAAACAAGAGTTTTATTTTAATACTTTTTCTGACGCGCAAGAAACGCTCAAGCGCGTTAATCCTGAACTTTTTTCTAGGTTTAGCTCTATCATAACAATAGTCACCAATAACACAGTGGAATATTATTCTGATTTGTCAAAAGAGGATAAAGAGGTTTTAGGCGAAGCATTAAATCAATTGGGTTATTTGTCTGATTTTCATAAGGGCTGGTTTGTTTCGGCTTTTGATTTAAGGGATAGTGTGCTGAGTTTTCAGGAACGAAATAATGTAAAAGTATCCACGAGCGATAAAGGTATTTTGACTAAGAATACATTGGCTGTTTTATTTAAAGAATTATTGAATAAGTCTATTATTGTTACTAAGCCGTCTACGGGAATTAAGGAAAGGCCGGGTATAAAACAAGAAGTAGTTCCAACAAAAGAAGAGAGCGATGTTTATGGCACTACTAGTGTCAAGAATATATCATCCGTAGAATTATCTGTAAAAGATGTGCTTAATAAAGGCGGCGCTATTATTGAAAATTATACCGGCGGTGTTTATTCTGTGGGTGACTTTACTGCGGATAAATATAGATTTTATTTAGGGGATAAGCGTGTTGATAGAGAGGGGAATCCGGAAAACGTGGCTAAAAGAGCCTATTATAATGGAACAAAATGGACTGTTTATAAGCCGCGCGCTGTCGGTTTAAGAGACGTGACAGATTATGTTTTGGGATTTATTCCATGGGGAACACGTAAAGATTTTATTATAGTAAACAGTACTATTGATTTGCCAAGAGATATAAGGTTTGTGCAAGGTTCACAGAAAAAAGTTTTACCTCCTGCAAAAATAGATGAAGCTGATGCTATGTATGCTGAAAGTAGTGAGGATAATATAATACATAAATTTGATTTGGAACGGCCTTATATGGTTATGGTTCAGCCTGTAGGAGGCGGAAGGCTTAATATCGAGCCGCTTTCGTTTGAACTTCAAACTTCTGTAAATGGGAAACCGGTGACTTATTATGATGAATCAGGCGTTAAGGTTGAGACAAATGAAGGAGTTTATCCTACTACCGCGAAAAGTACGGATGGCAAGGAATTTACATATATTCCTGATGTTAAAGCCGTGGAGCTTAATTCTGATGGAGAGATTATAAAATTTTATACAGGCGACCAAAAGATATCTGATACAGCTGTAACAAATTTAGCCGCAGTTATAAGGTCAGCAGTTAAAAATGCAAATGTGTTAGTGACCGATGCTAATGAGAAATATGGATATTCAAAAATAGATTCAGCGGTTAAATCTTTTAAAAAACCTGTGCAGTTTTCTATTTCTCTTTCTGTGAATTTGGAACAATTAGGTATTCCTATGCCTAGTGTTGGGTTTAAGATACCGATTTATTCAAAGGATCCGCGTAAAGAGCCCACAGTTAGATACGTAAGGCTTTTAAACGTACAAGATCAGTTTCTAGTAAAAGCATTGAAAAAAGAATTAATTTTTCAATCTATCTTTGCGATAAATGACTATAATTTAACCCTTAAAAAAATAAGCGATTTGGAAAACGATATAGCGTCTAACAAGCAGTTATTAAGCGGGGTAAAGAGTGAAGTGAAAAAAGGAGATAAGACTCCTATGGATATAGATAGTGCCCGCGTTAATATCAAAAAATCGGAACATGAATTAAATATAGAAAAAGGCAAACTCGCGGAAATACTAGATAACATAAGCTCTCTTATGGGTTTAAGTTTCGCGGGGCGTTTTAGTATATTGCCGGAAGAAACAATAGATGTTAATACGATAAACGATATTTTAACGGGAGCAGGGATAAATCCTGAAGAGTTTTGGAGTGATTATTTGATACCTCTAAAGGAAATGAATGTTTCTCTTTCCCACACTGAAAAAGCAAAGTCTGCGAGTGAAGGAAAATGGCGCGGATCTTTTGGCATCAATATTGGATGGCCGTATATGATAGGTCCTACTATAAATTTTGAAAGAGGAAAAGAAGCAGTTGCCGGATTATTTGATATAAAAACAATTTCAAAAGAATCGCAGGTAATAGAAGAGAAACGTAATAGAGCTTACAGCGGCGCGGATTTAAAAATAGTTTTAAAATATTGCGAAGAAACAAAAACTAAATTAGAAGAATTTATAAAACTTTTGGAATCAGAAAGAAATAGGAAAGAAGCCGCTTACAGAAACGGTGTCATTACTTATAGCGAGCTTTTGAGTATCAGGGCGGAAATAACGTCATATAAAAAATATGTTAGAGACATCGATCATTTAAAAACAGAAAGCGTGAGTAAATTAGCGGAACTAACCGCGTATACGGCGTTAACACCAATGGGAAATATCAGTCATAACGGGGCTATAAACGCGGATCAAGAAATAGCGAGTGCTTTAGAAGTTCATAAAAATAATCCCGCGGGATATTTGTACCGTGCTAATCAAGCGGTCTTATATATCGAAGAGGCTATTAAATATGTTAATTCTTCAGATGACGGAGATATTAAAGATTATAGAAATGAATTAGTTGGCATGCTTACACAACGGCTTTATTCCGCGAAGTATATGTATGGTTTAGCTACTTCAGAATTAGTCGGAAAAATCGCGACAGCAAGGGCTGTTTATTTTACGGCTTTTGAAGAAATTCAGCAGGCTAAATCTGAACTTCAAAGAGTTCAGGATCATAGTGTAAAAAATGTTTTGTCTAAAAGTAATTTAGAGTCTTATACCGCTGAAGTAAAAAGAGCGGAGCTTAATTTATCAAACGCGCAGTTTGAATATGAAAGAGCATCAAATCAACTTAAAATGCTTTTGGGATATAATCCGGAAGATAATGTGGATTTAGGCAGTATGGCCGATGGCGGCGCGAAAGACGCGTTTGATAAATATTTGGATTCCGGTAAGTTTCTAGCGATGAATTCTAGGCTTTATCTTGACGCGCTTACCGCGTCTAAGGAAGAGTATCAACTGCTTTTAAAACTTGTTGAAGATGGTAATATTAAAGACATTGGAAATATCCTTATAAGTTTGGGTCTACTTTCTCATAATCAGAATTACACTACACCTTTGGCACTTGGTGAAGGGATACAGGGAATTCCTTTAAAAGCCCCAAAAGGAAATATTATTGAATATATAAAATCAATGTTGAAGTCTTTAGACGGGCAAATAGAATATTATGAAAATGAATTTATAGCCGTGAAACGCGGCAATTCACAGCAATTTGTTAGATCCGGTTTAGCTCTTACTGAGGCAGATGATGAAGTTAACAGGATAAAGAGAGAATTGGAAAGAGTTAAACTAGAAGTACAGCCTGATCCTGTGCTATTAGCGGCGACTTTCAGCCTTTTAAGGCAGAAAGAAGCTCTTTTAAGGAGTGCTGTTTCTGATTATGCCGGAGCAAAAATAGAGGCAAAGAAGACACAGTCATCAGTAACTGTGTCTCGTAAAGAAACGACAGGTATGGAGCCTTCTAAGACGGTCGTAACACCTGAAGACTGGGAAAATTTTATGGTAAAAAATAATCTTTTAAAAGGTGTTCCTTCAGAAGACCAACGTTTATCCCGCGTTAAATATGAACTTTTGGAACAAGCGCCGGCGAATTTATCATTTTTTGTAAGCCCTATAGAAAGTTTTAGTTCTGTGAAAACAGAAGGTATCGCGCCAGTAAAAGTTTTTAATCCAAATACAGGAACTTTCAGAGAAGCAGGCGGTACTAAGGGGTCAAGCGGATGGATTTCTAAATTTAGTGTTTCTTTAGGCGCGACTTTTAATCTTTATAATATTCATGACGCTAAATTAAAAGAAATGGCAGGGCATTTGGATAATCAGAAAGAGATTTTACCTTATAAACAAGCGATGATGGATTATGAAGATGTAATGGCTGTTATAGAGGGTATTAAGTCTGAAATAGTAAAATTAAGAGTAATAGAAGAATATAAAAAATCTTTATTTGAAGACGCTGAAATAGAAAAAATTATGGAAAGAGTTACCGGTACCGGAGAGAAGGATATCATAGAAGGTATATTAGCGGAACTTAGTGCGGAAGAAGCTAGTGTTAGAAAACTTTTGGCTGATAAAAAAGCGATTCTTTGGGAATTGGTCGCGTCTCAATGGGTTTTAGGGATGCGAGACATTGAAACCGGAATGGAATTATTATATCCCGCGGGAAATATTAAAAACGGACAAAATAAAGAAGATTTAATGGATTTAATGTTTGAGTCTCTTGAAAAGAATGATCCGGAAATGAAATATCTATATGAAGAAATAGAAAAAGATTTTGTTGACCGTGAATACGCGAAACTTAAAAGATGGGATCCAAGGATAAATCTTACATTTTCGATTAATATAGCGGAGGATAAAAGTATAGGTGAATTTTTAACATTGTCCGGAAATTTTATAGTATGGGATTTTGGAAAGTCGCGCGCGGAACAATTTATGGCTGAATCTAAAATAGAAGTGACAAAGACTGAAATAACCGCGAGAGGCAAAGAAATAAAAAGAGAAATTGATACTAAAAGTACGCACATAAAAGAAGCGTATAGTGAGGTTGTAACCGCTTATTCATGGCTGGAATCAGCTGTAAACGCTACTAGCTTAGCGAGAAAAGCTTATGAATCGCATACAAGCGCTTATTGGGTTTACGCTGATAAATTGCGTGAAGTTTATAAGGCAAAAATGGATTACATAAAAGCCGTGGCTAAATATAATGCTACTGTTGCCAGATTTAAAGCGTATCTTGAGTTTTTAGGCGTTAAAGTGGAATTAACCGCGATTGCTGAAGAGTCAGTATCTATAAGAACTAACGAAAAAAGCAATGTGCTGGAAGAGGTTATTAAAACTCAGCCGGTTGTTTCTGAAAAGAAAGAAAAACCTATGCCTATTCCTGTTATGGGAAAAATAGAGTTTACGGGAATACGCGCTATTGTGGCTGATAATATTGATAATATTTTGAATACTTTAAATATAGTTGGGCAAGACGGAAAAATTATAGGTGAACAATACATGGATAGAGAAGGCTGGATAGATTTCTTTACCGCGTATTTAACAAAGAGAGATCCTCTTGGCAGAGTTTCTTTTGATCAGACAAGGGCTAAGACGTATTTGACAAAATTTACCGCGATAGCAAAAAATTATAAAATGGCTGACAGACTTAATAGTGTTGATTTGCCTGAATGGCTTGGCGCATATTTTATACCGCTTTCGCTTATTGAAACACGTACGAATATAAATGATGGAATGCAGGGTGTTTTACCTGATATTTTTTCTAAAATAGGGTACGTGAGTTTTCTTGTTAATTTGAGCGAAGATAGGGCGAAACAAGGTAATGCCGATAATTACGCTTTACCTAAGGCTTCAATTACTGATGAACAGCATGTTCAGGAAGGTAAGGTTCTTTCACTCGCTGATAGAATTAATATTGACACAGCGATAATGAAACATGCCAACTTAAACATGGATACAACGAGAAATATGCTTAAATGGCAAAGCGCGGTTATAAACTTTTTAGCGGAAACTGAAACTAAAATGAATAAACGCGAAACAAACGAAATGAAAACAGAGATTAGAGGTATGTTAAAAAGTTATTACGGAAGACTTTTTCTAGAGTCTCCTGAAGAAAAATATGACGATGAATTATTCCTTGCTGTTACAAGTTATATGATGCAGAAAGGTGTTACTTTAAGAGAATTGAAAAGTTTATTAGTCAGGATGAAGGCGTTAAAACCGGTTACGGATTATTTGTTCGGCACAATAACCCCGGAAGATATAAAAACTGATCCGTTTTTTAACGTTATTAAAAGTTTAGATAGTGCTCTTAAAAGCGGAATAACAGGCGATACGCGCAATCATATTCTGAACGAAAGGCGTGTGTGTGCAGAACGTATCACAAATGAAACAGGGCCTTTCTTTAAAACATTATTTTTATATGACGCGATTTTGGAATATGGCGCGAGAGAGGCATATATCGATAAAATAAAGGATCAACAATACGGAGAAATCAGTACAGAGGATATAATCGCGGTGCATAAATATGATGATGCCACAATAAAAGCGATAGTCCGTGATATGCCTTTATCAAGACAAAAAGAATACATAGAGAATTTTTTAAAGGATTATAAAGATCCGAATATAAGAGCGTTTATCAAAGAAAGTATGGGAGTGGATTTACAATTTAAGACAAGTAAAGGGAAAGAGATGACCGGACCCGGTTATAAGAAGGGCGCTAAAATTTTGACTTCGGTATTACACTCCGCGGTTGAAACAGAAGTAAAGATTAGCGGGAATGTTCTTGTTACAGGACAAAGAGGTAGCTCTGTAAAAAGCATTTCAGGATATATTGACGGATTTACTTGGGCAATCGATAAAGAAGGAAAAGCTCAAATAGAAAAACGGTATTATATTTTGCTTGGACCAGATGGTAAGCAAATAGCTATGTACGCTCAGATTGATGGATCTAAAGATGTGTATGTGGCAACCAGCGGAAAAGCAAGAGCCAACGCGAAATGGAAAGAGAAATATTGAGAAAAACGCGCAAGGGATACCGGTACTTAGTTCTGACAGCTATCTCAGCGAAGTTTATAATTATGGGACGCTGGAAAAAGACGTTACGCTTTCGCTTCCTGACGGGAAAACAGTAGCTTTTCATCCGGGCGCGCATGTTTTAACAAAATATAAATATGTTAAAGGCAATAGTAAAACTCCTATAGAGGTATCTAAAGATTATACAAGCCGTGATGAGAGCGTAAGGTTTATGGAAGCTCCGGCAGATTTGCCTGAAATAAATTTATGGAAGGTAAATCAGGTATGGGTTACGCATCTGAGAAAAGACGGGATAGAGACTAAGGCGTATGTAGGAAGGCTTAACCCTGAAGGGACCGCTATTCTTGGGGATCCGCTTGAAAAGCCGCGTTTACGAGAGCAGATTTTTTATAAATACACAGATACTCAAAAGATAATAACAATTGTCAGATATAATATTTTGTTTGATGAAACAAATAAAAATTATAAAACAGCAGAAGATGTTAAGGGTGTTCAAATTAAAGAACAGATAGAAGTTTATTCCAGAAAAGATAATTCACTTATATCAATTTATTCATGGGATTATACGCATACGCCTACTTTTGGAATTTTTGAAATGGGAGAATTGATTGATCCGCGTGAAAATAAATTTCAGACGTTTAATTTTATGGCGCGAAACGGCATGGTGCTTAGTGAATATGTCGAAGTCCGTGAGGAATATATTAAAAATACGGGAGACAGGACATTATCCGGATTTGCTAAACATATGGAAGACGCGGGGTTTAATCTGCTTATTAAATCAGAACGGATTTTAAATATGGATGAAGGATATCCAAGATGGGATGAACTTAATTCCCAGAATTTTGTTTTTAATTCTAAACGAGGTGGAGATAAAAATGGAAATGGGAATATTAAAACTTTTGAAGGCATGCTTGTATTTAATCAAACAGACATCTTTTATATTCCTAAATACGATATAACCAACGGACAATTTACAAAGAATAAAAATTATGATAGTGAAGTGAAAAAAGCGCTAGGAGAAGGGCTTTTTATGATACCCGCGTTAAAGGTTACAGAAGGCGGTATTGATAGAAATTTAAGACCGTATCAGCGCGAGGCGTATATTTCGAGCGTTGACAGAAAAACAGTATTAATGGAAAACATAACAAAATATTTATATTCGTTAGAAGGGGAAGGGGTTTTCCCGGGTGTGAGTGAAGAACTAACACGTCTTTCTGACGCGACTACTGTTATTACAGGTGTTAACGCGGACGGTAGTTTTAAAAGAGAAAATTATAAAAAGACATTTGTAGACTATAAAGAGAATAATGCCACATTTGCCGTTGAAAGAGTAGAAAAAACCATGATGGACGGTAAAACAGAAGTTACAAAGATAGTGTCTAAGGTGTTGGATGAAGAAGGTAAAGAAGTGTATAGCTTTACAATAAAATATAGAAAACATCGAGATCACATGAGGCTTTATGAGACAGAAACAAATGTGTATAAATATGTTACTGAAATAGATGAGTTTAAAATTAAGAGAGAGGATTATATCTATGACAAAGACGAGAAGAGGCCTAGAGTTGACGCGGAATATTTATCCAGAAAGAAATTTGTCTTTTTAGAGTCTAGTGGTGAATTTTTTGAAGAGAGAAAATATGATCCTTTTACAAAAGGCGAACGTTTATCAACAGGAACAAAAAGTATTAAGTTGGATTTTGAGGATCCTAAATATTATAGAGGCAGAATAAAAAGTACGGAAATAAGAGAGTATGATCCTTTGCAATATCAGGAAAATGGGAAATTTTATGTTGTTGAGAAAAAATTGATTAAAGTAAGCGAAAAAACAGATTTTGGTGTTACGGAAAGAGTTAATTCAGACGGCAGTGTTTATGCCGTAAAAGAGCAAATTAAAAATCAGGATGGAACAATTAAGGAAGAAATTCTTGTGCGAGAAGGGAAGTTTGAACCTGAAAAATTTGCCCTGAATAAATTAACTACCGGAGAAAAACTAGATAAACAAGGTAGAGTAGTAAGCGATGTTAATTTAAATGAAAAGTATATGGATATTTATATCGGTGACGGTAATGGTAGCATAAAAGGCGAGTCTGGTAAGATACGGGTTAGCCTCCCTTCTAGCGCTCAAGAAGGCCGAATGGAGCAATATAATATACCTACTGAAGGGAACGGCCTTGTTACAAGCGTTTCTTTCAGCGAATCCGCATCTTTAAAAGCGCAGACCGGAGCGATAATGGTTGAATTAGCGAATAAAGGGTATATTGATAGATACGGTGTTATTCTTAAGCCGTTTTACGATTTGAAAAACGCGGATGAAATGGCGCTATCCCAGAATTTGTCTACTTTGAAACAAGAAATATTTAACGTCATGAAAAGTCGCGCGCATAAGCCTTTTCTGACATCTTATGGTATTTATGATGTGACAGGGAAATTATGGTATAAGGATGAGAGAGAGTTTCATCCTATGAAAAATTTGGAGGAACATCGTATTTATATACTTCATCCCAGTAATAATCAGATGGAAGAGTTTATGTATATCGTTCATTACGGGAAAGATATACCGAAAGAAGTAAATGAAAGGGATAAAACAATACCGACTACTCATAAGTTTTCTATTCTTACAAGATACACATCTTTTCAGAAAGAGGATCAATATAGAATCGTGAAAGAAGAATCTTCTGGAAAAGAGTATGTGACAGGGCATGATTATAATACATCTAAATTTGTTTTAGGAGTTTACGATAAAACAATAGATGATTCTACTTCAGATTTACCTGTAGCAAGTACTTCAAAACATTGGGATTACGCGACCGATAAAATAGGAAAACTTTTTGAACGCGGGTTGTACATATACAAAGATGAATTGTATGAAAGGTTTATCTTAAATATAACAGGTCTTACCGGAGATTTAGGTAAGATTGTTGATTTGGAAGACTCCATAGATATTGCTATAAAAACGCTTTATTACGGGAAAGAAGTTGATTCTAGCGTGTTGAATAAAATTAAAACTTTAGCTCTTGACTTATCTCTTAGCGAAGAGAGCGCCATTAAGGCTTTGTATAATATCAAAACTGACAAGAATACTAAAGTTTTTGACATTATTTTTAAATTGGAAAAATTTAGAGAAACATTAAAAGAGAATTTGCTTAAAAAATTGGCTGAGACAAAAACTAAGGTAGCTGTTTACCGTACATTTTTAGAGACCGGCAGGCAGTATGAATCTGAACAGTGGTACGCGCCTTTGATTATAGGAGAAAATGGTAATATTGATATTGATTTCAACCAAGGTGAAAAGGCTGTTGTTAAGATGGACCTTAAAGGGTTCTTCGGCCTTATGAAAGCTGAAGCATGGATGGAAGATTATTTTGTAACAAGCCAGCTTGAAAGGACACCGGACGGAAAATATAAAGTGAGCGCGGTTTATCTGGGTAAAGATATATATCAATTTGAAGGTGTTGCCGGTAAAAAAAGAGTAAGAGAATTATTTGAGGCGTTTACGGATTTAGTATCTGTAGATGGGAATACCGGCATATTTTCAATAAACGCTCAAATTAATGAATCAAGATTAGATAATTATTTACGCGATATGGGTATTCCAGAAAATAATTTTAAACAACTTGATAAAACCGGGAAAATAAAACTTTATTTAGAAAAGATATTATCTATTGATTCTAGGACATCAAAGAGTTTGGCAGGTGTTATTAAAACATATGGATATGATATAAAAGATGAAGCTTATTCCATAACTATCCCCGGAAAAATTAATGAACAAGGCCAAATATCAAGCGATTATAAAGAAGGCGTATTTTATTTACATAAAAAAGTTACTACGAGCGGCAAACCGCTCGGGCTTGTTATCGCTAAATTCCGTTTGAAAAAGGGTGAGAAAGAATCTATTGAAAAGTCGTGGGAACGTATTCTAAGTAAGAGAGCGCCTGATACATTTGAAATAGATTTTGCCAAAGAAGGGTCAAGATTAAGTGATTTTGGGGATATTGAGAATATTTATTATATTGGATATAAAGAAGGCAACGATACAAATAAACTATATCAATTTAAAATACCTATAACAAACAATAAAATTGAAGGAGAGATTTACGCTACTCTTTATAATGTCCAAGAAAATAAAGTAGATACGAGGCAAGGATGGCTTTATAGGATTGTTTCAAAAGACGCAAAAGGGGCGGATATTTATCCTTTAAAGAAAACTAAGGATTTAGAAATAACGCTTAGCGATATAAAAGCTATACAGGATTTATTACCAAGCGAATTGCAGGACAAAACTATTACTGGTGATGACAAGGATGTTGTCTTGTACGGTAAGGAAATGCTTAGCTGGGTAAAAAAAGAGATAACCGATAATGAGATTGGTACAACAATAACTAATTCAACTTTAGGTAATATAACGATAATGAATTTTGATTTAGGGTTGAATTTAGTTCAATACGCGCAACCTAGCGGTTCTCCTGAAATAAAATATCAGCTTGAGATAAATAAGTGCGAATACGCGTCAAATGTCATAGATAAGGCGCTAGAAGAATTTTCAAAAAATAAGAAAGATAATATTTTTAACAAAGATTCTTCTATATGGGTGAAAAATCAAGTATACACTATGGCAAGATTTACCGGGCTTATTAAAGGAGAAAAAACTGAAGATATTAAACGGGTTATCGATTTTATTAAATTGAGCGTTAGAATGAAAAAGATTATACGTCCGGGTGTTTTTGATGTCAGTAGTTTAAGTGGAGGCGCCATCACTACTGTTTTGTCTGATTTAATAAGTATTAATGAACTTTATGCCGCAGAGGGAGAACAAAATAAATTAGTAACGACTGATGATCTCACAAGTGAAGCTATGAATGCTCTTTATTGGACGTACATGTTGGGAATGAGGCAGGATCCTGACAGCGGAGCTGTTGTTTTAAATAGCGAATCAACATGGAAGGCCTTTGAGGAACAAATTTCTCAGTTGAATAAAGTAACAATAGAAACTTTTAATGTTATGTATAAGGATAGACTTAAAGATGGTGGTTTGACCAACAAAGGTTTTATACAAGCATCAGGGCTTATAACATTCTGGGCAAGCCATTCAGGAGCAGAATTAGGATTTGATTTTGGTTTTAGAGAGTTTGTTGATTCTATAATTGAAGTAGCACAATATAAAAATTTATTAGAAGAATACTTAGTAAAAAAGAATAAAAATTATAATGAACTTAACACAGAGGAATTATTTAAGCTTTATGTGTCTACTTTATATGAGTTAGCAAGACTTATTGTAAGGTATGGTTATGGAAAAGATGAAATCGGTGTTGTGATAAAAGGTCAGATAGAACTTTTAAAAAATACGGCGTATAAAGATGTCCGTACCGAGGTAGATAAAGCTATTTTTAATGTCAGGCTTATCAGGTTTATAAAATGGATTATGAGTACAATAGTTATCACATGGTTGTTAACGGCGGTGGTAAGATTTCTATATAAATTTAATGTTATACGCGATGATGCTAGCGCGCGATATAAGGCTTCAGATAATTGGAGAGAATGGATTATCGGCGAAACAACAGGCAGGGCAGGACACGTTAAGCAATCTGGGGCTACTCTTCTGGAATCTGCCGGAGATCCGAAATTAATCCCGGTAGCGGACAAAATTAAAAATTTAATTTTTGATATGGAAGACGTTATATGGGATGCGACGCGCAGGCTTGAACCATACAAATATAAACTTATAGCTAAAGTTACGCTTGAAGATATAAATAAAGTTAATCAGGATATTCTGATAAAAGCGTTAAATGATAACAATATAAAGCCAATGCTGGATAAAATTATTAAAGGCTTAAAAAACCATCCGGTTACCGCTCATAATTTAGGAGATGTTATAAAGGCTATTGGTAACAAGTACGGTAAATTTGCTGTTGATATGAAGCATATTTCTTATAAAGACACTGAACCAATGATTAGTAGGAATCTTTCAAAATATGCTAAAAATAAATTTTATAAAAAATTATTATTGACACTGGACGGTCAAAAGTTTTCCAAAAATTTTGTCAACAAACTCTACGCGCCGTTTAATTATATTGTGTCTATGGAAAATATGAAGAATCCCGCTATTCCTTTAACAGGTATGACGCGCGTTTTGGGCTGGGCATTAGTGTTCTCAGGCGCGTTATTATTTGTTTCTAAATCTATATCCGTTATGGATTATGCTTCTTGGGAAATTTTATTAACAGGCATGGTATTAATAACAGCCGGAATATGGGTCAACAAATATTCTATAATAGATTTTATTATGGATGCTAAAAGCGCGATGCATTCTAACCGGTTGTTAAGGAGTATAACAAGAAAACAAGAGCAAAAAGATGTTGTTGATTTTATGATAAAAGAGTTAGAGGGTGTTCGAAAGAAGTTAGAAGACATCATGGATGCTGAGATAAAAAGAGACGGAAGCCTTCTTACCAGCGAAGACTGGAAAAAGATAATGACATTTACGGTATTGGCGCCTTACGGCGACGCGGAAGATAATATTAGGCTCACAACTAAAGAAATAAATATTATTAGCTATATAAATTACACCATAGATTATCTTGCCAAAATAAAAAAAGAAAATAGAGACTATAATCTTATTTCACGGGGCCATTTCCCTTGGTATGACCCGCAATTTTTAGTTTCCACAATTTACGCGGAAGGGAAAACTTTTTCGCAGGCTTCATTTAACGACAATGATAAAGTTCGATATGAACTTTTTCCCGGATCATTTGATAAAAAAGAAAAAATAGAAATAGATGGTAGAAGCTATAACAAGCCTGACCGCATTGAGTATAACGGGCCGAGTGTTTGGAGTAATTCAACACAAGCTATACCTATCAATAATTTACCTCTTTATTTAGGTATGCTGCAATATCGTTTACGCCGTATAAATAATGATTTAGCAGTAGGAGAAAATATTGTAACTGCGATAAAACATGAAAATGAAGACCGAGCCTTTAGGGCGCATAAAATGGCTGAGTCTGATAAAGGATTCGGCGGTCCCAGTATCTCTAGGTCCAGTTATTGGTATGGCATACGCCGTCATATGAAGAGTATAAAACAACTCGGAATAATTTCAGCGGTTATTTTACCTATAGCATATTACTCCAGACGTATTCTTGAACTTAACGGATTCATTCCTGTTATAGAAGTAAATAATTTTTTAATTTTTAGTTTGGTTACATTAGTAGCATTAGTAAGCGGATTTTTATTTAATGTGATGCTACAAAAAGCATGGTTTTTTATAGCAAGCTATTTAGGTAAGACAGAAGGAATAACAACTGTTGATATAAAAGAACATTTGCCGAAAGCATTACTGATAGAAATCTTGAATGGTATTAAAAGGGATATGGAGAAAGATAATACTAGTATTCCGAATTATTTAAATATTGAGATTAGCGAATCGACTGTAGACGGTATAATGTCGGGCATTATAAAAGAAGAGGCTAGCCGAAAATTACGTAAAAAATTAATAAAAAGCGGTATTACTCCGTCAAAATGGCCTTCTTATAGAATGCTTTTAAATTATCCGGTTTTACACGCGTTTTATTTTAAACATATGGATAGGGAAAAATTGGTGAAGATATTAAGGGCTGATACACGATTTGACCGTATAAGCGATAGTTTTGAGCCTAAAGGGCCTGTTAATAATGAAGATATTTTAAAGCTTTTGAAATTGGATGATATTAAATATCTTGTTGAGAAAAAAGGAAAAGAATTATTCCCTCGTGTAGCGCTTATGGAAACTACATTTTCCGGTGGAGCCGGGCAAAAATTAGTTGAAGTTGTTGAAAGCGCTATTAGGACATATCCGGGCGGAATTGATGTGTTCCCTGTTACTGATGATGTTGATATAGACGGCATAAAGGCAATGAATTTGGCTATATACGGCAATGATGAAGGTATCGAGAAAGGCCAGCCGTCGGAAAATATTAATAAACCTTGGGTTGGAAAATTATATGAATATCGTGATTCTATAAGAATAGTCGCGTGTCCTGAACATGGCGTAAATTACGGTAAAAATCAGAGAAAAATAAGGATGAAACCGCCTCTTAATTCTGAAGAAGTCAGGTTTATGCAGAGGTTTTACGCGGAAAGAGGAGAAGATTTGCCGTATTTCGCGGAACTGGTAGATGAAGAAGATAGACTTACACCTCTTTTAATGATGCAAAAGCTTTGCGTTGGACCACTCCCGCAAAGGCTATTAAATGGACAGTCGGAGTTAAATATAATAACGCAATTTATAAAACAGATGAAAAAACTGCTGAGAAATCCGGAGATAGATGGGGAATTAAATTCGGCAACATAGTAAAAATAGAACAGGAATATAATTATGTCATTGATAACCTTAAAAAAGAAATTATTAAAAATTTATCCGCGGAAGGACGCAAAAATGAAATCAGCGCGATAGATAATATTTCTAAAGAAACTTTGGCGAATACTGCTGAAACATGGATAAATGACAGTGTTGCCGACAGAGTAAAATATGTATTATGGGTATTTTTGCGAGTTTATCCGGACGCGGAAACCTTTGTTAAATCTGAGTTTAGGATACGCAATCTTGCTGTAGTTATGCAGGCTGAATTAAGGCAAGTGCCTTTATATAAACCGTCTGACTGGGCATATCAAGGTTATGATGATTATATGATATGGCATAATTCTATTCAAATAGGTCAATCCAAGACAGGGTTTGTATTTCTTGGCGGTACAGGAAACGGATTCTTATGGGAAATGCTAGCTGGAACAAAACTTGAATTTAAAGATGGCAATGTAGTAAGTGAAACCGCGTTACACGAAAGAGTAGCATTGCAGAATTTTTTAAGGCCTTTAAGGGAAAAAATAAATCAAGATGAAACAGATAGAGAACAAGCGTTAAAGAATCGTAATATTGTTATACGTACAGTTAAAAGATTGTGGAATTTGTTAATCGCGGGATACAACATTACAAGGGTTCCTTCTACAATTTTGAATAAATATATAACGGTATACAGCCAGAATGGTGTGTGGGATGGTTATAACCAGATAGAAGATTCTGAACTTGGAAGCCGTTTAGCAAATTATAGACTTATGGCAAGAAGGCTTGAAGGTAAATTCACTTATATCCTTGAAGATGAATTGCCTCCATTAGGTTTCAGATGGTGGTTACAACGTTCAAGATGGATAACTCCGCAGACATTCTTTTCTATATTATCTTTTAAACCGGCATTCCTTATGTTTATAGGCCAATATATTGGAATGGGATTAGGGTGGGCTGTTGCCGGTTCAAGAATGAACGTATTACAGGGACTTTTAGTAACTTTTATCGGATTTTTTGTAGGCGGAATTGTGTTTTATTTAGCCGGAAAATTATTGTTGTGGATTGGCAATAGGCTTGGCATAGAAAGAAACAGACAGTGGTTTGTTGATCCTATTTATGGAATGGGGGAGCACGGTTTATTCGGCAAAATAAAGGCATGGTGGGTATTTCAAAATATGGCGCATTTATCAGCCGCTACTTTCGCGAGTTTAGCGTCTCTTGTCGCTATTGTTGTTACAAATATATATTTACTAGTCCGTACTATTGATTGGCTTTTACCAATGGAAAAACTTGGCGGGTTAGGCGTTCTCTTAAAAGAATATTTGCTTGATTTGCAGGGCATTATTCCAGTTTTGAATGGTTGGTTACCTACAACAGTCTCTGGTATAGTCATGTTTTTCATACCAGCCGGGTTAATAGTATTCATGGGCTTTATGGTCATGAAAACTCATACTATTGAAGATGAAGAAGCAACGAGCGAAGCATTAAATGTTAGAATGCTTAAACATGATTTTACTATTCTTGAAGGGCTTACCGCTCTGATGAAAGAACAATATTATGATAGTGATATTAGCCAAGGGCGAACTATCCCTGTTATTCCTAGTATGAGTAAAGAAGATTTTAACAATGATACAAAAGTTCAATTTGTGTTAGACAGGTATTTAGACATTTTAAATAATACCGGGTCCATGCGGAATGTTGTTAACATACAAGGTGTTTTATTAAACGATATATTGAATAAAGAAATAAGGAATAAATTAGGTGATGGTACGGATGAGAAAAAATTTGAAATAGCCAAAAAACAAATAATAGATGAAGTATGGAGTATCAAAAGGTTTGTCAGGGGTGATATAAGAATAAGAAATTGGGTTTTATTACTAGGCTCCGGATTAGTTCTGGTAGGCGCGTTAGCATGGCTTCTCTTATGGATATCTCCATTACCAGCGACTATAGTTATTGTTATAGGAGCCGCGCATCTTGCTTTGTGGATTGGAGATTGGTTAATGAAATCTTTAGGTGAACAACATATCTTTTCTCTTGGCAGATTACCTAGGCATATGGTCAGTAAAAGCGCTAGTCAGCCATTAATGCTGGATTATTTTACTCATATGATAATACCGGCTTATTACAACATCGGAAGAAATTTATTTCCGGGATATACTACTCCCGGCTTCTGGACAAGAGGAAGATTAGACGCATTAAAAGAAAAATTAGGAGAAAAAATTAAACTTAGCCTAAAGATTAAGGAGTTTGTAAAAAGTACTATTTTAAATAGAATATTGGTAGCGTTTTTATTATTAGTACTGCCATGGATGTCAATATTATTGCTACCAGGCATAGATAAATCAGACCAGTATAAAACAGAAATAGTACGCAGTTTAATCATGGAACCTGCTCTTGAAGAATATATAAAAGGTACAGAATTGCCAATGGAAAATATTTTAGCGGCAATTAAGGAGCAGATTTCCAAGCCTAATGCTTTGGGATGGATGAGCGGGAAAATAGGATATTCTTATTTGCTTGAGAGTAAAGGAATGAATAAAGAAGCGGAAAGGCTTAGAGATATTTTAAAAGAAGCTTACTTAGCGCATATTAAATATCTCGAAATTACTTATAAACAATATTCTGTTAAGAAAATAGATGAGTTTAAACGTAGGATTGGTGAGGCATACGCATCAGAAACTTCTTTCTGGGGTTTAAAACAAAATGGGAAGATTGTTTTCCCGAAAGATTTGTATTTATTTAATTTAACAGATGTTACTGGGATTAATGAAGTAATGAAAGATATGAAATTAATAAATATGCCTAAATACGGCAGGTCTATGCCTAACGGTTGGGTTTATGGAACGATAAAAGATGGGTGGGTTATATCATCTGATTTTACTAAATCTTATACCGGAACAATGGTTATTGATTTCTATACAGCTTTAGGATGGCGTTTTGAAAAAGAACCCGGGATTGTTTCAGAAAAAGAGTTTGAAATAACATTAACCCTGCCTGAAACTTTTTCAGGCGAGTTATCAGGCGTTCTTATTTCTTGGAATAAATCTAATAATCTTCATTCGACTGCGATAACAGAACCGATAAAGATTATTAAAGGCCAAAAAACAATAACTATAAGATTTAGTGAAAATAGCCCTCTTGCTTATAAACAGAAAAAATTTGATCCTAAAACAATAAGCAGAATAGGATTTAAAATTAATTGTGACAATAGTAATAACTTGAAGCAAAACAGTAGTATCAAGGTAAACGATATAGCAATTGTTGGCAAAGGTCAGACGATAGAAGATATTGATAGATATCCTGAGAAAAAATATTATAAATATATTCCATCTGATGAAAAAAGTAACCAAGCTTTATTCGACAGGCTTTTTTCTCCAGTGAAAAGCCCAGTAGCCGAGCCGATAGTAAGCGATAATGTTACAACTCAGGCATATGAAAACTTGCCTAAAACAGGCATGAATTGGGCAGGGCCGAAAGGTAAAGATTCTTACGGCCAAAATTTTGGAATTACGGCATGGTATCCTTCCGGTAACGGTATCTCGAGACATGAACAAGATGTAATAGCTCAACTACAAGATATGAAAAACGCGGGCGTGGGTATTGTTCGAATGTTTCTGGGTACAGACGGCAGGACTCTTATGAACGAAAACGGCAAAATTGTCGGATACAATGATATGTTCAAAAATGATGTGGAAAGATTGCTTGATATCGTCGAATCTTTGAATATGCAAGTAGAATTTGCGTTAGTAGATTATATGATAGCGAATCCCGTAGAAACTATTAATGGCGTTCACACCTTCGGCAGGGATGAATTATTTTCTGATAAGAGAGTGAGAAATGATTTTATAAATAATTTTCTTATTCCATTTTTAAAAGAATTCGGCAGTCGTAAAGGTATAGCAAGTTTCGACATTATAAACGAGCCGGAATGGATAAAAAACAATAAAGATGGAGTGGATGATTTTATAAAAGAATCTATTAAAGCGATAAGAGAAAACGCGAAAACTAAACCCATTACTATAGGAGTAAACACAGAGTTCGCGCTGAAATATGCTAAAATATACGATGTTGATTTTATATCAGTCCATCATTATGAAGATAGATTTAACGATGGATATAAAACCTTAGAACAGGTAGTCAAAAAACTAAACGCGAACGCTAAAAAATGGGGTTTAGGAGAATTTGCCACTAACTCTAGCAAAGACTCAAAAGATATGGCAGGTTACCTTGAATTTACAGCTAAACACGGCGGATTATTTATTAGGCCATGGAACTATTCCGAAGGGTTGGATGACCGCGTTTGGCCAACAAGCAATGAAAGAGAGAAGAAGTTTAAGGCATTAACAATAAAACAAAAAGAACTTAAAAAATCTACAGAAAAAAATAAAAAACAATCAAATGATAATACACCTAAGTTTGAAAGAGATTCTCAAGGTTCAAACAGTTCTTTAACACGAGGGGCTGGATTATTGCCAAAAAATGTTTATACACCTTATCAGAATTTAACAAAACACGCTTTTAAAGCGGTCAATGCCAATAATGTATCTAAGCTTTTTGTCGTAGTGGCTCTTTTGTTTGCTATTTATCCTGTTGAAATATTATTTAATTTGACTGTGGACATTAAAGTTGTAGAAGTGGCGCTGGTTGTCGTATCCGTTATAGGTTTTATATATTCTTTTATAACATTTTTAAGATTTGATGTATTAGAGAATAATATTATCAGAGCTTTAAAAGAATATTATTCAGAAAAGAACACTAAGTTTGACGGCAAACTCAATCAGGTTGAAATCGCGGATTCTGCAGGGGATATTCATCCCGCGTTTAATTATTTGACAGAAGAATCAAAGAAACTCATATCAATTCATGAAAGTTTAAAATCGCATTTTTGGGGAATGATTGCGATTCTCCCATGGATTAGCAATTTCTTCCACAAAAGAAGTGTCGCGGAATTATCTGTTAGAGAACATACGTATGAAAATACATATAAGAAATTTGAAGTTATAATAGGTGTTTCTTCAGAAGTATTTATTAAACTCGGAGAGGGCGCTATAGAACAGATAGAAAAAGATTTTCAAGTTAGGCTCGTCTCTTTAAAATCTAGTGATAGTGAGGGGATGCTTATTGAACTTGAAAAAAGTACTATAGGTAAAAAAGCAGTCTCCGCGTTATTGGATGTCGCAAGTGAAGCGTCTCTTAATGATGTAAGAAGTATGATAAATGATTTATCGCGGTCTGCGGTGCGTAGCGTCATAGAGCTTACGCATCCTGAGTTTTCAATCCTTACAGAAGAAAATGTAAGAAAAATAGAAACACTTAGTGAAATGAAAGAAACCGCTAATATGTTAATCCGTATTTTGCCGGAAGGAAAATCATATATGCTTAAAGGCAAAAGTATATATGATATCCGCGCGGATAGGATATACCAAATTCATAAACAAGCTTACAGTGAAAAGTTAGCAAGTTATTTATCATCTATTACTGAAAGCGCTGAAGTGAAAAGACGTTACACAGTTACAGCTATAGACAATGCTATAGGCATGAAACTTTTAGCTGAGGCTATAGAAGAACGCCGTAATTTTATGAGAGTCAAGACAGATGATATTGATCCGATTAAAGATTTTGTAGTATTGAAAGATAAGGAAATAGCGAAAGACTTGAAAGAGGCCTTATCCGTTACAGGCCTTGGAAAATATTTGACAGAGGATTCAGTCATTATTCTTGAAGATGAAGAAACTATAAGCTTAACAGAAATAATGCAACAAGTTAGCGCGCGCGTAGGAAAAGAAATATCCAAAAAAGAATTAGCGATAGGCGCTACGGGTGAGATAATAAAAGTTTCTAGTGAAGAAGAGTCCATGCTTTTAGCGGAAAACGAGGACAGTTTAATGATGGTAGAAATGCAGGGCGGAATCACTAGTCAGCTTTACCACGCGCTTTTAGAGATGATGTCCAAAGGAGATGACGACAAGCTTTGGATAAGTGACGGTAAAATAGAGCAGATTGAAAAAGACGGTAAAAAATATAACATCTATAAGTATTTGCCTAAAATGCAGGCGATAGATTATGAAAAAGAAGTAAAAAATTACGAGAAATACATCCAAGAAATACTTATAAAGGCGTAATAAATTATTTTTGGAAAATAAAATTATCATGTGTTAAATCTAAACTTTGTAATAGATTTAGAAAAAAATTTAGAGACATTTTACCGACGGTCTATTGCAAAGTTTGGGCGGGTTAAATCAAAAAGCCCTGAGATGCAAACCTCCCTGTGTCTCATGTGGCTTGGCCTCTTGCCCTGAAGGTGAGTTACCTTCGGCAAGAGGTCTTTTTTTTCGAAGTCTATTGCAAAATTCGGGTTAAACCCGTATTTTGCAATAGGCCGTCGGTAAAATGTCTCTAAATTTTTGATACTCCTGCGTTACGCTCGCAAAAATATCCTCAGCGTATTGCAAAGAATACGCTTTCGTCATTTTTGCTCGCAAGCCTTGTATTATCAAAAATTTAGGCCATTTTTCTCGAAGTCTATTGCAAAATTCGGGTTAAAATTATAAAATGATCTGATTTTAAAAGACATTACTTATGGAGAGTAATAATAATGTTATAACAAGGAGGCGTAATTATGGGCGGATTATTAGGATTAGTAGTGTTAGTGTTAGATATTATCGCTATTATTGATGTGGTAAAAAGTTCATTTGAAAACAGTAAAAAAATTTTATGGGTGCTTCTTATTGTATTTTTACCATTGATAGGAATGATTTTATATTTCGTGATCGGAAAGAAAAAATAAAGTTATTATGGTTTTCGGGCTTTAGTAAACCCAAAAGACGCGTTAGCTGTTTATACTAGGCGGTTAACGCGTCTTTTAAAAACTAGGGACGATTATGAAATACTGCAAAAAATGTGTACAGCCTGATACAAGGCCCGGAATAAAATTTGATGAAGATGGTGTGTGCCCGCCATGCCGTTTCGCGGAACAATCATGTAATCCTATAAATTGGGATGAAAGAAAAAAAATACTTGATGAAATAGTTGAATTCGGAAAAAAAAATAATGTATCAGGTTACGACTGCATTATCGGTGTTTCAGGCGGCAAAGACAGCACAAGACAAGCATTGTATCTGCGTGATGAAATAGGCCTTAAACCATTACTCATTTCATGTTCATACCCGCCAGAACAACAAACTGAACGCGGCGCGAATAATCTTGCCAATCTCATATCACTTGGATTTGATTGTATTTCAGTCAGCCCTGACCCTGTAACTTGGAAAAAAATGATGCGGCAGGGATTTTTAAAATTCGGTAACTGGTGTAAATCCACAGAAACTGCTCTTTATGCCAGTGCTCCAAAATTTGCGATAGCGTATCATATTCCTCTCATTTTTTTAGGTGAGAATCCCGCGATAGCGCTTGGCGACCTTGATGTGGGTTCCACAACTTGGGAAGCGAACAGAATGAAATATTGTCATACATTAAAAGGCGGGCCTGAAGCTTTATTAGAAGACGGCATAACTGAAAAAAATCTTTTTTGGTATAGATACCCATTGGATGAGGAATTAGAATGGGCGAAGTTGCGCATAGTTTATCTGGGATATTTTATAAAAGATTTTACAAGATTTAAAAACGCTGAAATAGCCATGAATCATGGTCTTATTATACGTGATGATCCCCCTGAAGACATAGGCGACACCTATGGATTTGAAGCGCTTGACGATGATTTTGTGGTAATAAACCAGATGTTCAAATATTTAAAATTTGGATTCGGAAAAGTTACGGATCAAGAATCTGAAGCTGTCAGGCTCGGCAAGATTACTAGGGAAGAGGCTATGGAACGGGTGAAAAAATATGACGGTAAATGCGCTACGCGTTATATTAAACGGTTTTGCGAGTATAT
The DNA here is from genome assembly GCA_000954095.1 of Candidatus Omnitrophus magneticus. Taxonomy (GTDB): domain Bacteria; phylum Omnitrophota; class Gorgyraeia; order Tantalellales; family Tantalellaceae; genus Omnitrophus_A; species Omnitrophus_A magneticus. The sequence continues at coordinate 8,900 of JYNY01000615.1, read as the reverse complement.
TGAAATTACAGAAGAAGAATTTTGGCGCGTTGCTGAAAGTTTTAGAAATAAAGATATTTGGGAAAAAGACGCTCTCGGCACGTGGCGTTTAAAATATGAATTTTAGAAAGTAAAAAGCATATAAGGAATAAAATGAAAAAAACACCTCTTACCGTTGTTGTCATAACAAAAAATGAAGAAGAAAATATTAATGATTGTTTAGCCAGTGCCGAATGGGCGGATGAAATTATCGTAGTTGATGATGAAAGCCGGGACAAAACTATAGAAATCGCAAAAAAATATACTGATAAAATTTATTCGCGCAAAATGGACAATGAAGGAAGACATAGAAATTGGGCATATGCTAAAGCCTCAAACGACTGGGTATTAAGTTTAGACGCGGACGAAAGAATTACCGAACAACTCGCGGAAGAAGTAACTAATCTTTTAAAAGGTTCGCCTGTGTATAAAGCGTACACAATCCCTCGCAGAAATTTTATAGGAAAATATTGGCTTAAATATGGCGGAGAATATCCCGCTGCTCAGACAAGGCTTTTTTTAAAAAAAGAATTTAAATACGAAGAAGCCGAGGTTCATCCGCGCGCGCTTCTTGACGGAGACACCGGGCATTTAAAAGGCGATATTATTCATTATTCTCACAGTGATATTGCTGATTATTTAAAGAGTCTTAACAGCCACACTACTTTAGAAGCGAAAAAGTGGTACGCGCAAGGCCGAAAAATGTCTTTATTTCACGCTTTATGGCGCGCGTTTGACAGATGTTTTTACCGCAGAATTATTCGTAAACAAGGATATAAAGACGGTATATACGGCTGGACAGTGGCGATTTTCAGCGGATTTTATCAAATAGTGAGTTATTTGAAATATAGGGAAATGATAGAACTTAATAAAAATAATAAACCCGCGAAGGTTAAATAAAGGTTAACACTACGGGATAAATCTTTTTGTGTAATTTAGAAAATTTTATCCTGTCATTCGCGCCGCGGCCTAATTTTTTTTTGGCTCGATTTTTTATTTTAGTAATTACTAAGAGTTGCTAATAAACTTTTCTATGTTCTTTAGAAAATTCCATTATGTCATTCCCGCGAAAGCGGCTGTGTCACAACTAGTATCGCATTTAAGAAGTGGAGTGAAATTAGTAAAAATAGCGTCAACCAGCCGTCATTCCTGCGCAAGCAGGAATCTATACGGGTAAAAAGGAGTGAAAATATTTTAAAAAATAAAAAATCGTAGTTATGACACAGCCTCGAAAGCGGGAATCCATGGAAGTTATATGTATGATATAAAAAGGTATAAAAAATGAATCGTAAAAAATTATCAATTGTAATTCTAACAAAAAATATTGGAGAAAAACTTTCCAATTGTCTTGAATCTGTGAAATGGGCCGATGAAATAATCATTGTTGACGGGAACTCCACGGATAACACATTGGCAATAGCCCGAAAATATACTGATAAAATTATTACTAGCGATTTCGCGGGTTTTGGAGAAGAACGGAATAAAGGCGCGGAATTCGCTAAAGGCGATTGGATACTGCAGTTGGATGCGGACGAAATAGTGACAGACGCTATGCGAAACCGTTTGAATTCTTTATTGGATGGAAATGACGCGGGATGCGCGAGTTTTAAATTCAGGCGTAAAAATATTTTTTTGGGAAAGATAATGACTTACGGCGGATGGTATCATTACTCGCATCATCTTTATAAAAAAGGCTTTGCTCATTACGAAGGCGATATCCATGAAAAACTTATAGTTAACGGTTTAACCGGCACAATGGAAGAATCCTTAGAACACTATCCTTTTTATTCTTTGGCGGAATTTATAGAACGTCAAAACCGCTATACAGGCCTTCAAGCAATGGAACAATTTAAAAGTAATCCCAAAATTACTGAAAAAGAAATTTTATATAATTTGCGCGTAAAACCGTTAAAACTTTTTTGGAAAATGTATTTCAAAAAAAAGGGTTATAAAGAAGGACCGCACGGTTTTATTTTTTCTATACTATTCGCGTGGGTTCATTTTGTGAAATGGGCTAAATACTGGGAAATAGTGAGGGATAATGGAAAAACTTTGTGATATAGTTCTTTTAAGCTATGAAAATTCGGATCTTTTAAAGATGTGCGTTAAAAGTGTTTTGGAATACACTGATATTCCATCAAACTTGATCATTGTGGATAACGCGAGTAAATCCATTGAAGTGAGGCACTATCTAAATAGTATTAGAGGCAATAGCATTATCAATGTTATAAAAATTTTTAATGAAACAAATGAAGGATTTGCCGGAGGCACTAATAGAGGCCTCATGATTTCAAAATCGCCGTTTGTCTGTTTATTAAATAATGATTGTGTTGTTACTCGGGGCTGGCTTAGTGAAATGATTGACGTGGCGAAAAGCCGCAGTGATATAGGGCTGATCAATCCTCAAAGCAGTACCTTTGGTTCCCGTCCGAAAGAAAATAATTCTTTTAATGAACACGCTCAAACACTTATTTCTAAAAAAGGAAAAATTGTTGAAATAGGGCATGCCATAGGATTCACGTGTTTGATTAAACGTGAAGTTATAGAAAAAATAGGAAAGCTCGATGAAATATATAAAGGTGTATGTTATGAGGATACTGATTTTTCAATACGCGCGTTAAAAGCCGGATATATAGCTGTCATGGCTGAAGGCGCGTATGTATTTCATAAAGAGCAGGCGTCAAGGCGCGATTTAAAAGGCAAGGATGAAATTTATAGCCGTAATAAAAAGATATTTGAAGAAAAATGGGGCAGGCAGATTAGAATTCTTTACGTGGATTTATCTAGAAATGGAGAAGGAGGACGTGAAAAAGTTTATGATACACTGCGGGGAGTCGCGCGCGAACGAGTTACAATTGATTTATGGCACAGCGCTAAAAGTGAAGGGGAATATTTGGATAACGCGGGGATAGACGGCAGAAAAATATTCCGCCACGCTGATATATCATTGAAATCCGTAACGCGTTTCGCGGGTTTAAAATTAATCTGGAAAGTTTTAACGAAAAAGAAAAAATACGACGCGCTTATTTTAAAAAAGAGCGGGATAAGTAATTTTTTAAGGCTTTTTGAATTTATTCATAAATCTAAAATATTTTATTTTTCAACCGCGCGGGGGAAAGATGAAATTTATCGCGGAAAAAATATTTTTAATATGTTAATTCCTAATAAGCTTACTGAATATTTACGCGCCAGAGGCGTAAAAAGAGGAAATGTAATATGAATTTGCTATTACACATATGTTGTGGAGTATGCGCGAGCGGCGCGCTTGAAATTTTATTAAAGAATAGAAATAGCGTTACAGGTTTTTTTTATAACCCAAATATTTATCCGTTTGAAGAATACGAAAAAAGGCTGAACTCGGCAAGAATAGTTGCTAAGGCGTATAATATAAAATTGATAGAATCTGATTATGATTATGAGCTTTGGGAAGACAATGCCGCGGAAGGCTATGAATCAGAACAGGAAGGCGGAACGCGATGTTTAAGATGTTTTAAAACAAGGTTAGAACAAACTTATAAATATTTTCTAAGAGAAAAAAAATTTGATTTTTTAACTACAACATTAACTGCCAGCCCGCATAAAAATTTAGAACATATCAATAAAGCCGGCCTAGAAACATGCGGAGACAAATTTAAACTTTATGATTTTAAGCAGGATAACGGGTTCAATAAATCCATTCAAACAGCTAAAAATCTCAATATATACCGCCAAAATTATTGCGGTTGTGAATACAGTAAGCACTAAAATATACCATTTCCATTGGTTAAGAAATATAAATTTATTAAATCAGTTGGACTATACGGTAGCTGTGCTAAGGGCGAGAACAATGAAGAATCAGATTTAACGATTAATCCTTTGGCAGTTGAAGATATTATTTCTTGGTGGAGTAATAATTTAAGATAGATGATTTATATTTTGTAGGATAAAATTTTTTCATTTGCAATTTAACCGAAAAACCCATTTCGTCATAGCGAATAATGCGAATCTCTCTGGCTAAAAGGCTTAAAAATTTTTTTAACGTACCTCATCAAATGGTGCGCCTACAAATTTTTTTAAGTCTTTTATCTCAAACATCTTAGCATTCTTTATCTATGTCCAAACGCAGTTTTCCGGTTTGAACTAGTTCCTTTAAAAAATATAGGATAAAGTACGATTTCAAAATAATTTGAGGAGGATAAAAATATGACGTTAGATTTAACTAGTTTGCGCAAATCTATAGAATCATTGGATAATTCAATAAATTCTTATATGGTTAATAAAGAGAACAAGTCTTTGTCCGATATAGATATGGAAACTTTGAAGGCGGGGGTAATTCAAAATTTTGAAGTCGCGTATGAGTTATGCTGGAAATTTTTAAAGCGCTGGTTATCGCTGAATGTTTCTCCTAATATAGCGGACGGCGTTTATCGCCGCGAGCTGTTTCGTATATGCGCGGAACATAGGTTGATTTTTGATGTGGACATTTGGATGTCGTATCACGAAGCTCGTAACTTGACATCGCATACTTATGATTCTGTTAGCGCGGAAAAAGTATTCGAAACATCTTTAGTATTTATTCATGACGCTAAAATTTTATTTGAAACACTAGAGGTAAAAAATGGTTGATGTGTCTTTTCATCAATTAAAAATTATAAAAAAAATATTAAATAAATATGTGCCTGATTGTGAAGTGCGTGTGTTTGGTTCGCGTGTGACAGGGACAACTAAAGATTATTCTGATATTGATTTAGTTATTGTTGGAAAAGAAAAAATTCCAAGTAATATTTTTTACGCGTTAAAAGAGGCTTTTGAATTGTCGGAGTTGCCGTTTAGAACAGATGTTTTAGATTGGAATGCCATATCAAAAGAATTTAGAATAGTGATTGATAAACAATATGAGGTAATTCAGAAGGCGGATAGCCCTATAAAGAATGGTAATTCCGAATAGGATTTTTGCAAAATGTCTTTAAATTTTTGATACTACTCAGTTACGCTCGCAAAAATATCCTCAGCGTATTGCAAAGAATACGCTTTCGTCATTTTTGCTAGCAAGCCTTGTATTATCAAAAATTTAGGCCATTTTTCTCGAAGTCTATTGTAAAATTCGGATTAAAATCTTAATTTCAGAAATTGAATTGTATTAATATCCATGACATACATTTTATCAATAATAACATTTTTATTTTTCATTATATTTTTAGCCGGTTTGGGTAAAAAAATTTTGTCGTATTTTATTAAAGATTTTCATTCTTCGGCGGAAGAGTTCGCGTTTTCTTACGCTGTCGGGTTCGGTATATTTGGATATAGTATTCTTTTTTTAGGTATTTTAGGCGGACTTTTCCCGTTGTCGGTTATTCTTGTTGTGACGACAGCGGTTTTCTTGAGCTGGAATGAAATAAAAATTATTGTAACTAATATATATTTTTTTACGCGGGCGTTTGGAAAAAAATTGCCGCGGTATTTATCTAAAACTTTATTTTTGAATTTAATAATATGTATTGCCGGTATTAGTATTATCGCGTGTTTTTTGGGTTCTATGGCGCCGTCATATTCAAACGATTCAATGGTATATCACCTGACAGACGCGAAATATTTCGCGGAGACAGGCAAAATAGGCCTTATAGCGAATAACAGCACAAACGCTTTATGGCCGTATTTAATAGAGATGTATTTCACGATTGCCATACTTTTAAAATTGTTACCGCTCGCCGGGCTTTTTCATTTTTCTATGGCGTTAGCTACGTTGTGCGGTATATATGGCTTCAGTAAAAGATTTTTTCGAGAAGAGTGCGCGCGGTTATCATCCTGTATTTTTTTTCTTACGCCTCTCGTTATTATAGAATCCGGCCAAACTTACGTTGACCTTGGCGTTTCATTATACGGCTCGCTTGGAATTTTTAGTTTTATAATATGGTTCCAAAATAAAGATATAAAGTGGGCTTTTATCGCGGGCATAATGTCGGGGCTTGCTATGTCAGTTAAATATTTCGCGATGATTATTCCTTTAATAATCGGGATATATATTTTTACAGGCATATTTTTTGCTAAAAAAAATACGCGAATTAAAATTTTTAAATCTTTTTTAATTTTTATTACCGGTACTTTTTTATTTTCCGCGGTATGGTATTTACGGCAGTATCTGATTTTTAAAAATCCGTTTTTCCCTTTTTTTGTGGATATATTCGGATCTAGCGGGCTAGATACGGAAACATTAAAACAATTTTCTGAAAAAGGAATAAGAGACGCTATGGGCGCGGGCGCGGGTTTGAAAGATTTAATTTTACTCCCATGGCGTATAACGATGTTTCCTTATAAGTTTGGCGGAGAAGAATTAGGGCCTTTATTTCTTTCTATTTTGCCTGCCGTTTTATTTCTAAAAAAAATTGAAAAAAATGTGAAAATAATATCCGGAATTATTTTTGTTTATATTTGCCTCTGGTTCAGTCAGTATCAGCATTTGAGATTTATTATCCCGATAGTTCCTTTACTGTGTGTCATCGCGGGATATCTGCTGGATAAAATAATAAATGAAGATACAGCCTCGCAATGCGGAATCAATGGGAAACTAATCAAGATATCTAATGACGCGGGTATAGAACCGCGTCAAGATGGTAATCCAAATTTGGCATCTAGCATCGTTACGCGAACTTCGCGTAAAAAGTTTTTTTCAAACACAATAATTAAATTTCTTATTTGCGCGGAATTTATTTATTTATGTTTGTTTTGCGTGCGTCATAATTGGAGTGCTATTAAAACTGTTATAGGCATAGAGACTATTGACGAGTATTTATCGAATAATGAACGTTCATTTGAAATCGCGAAATACATTAACAAAAATTTTTCAAAACATGATAAAATTTTAGTTATTGATGAAGGCCACACATTTTTTATTGATATCCCGAATAAGCGGGAAGAATACTATTGGCTTTATACGGGATATAATAAAAAATATCAGACGGCGAAAGATATTATTTCTTATTTTAAAAAAGAAGGATTTACTCATATTCTTTACACTGTAAGTCCTGATATTGGAAGCCTTTCAGAGCTTTTTAATAAAAACAGGCTCGCTATTCTTATGAAGGGTTCTGAATTTAAAGAAAAATATTTTAAATTTATTTTTGAGATAACACCAACATCTAAAAATTCAAATGGGGTGAAATACTTTTTATATGCGTTTATTTAATGATTTATATTTTAGAATAAATGATATTCTTAGGGTTAATGTAATTGTATTAAATTATAACGGAGATAAACTTTTAAAAGAATGTCTTCCGTCTATTATACGCGCTAAAAATATTTCTAATTACGCTGTGCGCGTGACAGTGATAGACAACGAAAGCACCGATAACAGCTTAAAAGTTTTGGAAGAATTTAAAAATGAAATAGACATAATTCTTTGTAAGAATAGAGTTCTTTGCTCTTTTAATGAAGTAGTCGCCAATCAAAAAGAAGAAATAGCGGTGCTTCTCAATAATGATATGCGTGTTGATGAAAAGTTTATAGATCCTTTAGTTCATGTTTTTGAACAAAAACGTGACGCTTTTTTGGTATGCCCAAAATGTTTTAATTTTACGGGAGAGGGGATTGAAGGCGGGCGTTCCAAAGGTTTTATAAAATTTGGATGGTTCGGCGCTATGGCTAAGTATAAAGGATGGGAGAAAGAGCTGGATAAATTTAATTATACGTTTCAAAGCGGGTTTGGCGCTGTAAGAAAAGATATTTTTACAAAGCTCGGCGGGTATGACGATTTATATCTTCCCGGCAGGTTGGAAGATTCAGATATATGTTTTAGGTCGTGGAAAAATGGATTTAAATGTTATTATGAGCCGGAGTCAATTATATATCATAAAGGTGGAGAGACATTTAATAAAACTTTTGGTAAAAACGGTGTTTCTTCTATAGATTCTAGAAATACTCTTTTATTTTTTTGGAAAAATATTACCGGTTTAAGGTATTGGATGGAACATATTTTTTTTCTTCCTGTTCGTTTAGTATATTGGTTGATAAAAGGTGAGTATAGTGCTATTCGGGGGGTTTTTCAGGCATTTGGGAAAATTGATATAGTCTCTACTAAACGCCGGCTGAAAAAAAAAGAACAATATAAAATAACTGATAGAGCTATTTTTGAAATTTTTTTGAAAGATTACTCTATGATTGGAAAAATTTCTGTGAATAAATCCTTATCGCAAAAACAAGACAGTTCACGTTAAGAGTAAAAGAAACTGAAAGAAAACATCCGCGCAGTGCATATTATTATTGAGTCTTTCGGTTTTAGTGTTGGTAAAATAATTATTTTTCTTCTGGTTTTTTTTATAAAAGAAGTTAAAACTTTTAGTCATAAATATTCTTGATTTTTAATACCGTAAGCTCTACGCTGAATTACACGAATTTTGTTGTTCAACCCCTCCATAAATCTGAGAGATACTTTGTTATCAGGATGACAATAACTTATTATACAACGCCCTAAACCTGAGAAAATTATACAAATATTTTGTAATCACTAAGCGGTATAATGCTTCCCTTGTCCAGACCAAAATTAAACAAATTTAAGGTGAAAAAAATTTTTAAGATTTCCACCTTATCTATTTTTTTCTTGTAAGATATACCTCCTTTTTCTGGTCTGTTTATTTTTGTAAACATAAATATAGTAGTAGTAAGTGTGGAGACTGTGTATAACTGTGTAACAGTTATACAAGTGATGGATGACAAGTTGTGGGTAACCGCTTTGGGGTTATCCACAATCTTGTCTCCAGAACGCCAGTATCCACACGTTCTTGGTTAATAATCTCAAAACCAGCCATCCGAGTAAACAGTATAAAATTTTTACGGTAAACTCAAAGAGTTTCCTTGTGATGGCTGGCAAAATTTTATCCCGTAATACACCTCCCATGGCGTTTGATAAT
>JYNY01000614.1 GCA_000954095.1 Candidatus Omnitrophus magneticus | reverse complement strand
GTTCTAGCCAAAGTTGTTCAGGCGCGAATATAGTGATCAATACAATTTTCGCAGAAGCCGTAGATGAGATTTGTTCAGAGTTAGAAACAGCTGTAAGTAAAGGCAAAAATTTTACTGATACATTGCAAGGCCTTCTTCAGTGTATAGTGCAGCAACATCACTGTAATATTTTTAATGGCGACAGCTATGGTGAGACTCTTAAGTGCTAGAACGAGCTTGGATCTTAGCTATACGAGCAAGACTCCGGGAAAAAATCTTTGAGAGAAATTGTAAATGGACTAGAAATAAATAATTCT
>JYNY01000613.1 GCA_000954095.1 Candidatus Omnitrophus magneticus | reverse complement strand
CATGTCACCGGTAATTCCTACTCAAATAAATCCCGCGGTAAAAATAGTCGAAGCTCAAATACCTTTGGAAAGTTTAGCGTATGATAAAAATCCTGAGGTAAGACTGTTTTCTGCCAAGAATCCTAATACGCCTAAAGAAACTTTGGCAAAATTGGCGAATGATAAAAATTCTGATATAAGAGAGGCTGTTGCCATGAATCCTAATACGTCTAAAGAAACTTTGGCAATGTTGGCTAAGGATAAACATCCTTTTGTAAGATCGGCTGTTGCTAAGAATCCTAATACGCCTAAAGAAACTTTGGCAATGTTGGCGAATCTTAAGACGTATCAAGAAACTTTGGCAAAATTGGCGATGGATGAAAATCATTTTGTAAGAATTTCTGTTGCTAAGAATCCTAATACGCCTAAAGAAACTTTGGCAATGTTGGCTAAGGATAAACATCCTTTTGTAAGATCGGCTGTTGCTAAGAATCCTCTGATAATCGCAAGAATCCTTGAATTACTGTATGAAGATGTTCTTAGAGAAGAGGCTGTTGCCATGAATCCTAATGCGTCTGAAGGAATTTTTAAAAAAGTTGTTATATCGTTTAGTATTTTGGCCATTTTTATTGGCATTATTTTTTATAAGAAGTTTTTAAAAACAAAAAAAGACAAGAAAGAGTCTCCGAAATCAAAATCATCTGAATCCGGCTTCAGCCGTCTTGGGGTAATGCTCACGACAGCGGGAATAACAGGCGCGATTTTTATGTTGTTAAACGGCATTGCGAACGTAGCGGAATTCACAATAACTGATGTTAATACCCACGGTAATTTAATAGGTGGTTTGTCCGGATTAGGGTTTTTCTTAATGGCTGGTTATGGTAGCATAGACGATGACACGCGCTATCCCTTTTGGGATGCTTACCTACAGCTCTCAAGAGTTAACAGGTCTACTGGATTCTGTACGATCATCCCGGCCATTGCCGTGACTGTCTGGAGGCGTAACACAAAAGTCGTTCGTTCATTTATATTCCCGGTTGGCTTCCCACATGCTCGGCGGGGAGCCACCAAACTGAACCGACCTTTCCGTGTCCAGGGGAACTGGGAGGCAAGACACTGCGGCAGTCCATTTCCCGCTGAACCAAGACAAACCCTAACGGTTTTGCCTTTGACTTTTTGCCCCCGAAGGGGGCAGTATGTTTTGGCAACGCTTTTGCTGCATCACCCCTAGATAGCCTGGATTCAATTCTGAT
>JYNY01000620.1 GCA_000954095.1 Candidatus Omnitrophus magneticus | reverse complement strand
ATCGCTATGGAATTTTCTTGCGCCTTGGGTATGGAATTTATTTTAGCCTTGAGGCTTTCTGTGTCCTTCAAAAAATTTCATTCTGGCATTCCCGCGAAAGAGGCTGTGTCACAATTACAATTTTTTAGTTTTTAAAATCTTTTCACTCCCTTTTTACCTGTATGGATTCCTGCTTGCGCAGGAATGACAGCGGGTTGACGCTATTTTTACTACTTTTAAAATGCGATACTAGTTGTGATACAGCCTCGAAAGCGGGAATCCATAAGGGTTTTATGATATTTTTAAAATATTTATAATTTTGAGTTGTTAAATCAAGTTACGCAAGAACTCTAATCTAAAAAAAATTTGAGACGTACTAGAAATACCGCGCGGGCAAAAGTAGAATAAAAGGGAAGATAATAGAACGAGTATTATTTATGGTTGAATGTCCAAGCGCCAAGGGATATGTTATTATTTTCTTTTTAAAATATAGAAATATGATAAACTTTTAAAATTATTTTACGGCTACACCGTAAATATTTTTGGTAGTTATGTAAAATCTTTAGGATATTATGGCCGCATTTTTAACTTCACTTTTTTTTATAATTTTAGCGGAGATGGGTGACAAAACTCAGCTTCTTGCTATGGCGTTTGCCAGCCGTTATAAAGCTTCTCAGGTTTTATTAGCTGTTTTTCTTGCTACAATAGTTAATCACGCTCTGGCGGTTATAGTAGGTACGGCATTAACTAATATTGTCCCAATGGATATTATTAAACTTATTGCCGCTTGTTCTTTTATTTTATTTGGTTTATGGACATTACGTGGAGATTCTCTTGACGGAGAGGAAAATAAAAAATCAAAGTTTGGGCCGGTCGCGACTGTAGCTATCGCGTTTTTTGTTGCTGAGATGGGAGATAAAACTCAGCTTACTACTATTAGTTTGGCTATAGAATACCGTAATATGTTTGGCGTATTATTGGGCACTACTTTTGGGATGGTAATTTCTGACGCCATAGGAATTATAGCTGGTGTTATTATGAAAAAGCATATTCCTGAAAATAAAATTAAATGGATTTCAGCCGGTGTTTTTACGCTGTTCGGGTTAATAGGTATTTATAAAATAATTTCAATAAAATTAAATACGGGGATTGTTTGGCTAACAATGTTCGGTATTATGATGGCTATTGTGAGTAGCGCGTATATTTTAATTAAACAAAAAAAAATATAAACATATTTAAACCGGAAAACTGCGTTTGGACATAGATGAAGAATGCTAAGATGTTTGAGATAAAAGGCTTAAAAAAATTTGTAGGCGCACCATTTGATGAGGTGCGTCAAGAATTTTTTTAAGCCTTTTAGCCGAACAGATTCGCATTATTCGCTATGGACAAATGCAGTTTTTCGGTTAAAGAAATGGAAGAATTTTTTTTAAATTTTTAATTATTTTTGGGTGGGATTATGATAAAAGATATTAAGGAATATTTTATAGGCCGGTATTGGCAGGGGATTGCGCTTGGTTTATGGAAGCAGGAAGAAGATTACAAGAAAAAACACGGGGTTTATTTATACGGCGATTGTTCAAATAGAACAACTTTTTTAATAGATAAAATGACGCGCGCGGGGCTTAAGCCCGGTGATTTTGTAGCTGTGAGAGGTGAGGTTAACGGGATTAGCCATGTATGTTTACAGTTATTCGGAAAATACAGGGTAGACGCGGCCGCGCCGTATGAAGTAATGAAAAACGCGTCAATCGGCGCTACTTTTGTTGGAGAATATAAATAGGCCGCGTAAATTGTGTAATCTATGTTGGATAGCACAAATATTTTTGGCGTATTTACTGAATTTCGCATAATATAGTAATATTTTTATTAGAACTGTATTATACTTCTTCATAGGGGGTATA
>JYNY01000612.1 GCA_000954095.1 Candidatus Omnitrophus magneticus | reverse complement strand
TTTACAAGAGTTTATTGAGTCATCTATTTCTTTTTTTGCGTTAGTTTCAGGCGTTCTGATAGTTGGGATTACTGGCGTTTCTGATGGTATTATTGAGGAAAATAAAAGTAAAGAATATGTTGAATTTTATTGTGGCGTGCTTATGGGCGAGGGAAAAAAAGATCGAGGTCTTTTGGGATAAGCGCTTGATAAATTAAATAACGATCTTTATGAAAAAGAATTTACAGCGCTATT
>JYNY01000611.1 GCA_000954095.1 Candidatus Omnitrophus magneticus | reverse complement strand
CTTTATAGCGGGATAAATGTAAATGATAGTTGTATAGGAAAATGGAATAATATTTTACTGCCTGATAATTTAGAAGACACGAGCGCGAATAATAATAACGCCATAATACATGGCGCGAAACTGCGCGGTAATATCACTAAACCAGACCCGGTACTCCCTAGCGGATGGCTGGAGTTAGACGGTAATGATTACGCGGAAGTACCGAATTCTTCTGAATTAAATTTTGGAACAGGGGATTTTTCAATAAGCGCGTGGGTTAAGACAAGTGTTCAAGATAATGGGGAACACATGATTTATTCCGCGCATGGCACAACAACAGCGTATTTAGAAATATATGAAAAAAAGATAGGGCTGTCAGTAGGGAACAGCTATTTTCAGAATAGTACTGAGATAACTGACGGTGAGTGGCATCATGTCGTAGCGGTAATGGATCGCGATAAAGGAATAACAATATATGTTGATGGTATTGGCGAAACAGGCGGCGCGCCTGAATCAACTGATTTAGAATTTACCAGCGATATATTTTTTGGTAAATATTCAGGAGGCGGATATTATTGGAATGGAGACTTAGTAGATATTTCAGTGTATAAAAAGAGTCTTACTCCGAATGAAGTAATAAATCTTTATAGCGGGATAAATGTAAATGATAGTTGTATAGGAAAATGGAATAATATTT
>JYNY01000610.1 GCA_000954095.1 Candidatus Omnitrophus magneticus | reverse complement strand
ATGAATTTAGGGCGCGACATGCGCCCCATGAGGCCAAGGAGTGTGGTTTTGCCTGAGCCGCTGGGTCCCTTAAGAACGGTAATCTCTCCTTTTTGCACCTCAATGGATACGTTTGTGAGGGCCTTCATTTCGTCGGGCATTCCTCGGTTAAAGACCTTGTGTACGCCTTCTGTTTTTATAATCGGCATATTTGTCAGTTCCTCATAACAGAGTCGGGATCGGTGATTGCCGCCTTCCAGGAAGGTATGATAGTGCTTGCCACATAGGGGGCCACAGTCAGGAAAAAGATGACAAAAACCTGATACAGGTCTATGTAGGGTATGAGCTTAAACTCTGGAAACAATACCGACCAGCCCTTTAGCATGGGGGCGAGTATGGAGGCGTTAAAAAAGAATGCATGGACATAGGCCAGTATGACTCCAACAAAAAACGACGTAGCTGATA
>JYNY01000609.1 GCA_000954095.1 Candidatus Omnitrophus magneticus | reverse complement strand
TTATATTTTAGAAAGAAAACGGAGGCCAGCCGTGGCTGGTAAACGCTATAGCGAGAGAAATAGTAGTAAAAATATTAAACGAAGATTTTACAAAAAAAATAACTCTAGATCATGTTGAATCCGCGAAAGAAAATATAATACAAAGACGCGACACGCATTTAGATAGTTTAATAGATAAACTGAAAGAGGAGCGGGTAAAAAATATAGTAAGCGCTATTATAAATGGAGACGGAGTTTTGTTTGACAACTATGACGATTCGCTTCTATATTGCCGAGATTTAGGGATTATAAGCGAAACAAAACCTATAAGAATAGCTAATGAAATATACCGAGAAATAATTCCGAGAGTTTTAAATAGAAATTTGCAGGATAGTATTGAAGAAGAAGGCGAAACTAAATGGTATATAAAATCCAACGGTAAACTTGATATGGATAAATTATTAAAAGCTTTTCAAGAATTTTACAGTGAAAATTCTGAAGTTTGGCTTGAAAGATTTGATTATAAAGAAGCAGGCCCGCATTTACTTTTAATGGCGTTTTTGCAGAGAGTAATAAACGGCGGCGGCAGGATAAATCGCGAAATGGCAGTTGGAACAGGACGAACTGATTTACTTATAGAATTTAACGGAGATAAATTTGTTTTAGAATTAAAGTTAAAAAGAATGCCGTCCGCGAGACAAAAAGGCTTAGATCAAATCTCCCGCTATCTAGACACCCTCGGCATGACTAAAGGATATCTTATTTTATTTGAAATAAAACCTTCCAGTATTATTCCATGGGAAACCCGCGTTAAATGGGAAGATATTTCTCATCAGAATAAAAATATTACTATCGTGGAAATGTGAGACAACTTGTTGTTTGATTTATAAATAAAAATAAAATTGGAGGAAATTTTAAAATGAAAAGTAAACGATATTTTAATACAACTGGTTTTTGTATGCCTGAAAGACATTATATGGTTGACCCTTTGCGCAACCAAAAAATCATATTCGATTTAATAGAGAAGACGCAGTACTTCACAATCCACGCGCCAAGGCAGACAGGAAAGACTACGCTTTTACATGAATTAGCGCATAGATTAAATAAAGAAGGAAATTATATTTCAGTAGTGTTTTCGGTAGAGTCCGCGGGGTATCGGTCTATAACTGAAGAAACCGCGAATTTAAAAATAATAAATTCTCTTTATGAATCATGCGAGTTATTTATTTCTAAGGAGTTATGGCCGAAAAAGTCGCTAGCAGATGAAAAGTGTTCTTTACAGACTTATTTAAATAATTGGGCGGGTTCTCAAAAAAAACCAATAGTTTTATTATTAGACGAAATAGATTCGTTATATGATGACGTATTAGTATCAGTGCTAAGACAACTACGTAATGGTTTTCAAGGAAGGCCAAAACATTTTCCATCAACCATAGCTTTAGTGGGATTAAGAGATGTTCGGGAATATAAAACAAAAGTCCGTCCGAGTGAAGTGTCTCTAGGCTCCGGTTCGCCCTTTAATATAAAAGCGGAATCAATTCTTTTAGGAACATGGACAAAAGAAGAAATAGCTGAATTATACAGTCAGCACACAAAAGATACAGGGCAGATATTTTCAAAAAAAGTAATAGATAGAATCTATGAATTAACCGGAGGCCAGCCGTGGCTGGTAAACGCGGTAGCGAATGAAATAGTGGAGAAAATATTAAAAAGTGATTACACAAAAAAAATAACACTCGCTCACGCGGAAGAGGCGAAAGAAAATCTAATCGCGCGCAGAGACACGCATTTAGATAGTTTATTAGATAAACTGAAAGAACCCAGAGTTAAAAACATTGTCAGTGCTATTATAAACGGCGATTCTCTTGTGTATGACAACTTCAATGATGATCTTAGGTATGTTATAGATTTAGGAATTATCCGCAAAGAAAAATATGACATAATTTTTTCAAATGAAATATACCGAGAAATAATTCCTAGAGTTTTAAACTTTTCTATGCAAGAAAACATTAGAGAAGAAGGCATGACTTCTTGTTACATAAAACCTGACGCTAAGCTTGATATGGATAAACTATTAAAAGCGTTTCAAAAATTTTATCGCCGTAATAGTGAACATTGGCTAGAAAGATTTGATTATAAAGAAGCTGGACACGGGCTTCTTTTAATGGCCTTTTTGCAGAGAGTAATCAATGGAGGCGGCAGAATTGATCGTGAAATGGCGGTTGGCCGAGGACGAACAGATTTAACCATTGAATTCGCCGGCGAAACATTTGTTTTGGAACTAAAATTAAAAAGAGACAGCGATAGTAAAGAAGATGGCCTCGACCAAATTTCACGCTACCTTGACACACTCGGCATGACAAAAGGGTATCTTATTTTATTTGAAATAAAACCTTCCAGTATTATTCCATGGGAAACCCGCGTTAAATGGGAAAATGTTTCTCATCAGAATAAAAAAATTACTGTTGTGGAAATGTGAGATAGCTTATCGTTTGATTTATAAATAAACATGGAATGAATATGGAGGATTTTAAAAAATGAAAAGTAAACGATATTTTAATACAACTGGTTTTTGTATGCCTGAAAGACATTATATGATTGACCCTTTGCGCAACCAAAAAATCATATTCGATTTAATAGAGAAGACGCAATACTTCACAATCCACGCGCCGAGGCAGACTGGGAAAACAACACTTTTACATGAATTGGCGCATAGATTAAATAAAGAAGGAAATTATATTTCAGTAGTGTTTTCCGTAGAGTCCGCGGGGTATAGATCTATAACTGAAGAAATCGCGAATAAAAAAATTATTAATTCTCTTTACAGTTCAAGCGGCCAATATCTCAATAAAAAAAATTGTCCAATCCCGCCTGAAAAATATACTAAAGATTTAACATTAGAAAATTACTTAATAGATTGGGCTATTTCTCAAACTAAACCAATAGTTTTATTATTGGATGAAATAGATTCATTATATGACGATGTTTTAGTGTCAGTTCTTAGGCAGTTACGAAATGGATTCCAAATAAGACCAAAACGATTTCCTTCAACCGTGGCGCTTGTGGGATTAAGAGATGTTCGGGAATACAAAACAAAAGTTCGTCCGAGTGAAGTGTCTCTAGGCTCAGGCTCGCCCTTTAATATCAAAGCTGAATCAATTCTTTTGGGAACATTCACAAAAGAAGAAATAACTGAATTATACAGTCAGCACACAAAAGATACAGGGCAGATATTTTTAAAAGAAGTAGTAGATAGAATTTATGAATTAACCGGAGGCCAGCCGTGGCTGGTAAACGCTATAGCGAGAGAAATAGTAGTAAAAATATTAAACGAAGATTTTACAAAAAAAATAACTCTAGATCATGTTGAATCCGCGAAAGAAAATATAATACAAAGACGCGACACGCATTTAGATAGTTTAATAGATAAACTGAAAGAGGAGCGGGTAAAAAATATAGTAAGCGCTATTATAAATGGAGACGGAGTTTTGTTTGACAACTATGACGATTCGCTTCTATATTGCCGAGATTTAGGGATTATAAGTGAGACAAAACCTATAAGAATAGCTAATGAAATATACCGAGAAATAATTCCGAGAGTTTTAAATAGAAATTTGCAGGATAGTATTGAAGAAGAAGGCGAAACTAAATGGTACATAAAACCCAATGGTAAACTCGATATGGATAAATTATTAAAAGCGTTTCAAGCGTTTTATCGTGAAAATTCTGAAATGTGGCTTGAAAAATTTGATTATAAAGAAGCAGGACCGCATTTACTTTTAATGGCGTTCTTGCAGAGAGTAATCAATGGCGGCGGAAAAATACATAGAGAGATGGCAGTTGGAACAGGAAGAACTGATTTACTTATAGAATTTAACGGCGAAAGATTTGTTTTAGAATTAAAAATTAAAAGGCTTCCTTCCGCGAAACAAAAAGGCCTCGACCAAATTTCACGCTACCTAGACACACTCGGCATGACAAAAGGATATCTTATTTTATTTGAGGTAAAACCTTCCAGTGTTGTCACATGGGAAACGCGCGTTAAATGGGAAACTCTGTCTCATCAGAATAAAGAAATTACTATAGTAGAAATGTAACAACTGTTTTTTGGTTAATGAATAAAAAAGAGGATGGGCATAACACCCATCCTCTTTTTTTGTATAGACTTAGCTTAATTTCTACAATAGAGTTCTTGCAAAACACATAAAAAAGAGATAAAAATCTTTCTGTGTCCTTAAAAAAATTTCATTCTGTCATTCCCGCGAAAGAGACTGTGTCATAACTACGATTTTTTATTTTTTAAAATCTTTTCACTCTCTTTTTATCCGCATAGATTCCTGCTTGCGTAGGAATGACATCGGGTTGACGCTATTTTTACTAGCTTCACTCCACTTTTTAAAATGCGATACTAGTTGTGATACAGCCTCGAAAGCGGGAATCCATACAGGTTTTATAATATTTCTTTCTGTCTTCCTACTGCAAATATCTTTACGATTTATAAAATCACTTTTTTCTTATCATCCCTAATGCTATAATCATTTAAAATTTTAATGCGCTATAGTTTTTGTTGTGAATTTATTTTTTCCACTACTACATTTTTTTAAATATTGTTTTTTTTGAGCTATCTCTTTTTTGCATTTCAAACTTGAATGTGCGAGTGATTATATAGGAGAACCATGACAATACACGCGAAGAAAGTTTTCATTTTTACGGATGGAGGGTCTCGCGGAAATCCCGGGCCATCAGCTATAGGCGTTGTTTTGAAAGATGAAACAGGAAAAGTGATTGACCAAGTTTCGCAATATATTGGAAGCGGCACAAACAATGTCGCGGAATATATGGCCGTGGTTCATGGATTAATATCCGCAAGTAATTTGGGATATAAAAACATTTCTCTTTTTATGGACAGTCAGCTTATAGCAAGGCATCTTGAAGGTTCTTATAAAATAAACGATGATACTTTGAAAAAATATTATGGTATTATCAAGGCCTTATTTAAAGGGTTTAATAGTATTGAAATAACAGAAATACCGCGCGAACAAAATAAAGAGGCGGATAGCTTAGTTAATCAAGCTCTTGATTCTGCCATGAAAAATAATGTTAATTTTAATCCCGCACACGCGCGGGCGGCAACACGAATTATAAAATAACATCGGAGTTTTTTATATTATGACAAAGGGCCAAGCAGAATCACTTATAAGTGAATTCATTATTAAATTTGAAAAAGAATATATTGGCAGAGGCCCCACAACGACTAAAACATATATCATAAAAGATATGGTGCTTGTCAGACTTAAAGGGGTTCTCACCGCGGGAGAGGAACAGCTTGCTAAAAGCCCCGAAGGAGCTGATTTAATAAAAAAAATCCGCGCTCGTTTATTGGAAGAAGGAAGAGCTCTTTTAGAAGATATGATTTCTAAAATAACTGGGTGTCAGGTATTAAGCCTTCATACGGATATAAGTACAAAAATCGGAGAACGGGTTATTATTTTTATTTTGGATAAAAATTTAGAAGAATTATTTTTGTAAAATTTTTATAAAAAGAGTTGACTAGTTTATTTTTTAGGTTATATAATTAATATTTTTATCACGGATTTTGCCGAAGACTTATTGCAAAATCCGTGATTATGGAAGACTGGATGCGAGAGCCTTTTTTAAAGGCTGGCGCAGAGTAAGCCAACAGCTGTTTTTACACGTTTTTGTTAACCTTAAAATTGGGTTTAACAAATAAAGAGTGAAACAATTGTTGGCTTTTTTATTTTTTGGTTTTATAGTTTTAGGGAGTAAAAAGAATATCGAGGAGGCGCGAAATGGCAACACCACTTGAAAAATGGGTAGAAGAACAGGCAAAATTAACAAAACCGGACAAAATTTATTGGTGTGATGGTTCAGAAGAAGAAGCTCATAGGCTTATTGAAATAGGAATGAAAGATGAAAAGATAGAGACGACTCCTATTTTTCAAGCCTTAAATCAGAAGGAATGGCCAAACGCGTATTTTCATAGAAGTCATCCTACAGATGTGGCGCGTACGGAACACCTTACTTATGTCTGTCATAATGATCAAGAAACAGCCGGTCCGAATAATAATTGGATGAATCCTAAAGAAGCTAAAGAGCTGATGACGAAATTAAGCGATGGATGTATGAAGGGAAGGACAATGTATGTACTTCCTTATATGATGGGACACCCTGATTCTCCTTATGCTAAGGCGTGTGTCCAGCTTACAGATGTTTCATATGTCGCAGTTAGTATGCGTATTATGACGCGGATGACAAAAAAAGTAATTGAAAAAATAGGCAATAATAATTCTTTTGTGAAAGGGATACATTCTGTAGGTACTTTTGATCCGAATAAACGTTTTATTATGCATTTTCCTGATGAACAGTTAGTTTGGTCGATTGGTTCAGGGTATGGTGGAAATGCTCTTTTAGGCAAAAAATGTTTTTCATTGAGAATAGCTTCTTATCTTGGTCTGCAAGAAGGATGGCTTGCCGAACACATGGTTATTTTAGGGATAGAAGCTCCTGACGGAACAGTAACCTATGTTACCGCGGCGTTTCCCTCAGCTTGTGGAAAAACAAATTTGGCTATGCTTGAATCCGCGTTGCCGGGATATAAAATTTGGACGTTGGGAGATGATATAGCGTGGCTTAATGTGGGTCCTGACGGCAGGCTTTGGGCAATCAATCCTGAAACAGGATTTTTTGGAGTAGCGCCCGGGACATCAATGAAAACAAATCCAAATATGCTTAAAACATTGAAAGGTAAAAAATTTTATCCTACGCTTTTTACTAATACAGGCTTTGATACTGACAAAAATGAGCCTTGGTGGGAAGGGCTAGATACTTCTTGTCCAAAAAATGTACTTGATTGGCAGGGGAAAGTTTGGAATAAAGAAGAGGGCGGTAAAGTAGCTCATCCTAATTCACGGTTTACTGTGTCAATGTATAATTGCCCAGTACTTTCTAAAGAATGCGATAACCCAAAAGGTGTGCCGATATCAGCTATTATTTTGGGCGGTAAAAGAACACAGCTTATACCTCTTGTTCTTGAAGCGTTTAATTGGCAAAATGGAGTGTTTATGGGTGCGCGTACAGGGTCGGAAACAACTGCCGCCGCTATTCATAAAGAAGGAGTATTACGCCGTGACCCAATGGCAATGCTTCCTTTCTGCGGTTATAATATGGGAGATTATTTTAGACATTGGTTATCTATAGGAAATAAATTGAAACATCCGCCTAAAATATATTCAGTAAATTGGTTTAGGACAGATGATGACGGGAAATTTATTTGGCCGGGATTCGGCGAGAATATGCGTGTGTTGAAATGGATTGTGGATAGAATTAATAATAAGGTTTCTGTCAACAAGACTCCGCTTGGGTATATTCCGAATCTTAAAGACTTAGATTTAACAGGGCTCAATTTATCTAAAGAAAAATTGGAAAAATTATTTGAAATTAATTCTTCCGCGTGGAAGCCGGAGCTTGAAGATATTAAAAAATCGTTGGAGAATTTTGGCAAACGTATGCCTAAAGAAATAATGGAAGAGTATAACAATTTAGAGAATGGGTTAAGGTAAATAGGTTTTTCGTTAGTTTCGATAAAAAAGGCGCGCTATTTTTTAGCGCGCCTTTTTTTATCATGGGCAATTTTAGTTTTTGGTATTATTTTTATTTTCCGCTACTAGTAGCATTAGTCATGGGTTCTAAGCTATTTATCCGTTTTTGTAAATATTCTATTTTATCAGGTACTTGTGTTAATGATAATGCCTGTTGTAAAAGTTCTTTGGCTTTAACAACGTCTCCTTTTTTAATATATATTTCTGCTAATGTGTCTATAAACGGCGGATTATTCGGTATCAGGGTATTTGCCTTTTCTGAATATTCAAGAGCTTTGTCTAAATTAGCGCCTGTTTGGCTGTAATACCAAGCTAAATTATTAAGCGCGATAGGCATGTCAGAATCTATCTTTACCGCTTCTTCCATACATTTTACCGCGTTTTTTGTGTCTCCCAGAGAATCATAAACAGATGATAAAAGGCTCCACGCTGTATTATTATAAGGGTCGCTTTCAGTTAAAAGGTCTAAAAGAATTTTTTCAGCCAAACGCGAGTTTCCTATTTTATAATAAGTTTCAGCGAGAACATATTTAAACATTTTGTTTGTTGGGTCTTTTTGAAGTAAAGAAGTGAAAAAATTTAATATAGCGTCCGGGTTATCGTTAGGGAGCCGTGTTGGTTTTATTAAATCAATCATGTCTTTTGGGTCAGCGCCTTTTGAAATCATTGGTTCAAGTTCCTGCCGATATTTTTTAACATATGCCAGTAAATCTTTTTTAAGCGCGCCGGCTTTTTCTTGTTCAGAGTTAATAATATTTTCCATTTCAAATGGATCTTTAGTTATGTTGTATAATTCAGGTTTTGGAAGTTCCACGTATTTATATCCGTCTTTAATTAACGCTGTTACCGCGCTCCATCCAAAGATGTGATACCCGATAAGCGTTTCTAAATAAATTGCTCTAGATATAGGAGAATCATTTATGATAAACGGTAGTAGATTTTCTCCGTCGAAGTTCTCGGGGTTATATTTTATTTTAAGTAAAGATAATATTGTAGGCGCTATATCTAAATGCGACGCGTTTGTTTTTATAGCTTTAGGTTCTGTGCTAAACGGAGCAAAATGAATGAAAAGAGGCACTTTCACGCTGGAATTATAAAGGAAGAATCCATGTGAGATTTCTTTATGTTCATTAAGGCTTTGCCCGTTGGAAGCTGTAAAAATTATTATTGTATTTTCAAGAATTCTTAATTTTTTTAATCCGTTTAAGATGCTGTCTATATTTTTATCAAGTAATACCACTTGTCTGTCATAAGGATATTCTTCTTTTGCTTCAGTGAAGTTTTCCGGGACATAATAAGGAAGCATAGGGAGAGAATATTCGGCCCAAATAAAGACAGGTTTTCTTCTGTATTGTTCAAAATATTTTATAACATTAGTAGTAACAAGCGCCCATGGGTCAAGTTTATCGCCTTTTTTAGCGGGAGTATCTAAAAAGTTTGTAAAAATATCAAATTTATTTTTTATACCGATATCTCGTGTCGTAACAGGGTCTGATAAAAGTGCTATAGTAGTATAGCCTTTTTCTTTTAAATATTCGCTTAGTAATTTTGTGCCGTCATTTATTTTTATGTTAGTGCCTTTTCTTGATATAATATTTCCGGAATTTTTTCCGCTGAGGATGGATGTGTAACTGTAAAGAGAATCAGGAATATTGCAATAAAAATTATCAAAAGATATGCCTGAATTTTTGAGGCTGTCCATAGCCGGTGTTTGTATTAGAGCGTATCCGTAAGAATTTAAATGATCCGGACGCAGGGCTTGAGCCGTAATAAGTAAAATATTCGGTTTTGTTTGTTTGAAGAGGCTTCCGGCTCTTCCTGCCACTAGTAATAGCCCTGTTACAGCTAAACTTATGGTGATTAAAAGTACAATAGGATTTTTGAAAATTTTGTTCATTCAGCACCGCCTTTTTGTGTTTATATTAATATTACGGCAAGCATTATGCCGTTAGACCTTTTATCGTAAGTTTTACTCTTTTTTCTTCACTATTTACATCTATTATTTTCCCTTTGATTTTATCTCCGATGTGGTATAAATCTTCTATTCCTTTAGATGTGTTTGATGTATCAAGCGCAAAATCAGAAGAAGGAATCCAGCCTGTTAAGCCGTCTTTTAAATCCAAAAATACGCCAATGTCTGAAATGCCGGTAATAATTCCTTCTTTAGTAGTTCCTTTTTGTATCAGTTCCCATGGGCTTTTAGTTAGTTGTTTTATCCCTAAATTAATGCGCCTATTTTTGTCATCAATGTTTAATATTGTAACTTCTATTTCTTGATTTCTTTTTAACGCTTCAGCAGGGTGATTAATATTTTTTGTCCATGAAATATCTGATATGCCTATAAATCCTTCAGTTTTTGGAACACCATTAAGTTCCACAGTAGCTCCAGCATCAAGGAGACCGGTTACTGTTCCTTTTACTTTTCTGCCGGGAGTATAATATTTTAAGATTATTGTCCAAGGATCCTGTTCTAATTGTTTTGTGCCGAGCATAAGACGACGTTTCTCATCATCCGCGCCTAAAACAACAGCATCTATTGTTTGGTTTTTTGAAAATACTTCAGCAGGATGGTTTATATTTTTTGTCCATGAAATATCGGATAAAGCAATAAATCCTTTAATATTGTCATTAATATCGATGATAACGCCGTGTTCGTATATTTCAGAGACTTTTCCTTTTATTTTATTTCCTTCTTTATATTGTTGTTTTACATCTTCCCATGTATCTTTTGTAAGTTGTTTTACGCCGAGTCTAAGTATTTTTGATGTGGGATTAGATTCAAGAACTATTGTTTTTATTTCTTCATCAGTTGAATAATGTTCACTGGTCATGAAAAATTTAGGCGCCCACGTAATGTCCTCAATCGGAATAAAAAGTTGTATATTTTTTTCAGGTTCAACCAATATTCCTGTTTCAGCCACTTTAACAATTGTTCCTGAAACAATAGTTCCTTTTGGATATTTTTTCGCGATATAATTCCAATCCGCGGTAATATCCGGTTTAAAATCTTCCTTTTGTACTGTTACAAAACTTTTTGCTTCAAATGTTTCATTAAAATCTTTTTTAACGGTTGTTTCTTTAGGGGCGATAAAATCTATATTAGTCTCAGATTGTTTTTTGCGGTTCGCGGCATCTTCGCTATTTTTTTGTAGAATCGCTAGGTCGTTTATGGTGGATAATAAAGCTTGTGAATATTCTATTCCTAGCGATTTAGCGCGGTGCATAAAATCAATGGCTTTTATATAGTCTCTTTTCATCATATAAGATTTACCCAATAAGACATACACAGGCATTGTATATTCCGCCGGTATTTTTTTATCTTCACTTAAGTATAGATCTAATGACGAAGGGTTAAGCGGCGAATTCATAATGAATTGTATAGTTTTATCATACATGCCTAAATTAGAAGCTACTTTAGCCGCTTCTAAATACGCGGGTATAAAATTCGGGTCTATTTTCACCGCTATTAGAAATTGGTTTATTGCGTCAAAATATCTTTTCATGCCTATATACATAAGCCCCTTTGTGTAATAACTAGTCGTTTCCATTGTTTTTTTACCTGCTATATGAAATCTTTCAGAAGCGGACACGCATAGCGCGAGGCCTTTTGTAAAGTCTCCTTTTTTAGCCAGTATATTAGCGAGGCCTAAGTAAGCGTCCCCATCAGTTGTGCCTAGTGTAACAGCCTTGTTGAAAAATTTTTCCGCGTTATCGGTATCATTTTTAAAGGTATATATAGACCCCATTTTTGAATAATATATTGCTGTATTTGGGGAGAGTTTTATTAGTTCCGCGTATAATTTTTCTGATTCATTGAATTTTTTATCTAAAAAATAGAGCCCGGCAAGTTTTGCCATGGCTTTTTGATTGGTAGGCGTGAGCGCCAAGATTTCGTTATATTTATTGACAGCTTTTGTGAAAAAATCTTTAGCTTCTTCTGTTTGAATAGGGTTCCCAATCGTGTGTTCATATAGTATTTTATAGAAATGAGCCAAAGATAATTTTACAGGAATAAATTTATCATGTTTTTTATTGAATGCTTCATATTTGTTTATTTTTTCTTTTATTCCGGTGCTTCTTGTTGTTAATTTTAAAAATAAAAAACCGTTGCGCGGAAAAGATATTGCTATAGAAAAAGCCGTTACAGCTAATATAACAGTTAATCCTGTAGCGATTAAAGCCGTGTGTATAAAAGATTTTTTCATAAAAATCACCTCTTTTAAGAAGGTATATCATATAAAATATTATTTGGCAAAAATTCGGGTGTGTTTCTAGACATCTTTTTTTTGTAATGTATACTTTTATATTGAACGCTAAATATGATATTTGTTTGTGTAATCTGGAATTAGTCTCATCGGTCATTCCTCTTGCGCTTTTTAAGGAATGAAAGATGGGGGAACGGGAAAGTCAAATGCTCAAATACAAAAAAAATCTTACAAGATCCGCAAATGTTATTTGTGATTCAATGATCGCTATTGTCTGTATGTTCATCACTTTCTGGATTAGGTCAGAAATAGTTCCTTATTTTTATTATCCTGTATATCAAGCCACCATTAACGATTATTTAAGAGCTATCGTAGTTATTCTTCCTCTCATAAATATTTTTTTATATGTTGACGGGCTTTATCCCACTAATCGTCTCCGCCCATTTAAAGATGTTTTCTGGATTATTTTTAAGGTCAATATAAGAGTCGTTACTATTTGCGTTATAGTTTTGTATTTATTAAAAATTGATATTTTAGGGCGTTTAGCGATAGGGATATTTTCCATCATGAATTTCGTGATGCTTTTAACGAAAGAATTTATATTGAGAAGAATTCTTATGCGCGCGAGATTGCGCGGTGATGGTTTGAGAAATGTTTTAATATTTTCTGATAAAGAGTTCGCGCCTAAAATTATAAATAAAATTAGAGAATACGCTTATTTTGGGCTTAATATTAAAGGTGTATATTTTTTAGACGAGACGGCGGCTGAAAATGAGACTATCTCTTACGGTTTTATAAAAAGAGATGAATTAGAAATGCTTCAGGTTAATACTTTAAGACTATTTCAAGAATTAGAATCAGCGGGGTATATAACAAAAGATGGTGTAATCACTCAAACATTTCAAAATCTCCAAAGTTGGAAGGATGTTGTAATTGCCGTGCAATATATGGATAAACGCGAAGCAATTTATAAGACTTTATCTAGAAAATTAGAGTCTGTGAAAATATTTAAAAAAGATAGTGATATTCATTCTTTATTGTTGGAAAATAATATAGATAACGCGGTTATCGCGGTGTCAAAGCAGTTTTTGTATAAAACAGAAGAGTTCATTCTGACCTGTGAAGAATTCGGTGCGGAGATATGGCTTTACGCGGATCTTTTTGAACTAATGTTCGCGCAAAAAGAAATAGATATTCTTGGCGATATCCCGATTTTAGTATTTAAGACAACACCAATGCCGTCATGGCCGCTGGTTTTTAAAAGAATTATAGATATAGTAGGCGCTTTAATACTGATTATTTTAACCTTGCCGATAACTATATTTACTGTAATAGTTATAAAAATTACATCACCCGGGCCTATTGTGTTCGCGCAAAAAAGAGTGGGGCTTCATGGGCGGTTATTTACATGTTACAAATTCAGGTCAATGGTTGTTGACGCGGAAGCGCGCCGTAAAGAAATACTTAATAAGAATTTCATGAAAGGTCCGGTATTTAAAATAAAGGATGACCCGCGCATTACGCCGTTTGGAAATTTTATTAGAAAAACTAGTATTGATGAGTTGCCTCAATTGTGGAATGTTTTAGAAGGGGACATGAGCCTTGTTGGGCCAAGGCCTCCTATACCAAGCGAAGTCGCGGAATATCGCGGATGGCAGAGAAGACGTTTAAGTATGCGCCCCGGAATTACGTGTTTATGGCAGGTAGAAGGCAGAAATAAAATTACTGATTTTGATAAATGGGCTGAACTGGATTTGAATTATATTGATAGGTGGTCGTTATGGCTTGATTTTGTAATACTATTTAGGACAGTTTTTGTTGTTCTTTTTAAGGTTGGAGCTGAATAAAATTTTATTTCATATTTTTTGGGTTTAATTTTTTACTCTGTTTATTTTTTTTTTAAAAAACACAGTAATATCCCTCGTAAATTCCATACCGGTGAAATAACCCGCTATTAAATAAACTGTACTAGCAATTCCTATAACTATTAAAACTTTTAAAACGCTCATAATATCGCTTGAAATTGTATTTAAAAATATTTTTTTCAGTATAACAATACTTATTCCCATTATAAGAGATGAAATTAAAATTTTTTTACAGTATAAAAGAAGTTCGCGAGAAGCGAGCCCCTCGGCGCGTCGCGCCAGCTGTGAATAAAGCATAAAAAAATTATATATAGCGGCTAAAGATGTCGCGAGCGCCAGTCCTCCTATTTTAAATGGCCACATTAAAATTAAATTTAAAACAAAATTTAAAATCAGCGATACCGATGATATTTTTACAGGCGTTTTTGTGTCGCCCATAGCGTAGAAAGCGTTTACAAGTATTTTTATTCCGGCGTAGGCGAATAATCCTAACGCGTAAAAAAATAATGAGTTCGCTGTAATGAGAGTGGAATATTCGTTAAATTCTCCGCGTTGGAATAAAATAATAATGATAGGTTTAGATAAAAGCATGAATCCTATAGTAGCCGGCGCCATGGCTGTAAAAATAATTTTTAATGAAAATTGTATCGTATGTTTAAATTGATCTAAATCTTTTAGAGCGATTTCTTTACTAAGCCGGGGAAGTGATGCTGTTGAAAGTGAGATAGCAAAAAGTGCTATAGGCAGATGTATAAGTTTATGGGCGTAATATAGCGCGGCAACACCGCCCACCCCAACTATTCCGCTTAGAGACGCTAGGACAGTGTCAATAAGTATGCTTGCTTGATAAAGCGCGGAGCCTAAAATCCGCGGTATAATTAATTTTACGATTTTAGCAGATACCGGATGAATGAGCCGAAAAGTTTTGTCAAATTTTAATCCTTTTTTTATTAAGATAGGCATTTGAAGAGCTACTTGAATAAATCCTCCGAAAATAATTCCGGCGACAACGGCCATTATGCCGATTACAGGGCATAAAAAAATCATAAAAATCATCATTACGATATTAAGCGCGACTGGAGCGATAGCCGGCATGGTGAAATGATTGATAGAATTTAGCACCCCTTTACTATACGCGACTATTCCTAAAAAAATTATGTATGGGAAAACGCATCGTGTAAGAAGTACAGCTATTTTGAATTTTTCAGGGTCTTTTGAAAATCCGGGAACTATAACGCGGACAATGCTTGGGGCGAATATTACACCGAGAATCGTTAAAATTAACACTGTGAGAAGCATGACATTGAATATAATTCTAGCGGTAGACCAGAATTCTTCTTCTGTTTTTTTATGACGATACTCGGAAAGGACAGGGACAATAGCTGAATCAGTCGCGCCTTCTCCTACCATATCGCGGAACATGTTTGGAAGTTTATACGCTACAACAAATGCTTGAGCGTAAATATTTGTTCCAAAAAACCGCGCGAATACAACATCTCGAAAAAATCCGACTATTCGGCTTGAAAGAATAAAAACGCTTAGAAGTCCTGTAGATTTTATTAAAGATTTTATGTTATTCATAAAAAAATGATTTGTTGGGATAAATTAGTGATTAAGTATAACACGTGAAAATTTATTTTGAAACACGTAAGAGATGTAGCGGGACCGTATTTATGATCATGAATTATTTTCTTTCACCCAAACTTTTTTCCCTTGAAACACAATCGCGAGTTTTTTTATTTTTTCGATGCCGCGGGATGTGAGTTCTAAGTCGTATTTACGTTCTTCTATTTGCGTTAAAGCTGATTTTACGGCACTTTCCGGAGTTTCGTCATCGTCTTCATACA
>JYNY01000608.1 GCA_000954095.1 Candidatus Omnitrophus magneticus | reverse complement strand
TACTAATACCTTGAGATGACGCCCATTCTTCAGCAAGCCAGAAATTGCAGAACAGCGATTGGAAGTTCCCCATCTACAACTAATCAGCACCAGATTTTATTAACAGGTAAAGTAGAGCCTACAGATAGCCTTACATTAAAAGGTACTTTTGGCAATTTCTGGCTTGCTGAAGAATGGGCGTCAACTACAACCGTAGTTAATCAGAATGAAGAGCAATACCTTGGTAGTGAAGCAGATATTACATTGACTTGGGATTACACAGAAGATGTGCAGTTTGGTCTTTTGACAGCATGGTTCTTCCCAGGCGATCATTTTGCTAACAGCCAAGATGATGTTGCTACAGATGTCGTTGGATCTGTTTCTCTTAACTTCTAATTATTTTTAAGCAAGAGATCAGGGAGGGAAAACGGCTCACCTTTTTGGTGAGCCGTTTTTTTTATGCTAAAAATTTCTTTGCAAGGAAAGGTTCTTGACTTTTAAAGAGAGTATGATAAACTTATTTTCATTGTTTGTAAGGAGAATTTGTTATTTTATACTTGGAGGTGGAGTATGGCAGAGGCGTATTGCGTAAAATGTAAAACTAAGAAAGAAATGAAAAGCCCACAGGAAGTTACTATGAAAAACGGCCGTAAAGCAATTAAAGGGTCTTGTAATAGTTGCGGCACAGGCTTATATCGCATATTGGGTAAATAAGAATTTTAATTATTAAAAGGATATTAAATTGTAGGGGCACGAAATTATCGAGTCCCTACAATGTTTTATACCTAAAGGTAATCTGTGGTAAAAAGAAAAATTAAAGATTTAGCCTTAGAAAAGGCGCATGCAATAGCTAGGGTTGCGCTTGAAAAAGAAGGCGAAGATATTCTTGTTTTAGATTTAACCAAATCCGCTAATATTTTTAATTATTTTGTGTTGATTACTGCTGGTTCATCTAAAAGAGTTCAGTCAATAGCAAAAGCCATAGACGAAGAGCTGTCCGTTAACTGGAAGCAAAACGCTCGCCTAGAGGGGAAAAATAATCCTTCTTGGACATTGGTTGACGCGGGAGATGTAATAGCGCATGTTTTTTATAAAGACGCGCGCAATTTTTATGGGATAGAACGGTTGTGGCTCTCTGCTCCAAGAGAAGAAATTAATGAAAAATGCTTGAAAAAAACTTTAAAGAAAAAATTATCCAAATCTTCAGCGAAGGCATAAACCAATATTTCGCGGAAGAGTCCGCTTGTCGTGCGGATATTTCTTCTTCTCTTATTTCCCTCGATGCCCCAAAAGAAAAACTTCATGGGGATATCACTTCCAATATCGCTATGGTTTTAGCAAAACAAGTAAAAGCAAATCCTGTCATTTTAGCTCAACATATCAGTGAAAAAATAAAAAAAATATTTAATCAGAGAAGCGACATTAATTCTTTTATCGACGGTATTGAAGTAAAAGGCGCGTTTATTAATCTTTGGCTTTCTGATAAATATTATGAAAATATTCTTTTGGAAATATTTAAGAATAAAGAAAAGTTTGGGCAGAATAGCGACTTTGGCGGGAAGAGAGTTAATATAGAATTTGTTTCAGCGAATCCTACAGGACCTCTTACGATTGCGCACGCGAGACAAGCCGCGATAGGCGATGCTTTAGCGCGAATATTAAAATTTAATGGATATGACGTGACAACAGAATATTATCTTAATGACTGCGGCAGGCAGATTAATATGCTGGGAAAGTCGCTAGAAATTAGGTATAGGAATTTATGCGGGAAAGAGGATAGTTTGCCGGAGGACGGGTATGTCGGGGAATATGTTATTGATATTGCTAAAGAAATAAAAGAAAAACACGGGGAAATGTTTTTAGAAGAAACAGAAAAAACTAGTAATTTTTTTAGAAAATACGCAGTAGAAAGCATAATGAATCTTATTAGAAAAGACCTTGAAGATTTTAGGGTTCATTTTGATGTATGGACAAGCCAAGCAGAATTTGAGGAAAGAAAAATTGTCGAACGCACTTTAGAAGAGCTGGAAAAAGCCGGCTATCTTTATGAACAAGACGGAGCTAAATGGTTTAAGTCAACGGCATTTGGAGATGATAAGGATCGGGTTGTTCGTAAAAGCGATGGTTCGTATACATATTTAGCGCCGGATATAGCGTATCATAAAGATAAATATTTACGGAAGTTTGAGAAAATTATTGACTTGTTAGGGCCGGATCATCATGGATATATAAACAGAATGAAAGCGGCTGTTTCTGCTATGGGATATGATAAATCCTCTATAGATATTCTTATAGTTCAGTTGGCTACACTGCTTCGAAATGGTGTAGCGGTTTCCATGTCTACACGTAGAGCGGAATTTATTTCTTTAAGGGAAATCATTGAGGAGATTGGCGTTGATGTGGCGCGGTTGATTTTTTTAATGAGAAGGCGGGACAGCCATCTTGATTTCGAGTTTGAGGTTGCTAAAAAAGAAGCGACTGACAGAAAGGATTGTACC
>JYNY01000607.1 GCA_000954095.1 Candidatus Omnitrophus magneticus | reverse complement strand
AGTAAATAGTCTATTTTTTTTTAAAAAATTATTTTTAAGTATAAAAAATTTATGGAGGATGAGAAATATGAAATATCGTAGAGCTGTAAAAAAATATTGTAATATCGTTGTTTCATTCCTTGCTGTTTTTAGTTTGTGGTATTTAAATGCGGTTGCTAGTCCTGTAACGTATTTGGATTTTGACGGCAGTAATGATTATGTTAATTGCGGAACTGATTCCAGCCTAGATTTAGGCACAGGGAATTTCACTATTACCACGTGGATTAAAACAGATATTACTGATGATGGAGAGCATATGATATTATCGGCAATGGGGCTTTCTCCTATGTATATGGAAGTATACCAGCGCCGGATAAATATGTCTTTTGGTTCAACATGGTTCGAGTCAAGTGTGAATATTGCTGACGGCGCGTGGCATCATGTGGCGGCTGTGGTGGATAGAAGTTCAGGTATTACTCTTTATATTGACGGTGTCGCTGAAGCTGGCGGATCAGCGGATAATTCAGATTTACAATTTACAAGTGATTTTTATATTGGCAGATACTCGAGCGGCGGATATTATTTTGACGGCGGAATAGCGGATGTTCAGATTTTTAATCAGGCACTTACTTCAGGAGATATAAATAATATTTATGGGGGAACTAGTGTAGCTACGGGGTTAGTTGCTAATTGGAAATTAGAGGAAGGCGCGGGGAACATAGCTATTGATAATACTGGTGTTAATAACGGCGTGATTGCAGGCCCAATTTGGAAGGGAGGAGTTAATGTTCAAAGTCTTACAGCGGATACTCCTAATGTTTCTTTAAAATTTGACGGGGATAATGATTGCGTGAATTTAGGAACTGACAGCACTCTAGATCCGGGTACAGGAGATTTTAGTATTTCAATATGGATAAAAACATCAATTACTGACAATGGCGAACATATGATTTATTCCGCGCATGGAGCTAATCCTGTTTATTTGGAAGTATATCAACAAAAAATAAACATGTCAGTAGGGAATGTATGGTATCAGCATACCGCGAATATCGCGGACGGCGATTGGCATCATATTGTAGGAGTGATAGACCGCGATTTGGGAATAAAAATTTATGTTGATGGAGCAATGGAAGGCGGTGGGACATCTGAAACTTCTGATTTAACTTTTACCAGCAACGCGTATTTTGGAAGATATTCAGGCAATGGATATTATTTTGACGGCGAATTAGCGAAGGCTAGGATTTATAATCGCGTTCTTGATAATACAGATGTGAGTAATATTTACAGCGGGACAGAAGTTTCTAATGGATTAATTGGTAAATGGCAGATGGATGATTCGAGTGGAAGTATAGTTCAAGATTCTAACGGTACTAATAATGGAACAATTATTGGATCTGTTTGGACTGGCGGCACACCTAACACTCCGACAGTTTCTCTAGATTTTGACGGAGTAAATGATTATGTTGATTTTGGCACACCCGCTACATTAGATCCGGGCACATCAGATTTTTCTATTTCTTTATGGGTTAAAACTTCTATATCTGACAGCGGGGAACATATGATTTTTTCAGCGCATGGCACAACTACTGTTTATATGGAAGTGTACCAGCAAAAAATTAATTTTTCAGTGGGCGGAACATATTATGAACATAGTGCTAATATCGCGGATGGCTCGTGGCATCATGTTGTCGCGGTTATGAATAGAGATGAGGGTATTACTATTTATGTTGATAAAACAGCAGAAAACGGAGGTTCTTCTGAAACAACAGATTTACAATTTACCAGCGATATTTATTTAGGTAAATATTCAGGCGGCGGATATTATTTTGATGGAGAAATAGCTGATGTCAAAATTTATAATAAAGAATTATCAGGTGTTGATGTTTCTAGTTTATATGAGGGAACAACAATTTCAACAGGTTTAATTGGGAATTGGACAGGCTCTCCTAGTACAGGCATTTCTCTATACGATCAGACTTCTAGCAATAATAAAGGCGCTATTCATGGTGCCGGGTGGGTTGGAAGTGTTACATCTAATGATCCATCGATTTCATTATTATTTGATGGTAATGATTATGTTGATTTAGGAACAGATAGTTCTTTGGATCCGGGTACAGGTGATTTTAGTATATCAGCGTGGGTTAAAACAACAATGAATGATAACGGCGAATACATGATATACTCCGCGCAAGGTTCAGATGTTGTTTATTTAGAAGTGTATCAGGGAAAAATAGGTTTTTCAGTAGGAAGTAGTTATTATCAGCACGGAGCAAATATCGCGGACGGCGAGTGGCATCATGTTGTGGCGGTAATGGATAGAGATA
Source organism: Candidatus Omnitrophus magneticus (assembly GCA_000954095.1). GTDB lineage: Bacteria > Omnitrophota > Gorgyraeia > Tantalellales > Tantalellaceae > Omnitrophus_A > Omnitrophus_A magneticus. Next base: position 6,038 of record JYNY01000607.1, on the reverse strand, counting down.
TAGGCATGAAAGTATACGTGGATAGGTTGGGAGAGACAGGCGGTTCAGAAAATACGACAGATTTACAATTTACAAGTAATATTTATTTAGGTAAATATTCAGGCGGCGGATATTATTTTGATGGAGAAATAGGCGATGTAAGCGTGTATAACCGCGCTTTAACCAGTCAGGACGCGATAGACTTATATGGCGGCACAAGTGTAACGAGCGGTTTAATTTCAAGATGGAATAATACACCGGGGACAGGAAGTACTATAGATGATATAAATGGAACTAATGATGGCACGATAAACGGCGCTAAATGGGTTGATATATCCACAATAACACGAAAAGAACCTGAAGTTTATTTATCCTTTAATGGGAATGATTATGTTGATTTCGGGACAGATACTTCTTTGGATCCGGGAACGAATGATTTTACTATATCAACTTGGGTGAAAACAAGTAATAGTGGCTCTGGCGAATACATGATATATTCGGCGCATGGAACGGAAACTGTTTATTTGGAGATGTATCAGGGGAAAATAGGTTTTTCAGTAGGAAGTAGTTATTATCAGCATAGCGTTAATATTGCGGACGGAGCATGGCATCATGTTGTAGCGGTTATGGATAGAGACGCTGGTATGAAGGTATATGTGGATGAGTCTTTAGAGACAGGCGGTAGCGCTAACACTACGGATATACAATTTACGAGTAACACATATCTTGGAAAATATTCCGGTGGAAATTATTATTGGGACGGCGAAATAGGCGACACAAGCGTGTATAGCCGCGCGTTGACTAAATTAGATGTGAAATATTTATATGGCGGGCTTAATGTCACAAATGATTTAGTTTCAAAATGGGCGGGATTACCGGGTAACGGGAGTTCTCTTGATGATGAAAAGGGGACTAACAATGGAACTATACAAGGTGCCGCGTGGGTTGGAAGCGTGACACCAAAAGAACCTAACGCGTCTCTTATTTTTGACGGCAATGATTATGTTGATTTAGGAACAAATACTTCATTGGATCCGGGTACAGGCGATTTCAGTATATCAGTTTGGGTTAAAACAAGTGTGAGTGATAATGGCGAGTATATGATATATTCCGCGCATGGAGCGGAAGCTGTGTATTTGGAAGTATATCAGCAAAAAATAGGATTTTCAGTAGGTAACAGTTATTATCAGCATAGCGTTAATATCGCGGACGGTGAGTGGCATCATGTTGTAGCAATTATGGATAGAGATTCTGGAATGAAGGTAATCGTGGATGGAAACGCGGAAATGGGCGGTAGCGCTGATACAAGCGATTTACAGTTTACAAGTAATGTTTATTTAGGAAGATATTCCGGTGGAAATTATTATTTTAACGGGGATTTATCAGATGTGAGCGTATATAACAGAATGATAACAAACGCGGATGTTTTAAATTTATACGCGGGGAATTCTGTTTCCAGCGGCTTAGTAGCGAATTGGATAGGAACAGTGACCGGAAGCACTTTAGAAGACACTGTTGGAAATAATGATGGAACAATACATGGCGCTACTTTCGCGCAAGACACAGAGTATTACAGCGATACAGCTTTATTAAAAAGAAAATATGAATCTAGTAATAGCGATATATATGAATATTTAAATGAAAACTGGATAGCACTTGGGTATGGCAGAAATACTTTAGTATACAATCCGGCTTATGGAGTTTATAAAACTTATGATTGGGGCGCTACAACTGTAACAGTTACCGAATATACAGGTGTTTATAATCCAGTAGCGGGAAGCGATGGTCGTAGCGCTGTTAAGACTTCGGAATTAACAATGCTACTACGTATGATCATAGTTCTGAAATGATGAATTTGGATACAGCGAGTAACGGTTGGGTAATGAGAAATAGATATGAGTATGATTCATTAGGAAGAGTGACTAAATATGAAGATGTCCCTACTGACAGATATTATACTTATGTTTATAACGGTACAACATCAAATGTGGAATATAAATATGAATACAAGCGTTCTTCTTCAACTCTTCTTAATACTTATTGGTATTTAACCTTAAGTATGTACTATAAAAAAGTTAATGATCCTTCAGCTGGTGACAGCGGGACAGAATACACATATCTTTTAGATGGATCTAGTAATTCTTATGTTAATACTAAGCTAGACACAGATTGGAAATTCACGTCATATGTTTATGATGGTAGTTATAATTTAACCGGCGCGTATAAACGTGATTATGACCATTTAAATTATTGGAGACATGATTCATCTTTAGCTACTTTACAACAAAGTACATTCCCAGAGGACTTTAATTTTGGAAGTAATTTGCCGTGGGTTTCGTATGGGTATGATTTAGGGCTTGGTACTCTTGGCGCGCAGGCGGGAACACATAACGGATTTAGTTCATCATCAAATTTTGGGAACTTAGTAACTGCTATGCAAAAACGGCAAGGAGGATATGTCCGGGTATTTTTGTTTAGTGATTTAAGGTCTGGAGTCGTGTTTGACGGATCGGGAAATCCTACAGGATTTACGAATAAAGTTTATGAAGATATGGATAAACTTATAGAAGTCGCGAAAGCGTTTGGTGTTAAACTTATGCCTGTACTTCTTGATCATACTATGGCGGATGGTGTTTCAACTGAAGGCGCGATTCAAGTGGGTGAACATAGTGATCTCATTACAGATTCCGGCAAAAGAGCCGCGTTTATTAGTTTAATGGGAGATTTTGTGGCGAATTATAAAAATGAAACTAGTATTTGGGCTTGGGATATAATGAATGAGCCTGAAGAAATCGAGCATAAAACTTCTATTACATTTCCTGAATTACAGACATTTGTAAAAGATTTTATAACAGAGATACATACTGCCGCGCCCGGTTCAATTGTTACATTAGGCAGTCAAGATAGAGAATATTTAGCTACATATTGGACTGACAGCGCGTTAGGCGTTACTTCTGATAATGGATTAGATATGTATCAATTTCATTATTATAACAGCATGGAAAATAATGGAAAAGAATTAGACTATTCTGCTGGGAATTTTGGTTCAAAACCTGTAATTGTTGGAGAATTGGAGCCATTGCAGGATACTGATAACAATCAAACAATAACAGAAAAAATGCTTACTATTTATAAAAACGGTTATTCAGGCGCGTTTTTATGGGGTGATGATGGGCAACCGCAATATGTTTTAGGAAGTAATGATTTTACAAGTATGAATGAATGGTTTTATTCCGCGCCGATAGATAGTCAGGAATATTATGAAACTTCAAAATTATTGAGGAGACAATGGGAATCAACAGGGGATATAACCGAATATTTAGATGAAGATTGGCGTTCTTATGGCAAAGGAAGAGTTACATTAACATATGACAGTTCTTCTCAATCATATAAAACATACAATTGGGATAATAGCTTTGTTACCATAGATGAATATACAGGTTCTTATGACGTATTCGCTAAAGATGGCGTGCGTTCTGATGTTGTGTCTTCTGATTTAAGGACAAGATGGATTTATTATCATAATGATGAACAAGTAAATTTAGATCCAACAACAAATGTTTGGGCAATAAAAGAAAAGATTGTTTATGGCACAAACGGTTCCACAATACTAGAAAAATACACATATTATTATGATTCTCATCGCATGGAATCTAAAATGCTTGGGACAGCGGATATATCTGGGAATATTTATTATCATTATATAGATGAAGATTTTGGCGGGCAAGGATATGGAAGAGTTGATTTTCAAGTTTTGAATACAGCTGATACTTATGGCGCAAATGGATATTATTATGAGTATTATACCGGTACAACAAATATACAGAAAATAACAGCTTACGTTAATACTAATTATACTAATCCATCAAGTCCATCTTTTAGCAGTATAGTTTGGGTCGCGCAATATGACGCGAGCGGCAATTTAATATCTAAGTATACTTATTACAATGACGGAGTTTATTATTTAGAGTCAGCAACTTTAGGTAGCGCGGATACATACGGCAATGTGTATTATCATTATTATAACGAAAATTATGCGAGTCAGGGGTATGGAAGAATAGATTATCAAGTGTTAAATACCGCGGATACAGACGGCGCAAGCGGATATTGGTATGATTATCATGGCGTGACAAATGTGGTAGAGCAAAAGATAAGCTACGCGAACGCGGATTACAGCGATCCATTAAATCCGGTATTAACAACAAAATTAAGAGTGTATGATTATGACGCGAGCGGGAATTTAATAGATAAATACACATATTACAATGACGGAACAAATTATTTAGAGTCAGCGACACATTCCGGTCCAGACGCGTTTGGAAATGTGTATTATCATTATTACAATGAAAACTATAACGCGCAAGGATACGGGAGAGTTGATTATCAGGTATTAGGAAGTCCTGATACATACGGCGCGAGCGGGTATTGGTACGAATATCACGGCGCGACAAATGTGGTAAAGAAAAAGATAAGTTACGCGAACGCGGATTATAGTAACGTGTTAAGCCCGAATTTTACTACATATGTGAGAATATATGAATATGACGCGAGCGGTAATGAGACAGCGTTGTATACATATTACAATAACATAGATGGAACAAATTATTTAGAGTCTGCTACATATGCCACTCCTGACACGTTTGAAAATTTGTATTATCATTATAAAAATGAAAACTATAATAGTCAGGGCTATGGAAGGCTTGATTATCAAGCGATGAGACATCCTGAAACAGCTCTTTTATTTGATGGGAATGATTCCGTGAATTTAGGAACGGATAGTTCTTTAGACCCCGGTACAGAAGATTTTAGTATATCTATGTGGATAAAGACAAGCGTGTCAGACAATAATGAATACATGATATATTCAGCAAATGGCATAAATTTTGTTTATATAGAAATATATCAACAACAAATAGGATTTTCAGTCGCGAATAATTATATTCAGCATTCCACGAATATAGCGGACGGCGCTTGGCATCATATCGCGGCAGTAATGGATAGAGACACAGGAATGACAGTTTATGTGGACGGTGTTGGAGAAAGTAATACTAAAACAAATTCTAGTAATTTGTCTTTTTCAAGCAATGTTTATCTGGGTAGATATTCAGGCGGCGGATATTATTTTAATGGAGAAATTAAAAATATAAGCCAATATAATCGTGTCTTAAGTTCAACGGATGCTAATGATTTATACGATAAAAAGACAGTATCAAATGGATTAGTATCAAGATGGGATGGAACGCCCGGTACAGGAAGTATCTTGAATGATACTATTGGCAATAATGATGGAACTATAACTGGCGCTACATGGATATTAGATACAGTAGATTCTGATGGAGCTGAAGGATATTATTATGAATATTATGGCGCTACAGGGGTTGTTAGTAAAAAGATTGGTTACGCGGATATTGATTACAGCGATCCATTAGATCCAAAGATGACAGGACGGGTGAGAATATATGAATATGACGCGTCAGGCAATGAGGTAGTTAATTATACATATTATAATGACACTACGAATTATTTAGAATCTGCTACACTAGCGAGCGCGGATACATACGGCAATAGATATTATCATTATATGAATGAAAATTATAATAGCCAAGGATATGGAAGAATAGATTATCAAGTATTAAATACCGCGGATTCAGACGGTGCGAGCGGATATTGGTATGAATATCACGGCGCGACAAATGTGGTAAAGAAAAAGATAAGTTACGCGAACGCGGATTACAGCGACTCTTTAAATCCCATTTTAACAACAATGTTAAGGGTGTATGAATTTGACGCGAGCGGCAACTTGACTAACAAATACACATATTACAATGACGGGACAAATTATTTGGAATCAACAACATTAGTAAACGCGGACGGTTCAGGCAATGTGTATTATCATTATAAAAATGAAAACTATAACGCGCAAGGATACGGGAGAGTTGATTATCAGGTATTAGGAAGTCCTGATACATACGGCGCGAGCGGGTATTGGTACGAATATCACGGCGCGACAAATGTGGTAAAGAAAAAGATAAGTTACGCGAACGCGGATTATAGTAACG
>JYNY01000605.1 GCA_000954095.1 Candidatus Omnitrophus magneticus | reverse complement strand
GTTCTAGCCAAAGTTGTTCAGGCGCGAATATAGTGATCAATACAATTTTCGCAGAAGCCGTAGATGAGATTTGTTCAGAGTTAGAAACAGCTGTAAGTAAAGGCAAAAATTTTAATGATACATTGCAAGGCATTCTTCAGGGTATAGTGAAGAAACATAAACGTATTATTTTTAATGGCGATAATTACAGTGCGGAATGGACAAAAGAAGCGGAGAAGCGCGGATTGCCTAATTTACGCAACACGCCTGATACTTTGGAAGTTATTGAAAAAGATAAAAAATATGGAGCTTTATTTGAAAAATATGGCGTTCTTACAAAAGAAGAATTTAAATCAAGAAACGATGTGTATCATCACGCGTATGAAATGACTATAGCTATGGAAGCAAATTGCGCTATAACTATCGCGAAGACTCTTGTAATTCCTGCCGCGTTAGAGTATCAAGGAGTCTTAGCAGAGACAATTCAGAAAGTGTGAAGCATAAGTAACACGATTACAATGCTAGACTCGAAGAAGCTGTAAGTTAGCTTGGTGTCTAACGTGGAAGAAGCCATAACGCTGGTATGAACATTATTTGAAAGATATGAATGTGCCTTTGGCAGTGACTTTTGGAAAAATAGACCCTACTCTAT
>JYNY01000604.1 GCA_000954095.1 Candidatus Omnitrophus magneticus | reverse complement strand
CTTTATACAATCTATAGTTATTAATAGGATGTCTGAAGGATTTAAGCTTCCCCTTATCATCCCATCTATGAAGCGTCATTATTGAGACGCCTAAGATTTTCGCGGCATCTTTACGGTGAGAAATTCTTTGAAGTTAGTCATTATCAACCCTCCACAACTCTATACATAGATTAGCATAAATGGAAGGGCAGTCAATCAAAATCGCCTGCGGTTGGGATAAGTACGGAGGGCTGCTTTTAAAATGACATGTATATCAGCGACTCAAACTCAGCGATCAATGCCTTAACGCATAATTCCCAGTACGTTTCAAATATGCCGGGGTCATAAGCTTCCGGGTCGGGATCAACTTGATCGCGCAACATTGCTTGAAGCCCCATGATCATATGTCGTCGAGATATTAAGCAGCTCTCCTTCATCCATGTATTATTT
>JYNY01000603.1 GCA_000954095.1 Candidatus Omnitrophus magneticus | reverse complement strand
GTTTATATCAGCTTTAAAAAGACTGTCTAAAATGGGAAAATTTCCTCCCGGAGACGCGCACGCCTTTTGGCTTAGCGCTTTTTCTAATGAATTAAAACATAAGCTGTATTTAGACGCGCGGTTTAAAAATTGTTTAGCGTTGGACTCTATCAATAAATACGGCCGTTTGATTAATCGTTATAAAAGCGATGATTTTATTAATGCCTGTACGTATATAGACATGAAGACAATCCTTCCGAATGATTATCTTACTAAAGTTGACCGGATGAGTATGGCTAATTCTCTTGAGGTTCGGGTTCCTTTTCTTGATCATAAATTTCTTGAATTTGCTTCCGCACTTTCTAGTAAATATAAATTGCAAGGGTTTGAATCAAAATATATTTTGCGTAAAATTATGGCGGATAAACTGCCGAAAGAAGTTGTTCATGGAAGAAAAAAAGGGTTCTCTGTTCCATTAAAGAAGTGGCTTAAGAGCGGCTTTAAACCTGTTATTGAAGAGTATTTATCTGAAACAGCTGTCAAGAAAAGAGGCTATTTTAAATATGATATTATAAAAAATATGGCAGAGAGGCATCTAAGCGGTAAGCAAGATAATAGTAAATTATTATGGGTGCTTATTTGTTTAGAAATATGGCATAGAAAGTTTATGGATCGAAATTAAACTAAAATTTCGCGATAGGCCTTCGGCAAAATTTAGGCTGTTTTTATCGAAGTCTATTGTGTAATTATGATTTGAGTTTTTTGTAATCACTAAGCTGATAATAATAAATTTTTCTGTGCCGTTTAGCAACCCCCATTCTGTCATTCCGCCTTTCGTTCTGGCGGTCCCGCGAAAGAGGCTGTGTCAAAACGAGTAGCGCATTTTAAAAGTGGAGTTGAACTAGTAAAAATAGCGTCAACCTGCTGTCATTCCTGCGCAAGCAGGAATCTA
>JYNY01000602.1 GCA_000954095.1 Candidatus Omnitrophus magneticus | reverse complement strand
AGATATGACATCACGCATCACAAGGTGAACGGTGATCTTGTTCAGCCGATCGAGAAATACTGCAAGTTATGCAGGCTCGAACATGACGAGGCGGCGAGGTATTTGACGGTGGAGTTGGGCGACCGCAGGGAGCGGATGCTTTATAAGGTAGGTCAGGTCTTGGTGGACGTGGCTAAACAAAACGAGGAAATATTAACAGCACTTAGAAAGGAGCAAAAGCCATGATTGGAGATTCTATTGGTTTTGAGGAGATCAGTGTTGATGTGGGGGTAGCGAGTTTAAATTCGGCGATCTATGACCCTGCTGTTGGGGATGCGGCCGCGAAGGCGTTTATTACAGCTGAGGGCGGCGCGATGCGATATCGCATTGATGGTCTGGATCCAACGGATACAACGGGTCATCCATTGTTGGATTCGGACTTTTTGGAGTTAAAGAGTATTTACCTGATACGGAAATTTCGGGCAATTAAGCAAAGCACAAGTGCCGGAAAACTGTCCGTGACTTACGAAAGTTAGGAGGATGACATGCATATTCAGCAATCGAGAACGTACAAAATTGAAAATATAACCCCGCCGCCTCAGTATTTCAATGCTGGCGTGATTAAAACAGGTCAGGGTTGGTCGCGTTACTGGGGTGATGACGCAACGTATCAGAAAGGTGTCGCTCCTTCAGGATCAAGGTTTAATGATAACGGCGACGGCACAGTTACAGATAACTTAACCGGCCTTATGTGGGTTAAGGATCCGTCAGAGCTTTATGGGCCTTGGGGATCTCCGGGTATGCCAAACACGATGTCTTGGTATGACGCGATTAACAATTGCGAGAATCTTGATTATGCAGGATATCAGGATTGGCGGCTTCCCAATATTCGAGAGTTGGAATCGCTGATTAACTTTGGGACATATGGAAACGTCATAGACGGTATGTACTTTCCCAACGCCCAATCATCAGGGTATTGGTCATCGACGCTTCTTGAGCCATACGATTATTACGCGTGGTTCATATATTTTTATGATGGAATGCGCGGCGCAGAGGATCGTAACTACTATGAATACGTCCGTCCTGTTCGTGGCGGCGTGTAAAGGAGGATTAAATGCCTAACATTACAGTTGAGTTCAAAGATGAAAAGAAAGTTGTGCAGTATCCAGATGGCAAAATCGCGGAATATCCGAAGGCGAAGATTCAGAGTCATCGGCAGGAGCTTATTAAACACAAACAACTCATTGAGCGTCAGATTGCCGATCTGGATAAAGATTTAAGCGATATCGAAGCGGCAAAGATTAAGCCGGTGGAAGAGGAACCCCTCGGATGAAAGAAAGTTGGACTAAGTATATAACGCCGGTCTTGGTAACAATCGCGATATTCATGCTCGGCAATATCATGGCTCAAGTGGGGCGCGTTGATGACAAGTTGTTTCATCATTTGGCGAACGACGAGATTCACATGCCGCGCAGTCTTTATGTGTCTAAGGCGGAGTTTGATCTTCAAAGCCGATTTATCGAAAAAGAAAACGACCGGATCATTAAGGCGATCGATGACTTAAGGAATGACTTAAAGGCGGAATATGGAAAAGGTAAGGCTCGAAATTGACCTGCACGAGTATAAGCGGCTCGCTTTGGTGATCAGGGATCACAAGAGCATGCTGTATAAGCTCAGTATGCATGAGTTGATCAGGCGTGATTTGGTCAGGGACATGGATATTATGCAGGGCATTCTTGAAAAATCGGAAGTTAAACAGGAGGTGTCGAAATGATTATGATCAAGTTGCTTATTGCTTTTGCGCTCGGCGTAGCAGTCGGTGGGCTGGGAATGTTTTTTTATCTTTCACTTAAAGGGATGGTGAAGAATGGCGGATCAGGAAAAGTTCAGTCTTCTTAAGTTTCTGGGCAGTTTCGGTCAATGGTTGCCGTGGGTTAAGACCGCGCGCTACGCGATCGGCATTGCGGCGATCGGGCTCATCGGGTTGACGATTTACAAGGCGTTCTTTATGTCGACCGAGACTACAAAGCAGGAGACTCATATTATTGCGCAACCCGGATCGCAGGTAACGATTGACCAGAAGCGCGAAGAGAAGAAGCCCGGGATCGAGGTGCATCCGTTTGTTGAGGGGTACGGTTTCGCGGAATCCAACGATCGCAAGGGGGTCGGCGGTAAGGCGGGGGTGCGGGTAGATTTCTGAACAAAGGCCTTGCCAACTAT
>JYNY01000601.1 GCA_000954095.1 Candidatus Omnitrophus magneticus | reverse complement strand
AAGAAGGATTATTTTTCCCCTCTAGGCGAAGTGCAAAGTCTCGCGTGAGCAAATGGTATGTAATAACCCGGGTTGTCGTTCGATTCTTTGTTAGCAACCTCAATAGCGAAATCAAGATGGCTGGCCAGCCTTCTCATTAAAAAAATAAACCGCGCCACATCTTTTGTCGTGCAAGCCGCTGGAGACGCGTTAGAGCCAAGCAAGATTGTTACATATCTTAATGATCTTTC
>JYNY01000600.1 GCA_000954095.1 Candidatus Omnitrophus magneticus | reverse complement strand
CAGTGATAACTGAAGGGAATATTTCTGATATAAGAATAGCTAAGGATAAATTAAATATTAAACCGGACAGCATATATTGTTTTGACCGTGCGTATACAGACCTTGAACTATGGAGTAATATTGACTTTTCTAAGAGTTATTTTGTGACTAAATTAAAAAACAATCTAAAATATACAGTTCTCGGACAGCATCTAGAGGCAATGAAAGACGGGATATTGTCTGATAAAAAAATAAAACTAGAAAATAAAAAATATGAAAAGAATTTAAGAATGATAAGATTTTTAGATGAAAAAAGTGACGAAGTAGTTAGTATTGTTACCAACAATTTTAAACTGTCAGCTAAAACGATCGTACAAATATATAAAACAAGATGGCAAATAGAAATATTTTTTAGATGGATAAAACAGAATTTACAAATAAAAACATTTTTGGGAACAAGTAAAAATGCGGTGATGAGTCAAGTCTGGATAGCGATGATATATTATTTACTTTTGACATATATAAAATACCAATCTAAATATGAAAAATCGTTATTTTATTTGCATAGGATAATAAAAGAAGCATTATTATCAAGGTTGACATTGATAGATCTGTTAAGCGCAACACCAGCCAGAATTTCTGATTTTAAAATTAAGGAATTTCAACTAGTTTTTTGGTGAAATAGTTTTATCGGACAGGATTGGTGTTCTATTGATAGATGTTTTGATATATTATTCCAAGAAATCTGTGAACCGTAAGTAGTGTTTATTCCTTTAAATATTTCATATAAATAGTTTTCGTTTTTATTATGTTTTAAAATGTCTCCGATAATCCACTGAATATAAATATCGAAGATTGCTTTTGAAATAGTTTTTTTTATAAGGTATTCAGAGATAGCGGGTAAGTATCCTCCGTGTAACAAGTATTCTTGTAAATATTCTGTAAGACGGCCATGAAATTTTTCGTAGTTTGTAATTTCGGTGTTGAGTGGCGTGTTTTTTATCGTGTCGCATAAAGTTGATAATTCAGGAGCTCTCAACAATACAACTTCTCTGAAAGAAAGAGGATCCTCAAGGCTAAAATAAATTCCATACCCAAGGCGCAAGAAAATTCCATAGCGATAAACCAATAAAAGTATTTGCTTTATTATGATGTTTATTTGAAGGTAGAAGGGGGATCCCCCTTCTAAAATTTTTATTTTTTTAACCTTCCATCCCTATTTATAGTTAAACTATATACGGGGGTGGTTAATATGTTAGGAGTTGCCATGTATATTACTATTAAATCTTTACTTGAAAAAGGTCTTAACAAATCTCAAATAGCGCGTGATGTTAAACATGATTGGAAAACTGTTGATAAGATAATTAAACGTATTAAATCTAATCAAAGTTTTCCAATCAAAAAACCTCATCCTCAAAAACTCGATACCTATCGAGAACAAATTATTGAGTGGATGGAACAAGGATTAAGCGGGATTTTGATTTATCAAAAACTGCGTGAAATTGAAGTAAAAATATCTTATTCAGCTATTAAACGCTTTTTAGCAGGTATTAAAAGGAAAGAAAATATATTTGTTCGCATTCATACAGAACCAGCAGAAGAAGCTCAAGTTGATTTTGGGTATATTGGCCTCACTACTGATATCAACGGGAAACGTCGTAAAACTTGGGTATTTAACATGAAACTGAGTTATTCTAGATTAGATTATTATGAAAAAACTTACGATCAAACAGTTGAAACTTTTATAAATTGTCATAAAAATGCTTTTAAATATTTTAGTGGCATACCTAAAACTGTTCGAATTGATAATTTAAAGGCAGCAATATTAGAAGCTAATTTTTATGAACCCATCTTTCAACAGCTTTATAAAGATTTTTCTGCGCATTATGGATTTACATCCATTCCGTGCAGAATTTATCGCCCCAACGATAAAGGTAAGGTAGAATCAGGGATAAAATATTTTAAAAACAATTTTGTATTAGGCCGGCAATTTAAAGATGGTGATGATTTAGACCGTCAGATTTTATATTGGCTCGAAAACACTTGCAATCGCAGAGTTCACGGCACTACTCGGAAAATCCCTAAAGAAGTTTTTCATGCCGAAGAAAAACATTTATTATTGCCGCTTCCTCTAAATAATTTTGAAATCGCTAAAGTCGGCACAAGAAAACTTTACCATGATTGCCATGTATTTATTGATTACAATTATTATTCTGCTCCTTTTGAATATGTAGGTAAAATACTTGAGATCGAAAAAACTAAATCTTTTGTCAAAATCTATTATGAAAATAAATTAATTGCTACTCATCCAACTATATCTGGTAAAGGTCTTTTCTCTACAAGCAACAGTCATTATCCAAAATATAAACTTTATTCCGAAACAGAATATCAAGAAAAATATCAAGCTAAAATGCACAATATCGGACCTTTTGCTGAACAAATGTTTTTTGCTATTTTAAAAGACTCGCCTAATCTTTGGTCAAGGAAAGTACAAGGAATAATATCTTTATTAAATACATATCCCGGCGGTGTCGTTGATTCTGCTTGTAAAAGAGCTCTTGCTTATCAAGTTTACAGTTACAAAATTATTAAAAAGATTTGCTCTAATGGCTCTTATTCTTTACCTGTCGAATTTGCAAAAGAGGAGGCGCTTGAATATGAATTCGCTTAAAAATAGATTAAAAGATTTTAAATTATCTGGAATCTGCAATTCTCTCGAAGAACGCTTGTCTTTAGCAAAACAAAAAAGTATGGGTTATTTAGAGTTCTTAGAACTATTATTGAATCTCGCATAATACTGTAGCCATCTAATCAAAAAAAAGGCCGGCATGATGTAAAAAACCGTTTAATAGTTCTTTTTTAAATTGAATTCTGCGCAATCCTTTTTTTGATATATTTTTTAATTCGGTAAGATCATTTTCACAGCGATTAGCAAGTTCTTGTCCTTTAAGATTACTCCATGCATTTTCTATCGGATTAATGTCCGGTGCATATGCCGGTAAATATTCTACTGTTAACCAAATCGTATTGTTTTTCTTCTATCTGTTTAAACGCGGCTTTTACGGCTTGCGGCATTTTTTCTTTTTTGCGCGCGTCTACTTTTTTAAACTCAATTATTATTCCGAAGTCAGTTTTATTTTTTGGGGTTAAAATTAAGTCGCTACGCCCTCTACCTGCTTCTTTTTCATTCTCTATCTCGTATTTATCAGCCAAAGCTATAAGTAATCCAAGGACAAATGATTTATATACCTTTTCTGAGTGGTCTTTCCCTGTGTCAAAATAACTAAGGCTTTTCATCACAAATTCTGAAAATATTTCTTCAAAGGTGTCTATGTCTCCAGTTCGTAAAGCAAGTAACATTTTTCTTTGTGATTGTTCTTCAATACGCGCGCCAAACCATTTTTTTATTATACCTTTATAGATTGAACAAATTTCTTTATTAGGAACTTTTAAATCACAAAGAAAATTCGCGGTATCTTCGCTATAAACTATTTTTTCATATGTTAAATATCCGCTCAATAATAGAAAACTCCAGACTAAGTCGTCATTGTCTTTAATGTCGGAGAAGATGGTATTTTCTTCTATTTCTTTTCCGTCCAAGACTTCTCCTTTTATTAATTTTTCTAATTCTTCTCTTAATTCAACGCCCCCTCTTGTCATAAGTTCGTGAATAATTGCGCTATTCGCGGTGTTTCCCCAATAGGGCTGTAATCCGTCTTCAGGCGTAGACGCGTAACTAACGATAGACCATGGATTATATATTGTTACTCCTCTAAAATTGTAACCGTTATACCATCGTCGTACATCTTCTAA
>JYNY01000599.1 GCA_000954095.1 Candidatus Omnitrophus magneticus | reverse complement strand
AACGGAATAGATACGGATTTATTTAACTCCGTGAATGTTAGGAGCGCCTATTTGCTTGAAAATTTAAAGCTCTCTAAAGAACCTGTTATTATAGGAATTATAGGGCTTTTCATAGAACTTAAAGGGCATATGGTGCTTTTAAAGTCGTTATTGAAAATAAAAAAAGAAATTAAACGTCCATTTATTTGTGTCTTAGTAGGCGATGGAACCGAAGAGTAAAAACTTAAAAATTTTGTTAGAGACAATGAAATGGGAAAAAATACATTTTTTTT
>JYNY01000606.1 GCA_000954095.1 Candidatus Omnitrophus magneticus | reverse complement strand
TTTAGGATATTTTTGCGAGCGTAACTGAGTAGTATCAAAAATTTAGAGACATTTTACCGGCGGCCTATTGCAAAATCCGGATTTATCAGGTTTATTAGTAACCGCCTAGTAATTACAAAATAATAAATCATAATGAATAACCATTCTTTTTCCATAATAACATTTGGATGCAAGGTTAACCAATATGAATCTCAGACTATCCATGAATCACTGCTACGGCGCGGATATAATGAAACACCGTATTTTTATTCTGATATCGTAATCATAAATTCCTGCACAGTCACAAGTCAAGCTGACGCTAAATTTCGTAAAACTATCAGAAAAATTCATAAAGAAAGCCCCGCGTCTAAAATTATAGTTACCGGATGTTTTGCCGTGTCAGCGCGTGATATCAATCTTTTAAAATCCATGCCTGAAATCTATAAAGTTATAGAAAATAAAGATAAAGATACTATAAGCTCTTTCATTGATTCCCTCTTCACAGTGTGAACATAGAAGATACAAATCAAGGCATTGTTACAGATCTAAACGGCCATACAAGAGCATTTATAAAAATACAGGATGGATGTAATAACGCGTGTTCTTACTGTAAAGTACGGCTGGTTAGAGGCGCGTCAATAGCCCGGCCCAAAAATAAAATAATAGAAGAAGCGACAGGGCTTTTAAATAGAGGAATAAAAGAAATAGTTGTTACCGGCATCTGTGTGGGGTTATGGAAAGGAGAACAAAACGAAACACTGCCTGCCCTTCTTAAAGAACTTTGCTCTCTTGACGGAGATTACAGAATACGAGTGAGTTCAATAGAGCCGCATCATGTAACTAAAAATTTTATTAAAATCATTTCGGATTTTGATTCCAGCGCGAAACATCTGCATATTCCATTACAAAGCGGATCGAATAAAATTTTAAAGGCAATAAACCGAATATACTCGGCGGAAGACTATAAACAACTAATTGCAAACATTAGAAAAAATATCCCTCTCATTGGTATAAGCACAGATATTATTGCTGGTTTTCCCGGAGAAAAAGATGAAGATTTCAAAACAACAAAAAAAATTTTGACTGAAATATGCCCAGCACGCTTACATGTTTTTAGTTTTAGCCCTAGAGAAGGAACTCCTGCCGCTACAATGAAAAACCGCGTACCGGGAAACATTATAAAACAACGCGTAACCGAGCTTATAACACTTGGAAAAATTTTTAAAAAAAATTCGCTTTGAATTTCATAAAAAAAAATATCCGTGTACTTATAGAAGAAAATAATAAAGGATATACGTCAAAATATATTCACGTAATTTTCTCAAAAGAAACAAATTTAAAACAAGACGAATTTATATCCACATCCCCTTCATATTATGATGAGTCAAGAGAAAGTCTAATATGTGACAAATAAAACTATACATAAACAGTATTCCTCCATCACGTCTCTATATATAATCTATTCAGCATTACTTCTATCTTAATCTAATTTTTATATCATATAAAAATAAAAAAATACTTATAATAAAATCTAGCTTTTTCAAATAATAATTAGATTATATCTTCTTATCTCACCTAAAATTCACAGTCAAAAAAAATTAAGTTGACCTCTGATAAATTTAGTTTTTAGCATATTGAAAAACACTATTTTTATACAATCGCTTTGATTTAATAAATAAAAATATAGAAAATTGTAAAAAATAAATCATTCCATAATCAAAATCTGATTTATCTTAAACCCCGCATGAACACTGGACTTTCCAAACATCAAACATTTTTATATTAAATTTTTTCATAGTAAAAACTTGTATTTTTAGCATTTATTCTGCAAACTTTATAGCAGACAATAAACAGCTGAAAATAAAAAAAATTACAAGACAAAACAATATTCCCAAAGTAAAAAATAAAAATTCTGCAAAACACATAAGGAGGGTTTCTAAATTCTGTTAAATTCAAAAAACTTCCAAAAATAATTTGTATTCACTAAGCAAATGATAATTATTGCAAACTTGATTATTTGAGGTGGTGGTCGAGTTTGTCTAGACCGCCTCAAGAATAAGAATATATTTTTTGAAAACAAAAAATTGAAATTAGTTTGTGAAAAATTTTTGATTAAATTTTATGGCGAGACCTCTATGGGTTCCCTTAAACAAAATTTTACGAAACAAAAATTTGGGCTTACGGGAATAACAGAATGTCCTAAATCAGAAAAGTTTTCGTAACTATCTCAAAAATTATTTCCAGCGATGTTGTTGGAAAAGTTTTTGGAATAATAAAAACCGCGGCGGGACGCCGCAAAGGAGTGTGCACCATGTGCCACTTAAGAAATTTTTTGAAAATTATTTTTGGAAAAGTCGCTAGCCCAATGGGAATGGCTAGGATGGTTTCCAGTCAA
>JYNY01000598.1 GCA_000954095.1 Candidatus Omnitrophus magneticus | reverse complement strand
AAGGGTTTTATGATATTTTCGGCTCGAATTTTTCTTTTTCGATTTTCAATTATTCTACAAAAAATTTAAAAAAAACTTTTTGTCATTATAGCACAGCAGTACTTTTGTTCCAACCAGAAAACAAGTGTAAAACAAAAAGTAAGAAAAATTTTAATAAAAATGACTAAAATAAACCACATTTTTTATTCTTAATTTTGGCTCTAAAACCCGCATGGTTACTGGACTTTACGCGAGTCTAGAAAAAAAATATCGAAAAATCGGCTTTTCAAAATTTGCATTCTCTAGATTTGTCAGGTAAGCTTTATAGTAGAGAATGAGAAAGTGAAAATCGAATCAAAAAAAAATAAGAAATGTAAAATTGAAAAAAAATGATATGAAAAATAAAATAGAAAAATTGTAGAAGATTGGAGTGATTAGTGATTAGTGAGTAGTGATTAGTGAAAATTAAAATAACAAAAATCGCGCGATGCGCGGAAGGATGGAGAGTAGATATGAGACAGTTGAAAAAAAAATTCAAAACCATTTCGGAACGTCTTACAAGTCTCGTCGAGACTGGGATTAATTCCGGAATAACAAAAACCGCGGCGGGACGCCGCAAAGGAGTGTGCACCATGTGCCACTTAAGAAATTTTTTGAAAATTATTTTTGGAAAAGTCGCTAGCCCAATGGGAATGGCTAGGATGGTTTCCAGTCAATCGCAATCGGTACAGAGTACCGGAAGGAGGGGAAAGATGAAAATAAGGAAAAGAATAAGTATGTTAGTAGGACTTATAAAGAGTGCCTGTCTCTTTATCGGTCCGCCGCTATTCAGAATAATACAGACTTTAACAAGTTTAATCGCGGCCATTCCCGCGCAACGAGGAAAACAGGCCAACTCTGTCATTCCTGCGCAACGAGGAATCCAGACGAACTCTGTCATTCCTGCGCAACGAGGAATCCAGACCAACTCTGTCATTCCTGCGCAACGAGGAATCCAGACGAACTCTGTCATTCCTGCGCAACGAGGAATCCAGACGAACTCTGTCATTCCTGCGCAACGAGGAATCCAGACGAACCCTGTCATTCCTGCGCAAGCAGGAATCCATACAGGTAAAGTAAGTACAAATTTTTCTCAATATTTATTAAAAATATCTCAATCAACAAAAACCGCCCAAACGGGCAAAGAGAGGTGTGCCATGAAAAGCACAAATTTTTCAAAAGCAGGGGTAGAAAAAGAAGTAGTAGAAAAGTTTTTCAAAGTTATTTTAAAAATTGTCTCTAATTTGGAGATTAACCTTAATAATGTTATTAAGGGAATTTTTGGAATAACAAAAATCGCGCAATGCGCGAAAGGACGGTGTGTCATGAAGATAGTAAAAGTAGTCAGGGAAAAGTTTTTCACAGTTATTTTAAAAATTGTCTCTAATTTGGAGATTAACCTTGGCAATGTTGTCATGGGAATTTTTAAAGTAACAAATACCCCAAAAATGGGGAAAGGATGGGCAGTAATCATGAAAAACTTAATGAAACAAAATTTCGTAAAATCCATAATTGCGTCAATTATGGTATATGCAGGCCTAGTCTGCGTATCGCCAATTCTGGCAAACGCCGCGAACGACTTAAACGGAGACGGGTATCCGGATATTGTGTTTTCGAATAGCTCTAATGATACAAACCGTAATATAAATTCCTATATATATTGGGGAGGAGCAACTGGACCATACTCTACAAAAACAGACCTTGCTACTAGCGGGGCAAATGGCAATTCTATAGCAGACCTTAATAATGATGGATATATGGATATTGTGTTTGCGAATGCTTCTAATGGTTCAACCCCTAATATCAATTCCTATATCTATTGGGGAGCGAGTTCCGGACCGTATTCAACTAAGACTGAACTTGCAACTAGTGGAACCAGAGGTAATGCTATAGCAGACCTCAATGCTGATGGGTATTTAGATATTGTGTTTGTAAATTATTCTAATGGTTCAATCACTAATATCAATTCCTATATATATTGGGGTGCAAGTTCCGGGCCATATTCCACTAGGACTGAACTTCCTACTCAAGGCGGACACGGTGTCTCTGTAGTCGACCTCAATAATGATACATATTTGGATATTATTTTTTCGAATCTTTGGCGTGACGGAGTAGGAGGCAATAATATAAATTCGTATATTTATTGGGGCGCAAGTTCTGGGCCGTATTCTACAAAAACAGAACTTCTTACTAGTAGGGCAGCGGGTAATTCCATAGCAGACCTTAATAATGATGGATATTTGGATATTGTGTTTTCGAATAATTATAATGACAGTATCGTTAATATTAATTCCTATATTTATTGGGGCGCGAGTTCCGGACCGTATTCTACAAAAACAGACCTTGCTACTAGCGGGGCAACTGGCAATTCTATAGCAGACCTTAATAATGATGGGTATTTGGATATTGTGTTTGCGAATCAATAAATGGTTCAACCCGTAATATCAATTCGTATATATATTGGGGATGCGGCGAGGGTCCATATTCAACTAAGACAGATCTTCCAGCGGTTGGGCCTGATGGTGACGTTTCAATAGCCGGCTCAAATATTTTTGGCAGTGAGTCTGGAGGAGGCAACGTGATTCCGCTCTGGGCAACGCAAGGCGGATACAGTTGGGGATTATTGACAAGCCCTGAGTATCAACTTGTGGCAGTAAAGAATGAGCAGTTAAATAGCGGGGCGCTGGATTTATCAGACCAAGAAATCGCGAATTTAACTAAACTTTATAAAGACGGGAAGGCCGGACAAAATCCTAGCGCTGTGACTATTGACGGTATAACATGGCGGTATATGCCTGAAACATTATCAGGCAAAACTTTTGGCGATAACTGGTATAACACAACAGCCAGCGGAAGATATTATTTTTATATGGGTAGTGGTCTAGAAGGCGGACCAGCAAATACCCAGTGGAATTATATTTATAATTCCGAAAGCACATTATCAAAATCTTGGGATCCAACAGAAATAGACACGCTTTATAATGTGTATGACACCCATGCGTCAAATACAGTAGATTCTGAAACATGGAA
>JYNY01000597.1 GCA_000954095.1 Candidatus Omnitrophus magneticus | reverse complement strand
TTGACTGGAAACCATACTAGCCATTCCCATTGGGCTAGCGACTTTTCCAAAAAGAATTTTCAAAAAATTTCTTAAGTGGCACATGGTGCACACTCCTTTGCGGCATCCCGCCGCGGTTTTTGTTATTCCGGAATTAATCCCAGTCTCGACGAGACTTGTAAGACGTTCCGAAATGGTTTTGAATTTTTTTTTCAACTGTCTCATATCTACTCTCCATCCTTCCGCGCATCGCGCGATTTTTGTCACTACTCACTACTCACTACTCACTAATCACTAATCACTAATCACTCTTCACTCCAATCTTCTACAATTTTTCTATTTTATTTTTAAGTATCTTTTTTTTCAATTTTCTATTTCTTATTTTTTCTTAATTCGCTTTTCACTTTCTCATTCTCTACTATAAAGCTTACCTGACAAATCTAGAGAATGCAAATTTTGAAAAGCCGATTTTTCGATATTTTTTTTCTAGACTCGCGTAAAGTCCAGTAACCATGCGGGTTTTAGAGCCAAAATTAAGAATAAAAAATGTGGTTTATTTTAGTCATTTTTATTAAAATTTTTCTTACTTTTTGTTTTACACTTGTTTTCTGGTTGGAACAAAAGTACTGCTGTGCTATAATGACAAAAAGTTTTTTTTAAATTTTTTGTAGAATAATTGAAAATCGAAAAAGAAAAATTCGAGCCGAAAATATCATAAAACCCTTATGGATTCCCGCTTTCGCGGGAATGACAAAAGGGGGCAGATTCCCGCTTTCCGAGGGAATGACAAAAGGGGGCCGATTCCCGCTTTCCGAGGCTGTGTCACAACTAGTATCGCATTTTAAAAGTGGAGTTGAACTAGTAAAAATAGCGTCAACCCGCTGTCATTCCTGCGCAAGCAGGAATCCATACAGGTGGGATAAAATTTCAGAAAAATAATTTTTTAAAATTTAAAATAGAGATTAGATTTCTAATCGAGACTTCCATGGATTTCGGATATTTGCCTACGGCAAATTCCGAAATGACAGTTTGTTAGCTGAGACACTCATGGATTCACGCTTTCCGGGGGAATGGTAAGATGGGGGCAAAAGGACACATAAAGGTTTATTACTAACCGCTTAGTGATTACAAAATTTCTTATTATTTGTTTAGTGATTACAAAAAAATTGCGTTACAGAAATGACTTTGTACGCTAAAACCAGCATGGCGTCTATGGTTTACCCGTTTTAAAAAATATAAATGTAGTATCCAAAATTTAGAGACATTTTGCCGAAGGCTTATCGCGAAATAAAAAATTTATAAAAAAGGATTGATATGCGCATACAAAAATTACCGGTTGGCGAATCTGATTTTAAAATAATTATTGATAACAAATTTTATTACATTGATAAAACGCTTTTTATAAAAGAAATTATTGATGAATCCGCTAAAGTTATTTTGATTCCGCGGCCCAGACGTTTCGGCAAAACATTAAATCTTTCAATGCTACGTTATTTTTTTGAAAAAA
>JYNY01000596.1 GCA_000954095.1 Candidatus Omnitrophus magneticus | reverse complement strand
ACAATCAAAATCTGGGAAAGAGATGATAACACGGGAACATATAGTTTTAAACAGACGTTAACCGAGCATAAAAATTCGGTACTGACTCTAGCCTTAAGTCCGGATGGTAAATATTTATATTCAGGGAGCTATGACAAAACAATCAAAATCTGGGAAAGAGATGATAACACGGGAACATATAGTTTTAAACAGATGTTAACCGAGCATAGAAATTCGGTACTGACTCTAGCCTTAAGTCCGGATGGTAAATATTTATATTCAGGGAGCTCTGACAACACAATCAAAATCTGGGAAAGAGATGATAACACGGGAACATATAGTTTTAAACAGACGTTAACCGAGCATAGTAATTTGGTACTGACTCTAGCCCTAAGTCCGGATGGTAAATATTTATATTCAGGGAGCTCTGACAAAACAATCAAAATCTGGGAAAGAGATGATAACACGGGAACATATAGTTTTAAACAGACGTTAACCGAGCATAGTGATTGGGTACTGACTCTAGCCCTAAGTCCGGATGGTAAATATTTATATTCAGGGAGCGATGACAACACAATCAAAATCTGGGAAAGAGATGATAACACGGGAACATATAGTTTTAAACAGACGTTAACCGGGCATAGTAATTGGGTACGGACTCTAGCCCTAAGTCCGGATGGTAAATATTTATATTCAGGGAGCAATGACAACACAATCAAAATCTGGGAAAGAGATGATAACACGGGAACATATAGTTTTAAACAGACGTTAACCGAGCATAGTGATTGGGTACTGACTCTAGCCCTAAGTCCGGATGGTAAATATTTATATTCAGGGAGCTCTGACAAAACAATCAAAATCTGGGAAAGAGATGATAACACGGGAACATATAGTTTTAAACAGACGTTAACCGAGCATGAAAATTTGGTACGGACTCTAGCCCTAAGTCCGGATGGTAAATATTTATATTCAGGGAGCAATGACAACACAATCAAAATCTGGGAAAGAGATGATAACACGGGAACATATAGTTTTAAACAGACGTTAACCGGGCATAGTGCTTATGTAGTTACTCTAGCCCTAAGTCCGGATGGTAAATATTTATATTCAGGGAGCGGAGACACCACAATCAAAATCTGGGAATTAGAATATGAAAGCGTGCTGGATATAGTTCCCGTAGTCCTTGCGCCTGCTAAAGTTGAACAAGAAATTGATGACAACATTATGTTTATAGAAAGACTACCAATAGACCTCGCGAATATATTGTGGCAATTACTCACGATAAAAGAAATTTCTTGTGCGAAGAATCAAGTTGAATTATTGAAAGAATTTATTGGAGAGTTTCAAGACGACGATTATTTCAAAGAAATAATCGAAATCATAAAGAAATTTCAAACCGCGGAAATATCAAAAAAAATATCAGAACTTTTGAGCGGGAAAATCTTCAGTGAGGAAGAAAAAGATTTTGAAATAAAAATAGAAAATACAGATAACGGCCGGCACGAAGTTTATACATCAAAAAATATAAAAGAGCCGTTGGATAAAGATAAGGTTTGGTGGGAAAACTGGTTTGAGAGAGCAATAGGATTAGACAAAGAAGTATTGAATGAAATTATGAGAAATAGATTTAGAGACGGCCGCGAAGGAGTTATAAACATTCCGATATCATCGGTTGATTTAAAAAGTCTCGGAGAAATTTCAGAAGATTTATTAGAAGGCTATACGCGAAAAAGTATAAAAGGCCTTGAAAAATTTATATCAATAGAAGTCGGTAATGTTAGGTTCAATTTATACAATGACAGCATTTTAGATAAAGGCGATGCCGTAGAAATAGAAACAAAATTATGGGAAAGAAGTAAAGGTAAAGACGGAAAGATTTTAGCGCGGGAGAGCGTAATAACATTCGCGTATCGTAAAGAAGGAACAAGCGCGCGTAGCGAGGTATATAAAAGTTTGGAGCGTAATTCTTATACAGTGTATTTAAAACCATTAGAAGAAAAAGAAAACACATACCTAGTATGGTGCGTCTAACACTTCTTTACATTTGGTGATCTTTGACATTATCTGT
>JYNY01000595.1 GCA_000954095.1 Candidatus Omnitrophus magneticus | reverse complement strand
GTAGTAACTCCTATTATACTTAACTATACTTAACAGTTTAAGTTGTTAATCTCTGAATTAATGTAGTAACTCCCATTATACTTATCATCCTTATTATATTAAAACAGGTTGCCAATATTGACATCTCTGCCCTAACTCCTTCTTTACCTCTCAAAAGAAAACTATCCATCTTTAAATTTCGTTTTATATGCCCAAAAGGCAACTCGGCCTTCTCCTTTCTTTTCTTATAAATAGCTTTAGAGTCTGGCTCTTCATAATTCTTTTCAAGTCTTTCTTTTATTTCTTCATCCATTAGACGTGTTATTTTCCTACCTTGCTTTGACTTAGTGCATATATCAAAATGCCTACAATTCTGACATATATCCTTGTCCTTTATTTGATAGGTTTTCACATTCTCTGTCTTGTTTGTATACCTATATTCTAACTCTTGTCCCTCAGGGCATATATAACTGTCTTTTTCTTTATCATACTTAAAGTTCTCTTTAGCAAAGGGGGACGCTTCCTTTTTAGACGCCTGCCTTTGCGATGGCACTACTACTTTTATCCCTTGAGCATCTATCTTTTTTAACTCTTGTGTATTGGCATAGCCTGAATCTGCACACGCTGCATTACATAACTTGCCAAGCACTTCATTGCCTTGATTTATCTGGTTTGCAAACTGGGCAACATCATTATTTTCTGCCACTACATCGCTATTTACCAACAATCCATACTTTTCATCTACCACTATCTGTACGTTATAGCCAGCCTGTGTGCCTTGTAATCCTTTTATCCTTGCACAGTCGCCATCTGTAGTATTTATCGTCTTGTTGTTTTCTTCTTCCAGTTCTTTTGTCAGTTTTAATACTTTTGCCTTTAGCGCTTCTTTATCTTTCAATTCCTCTTTCATTTTTACTAACGAGGCATTCTCTATTTCGTCTTTATCTACCGTTTCACATTCTCCTAATATCTCTTCTATCCTTTCATCTATTCTTTTAAGATACCTTTCACACTTGTCCTTATCCCATGTATTTTTTATTGAAGCGCTGCCCCTTATCTTACTACCATCTACAAATAGTGTATTGCCATCTATCAAATCAAGTTTTATGCATAACTTGGCACATTGCTTTAACACTGCTTTTAAGGCAGTTTTGTTCTTTTTTCTAAATTCTGATATTGTCTTATGATCTGGCTTCAAACCACCGCTAAGCCATATAAATGATAGATTGTAATTGCACTCTCTTTCTAGCTTTCTTGAGCTGCGTATTCCATATGAATAACCATACACTAATAGTTTTAGCATTGTCATAGGGTCGTATTGTGGACACCCTACCTTGTTTGGACATATTTCTATTCCTAACTCAGTTAAGTCTAAGCAGGAAATTATTACATCATATGCACGAACAACAGCATCTTTTGCTACATAATCCTCTATCTTTGACGGCAAAAAAAATTGTTGGTTTCTGTCACCATATCTATATGCCATTATTACAACTCCTTATC
>JYNY01000594.1 GCA_000954095.1 Candidatus Omnitrophus magneticus | reverse complement strand
TAACAAATACCCCAAAAATGGGGAAAGGACGGGCAGTAATCATGAAAAACTTAATCA
Source organism: Candidatus Omnitrophus magneticus (assembly GCA_000954095.1). Taxonomy (GTDB): domain Bacteria; phylum Omnitrophota; class Gorgyraeia; order Tantalellales; family Tantalellaceae; genus Omnitrophus_A; species Omnitrophus_A magneticus. The sequence continues at coordinate 206 of JYNY01000594.1, read as the reverse complement.
AAACAAATTTCGTAAAATCCATAACTGTGTTGGTTATGGTGTACGCGGGACTATTCTGTGTTACGCCAATTCTGGCAAACGCCGCGAGTGACTTAAACGGAGACGGGTATCCGGATATTGTGTTTTCGAATTTTACTAATGGTTCAAACGTTAATATAAATTCCTATATATATTGGGGAGGAGCAACTGGACCATACTCTACAAAA
>JYNY01000592.1 GCA_000954095.1 Candidatus Omnitrophus magneticus | reverse complement strand
TAGCCCATCTTCCGCTATTCGAGACACAAGTTGGCTATTTTACTGGGTTTTAGGCAAAAGGTCGGCCCCACATTTATTAGGTTGATATTGAATTTTTGGTGGTGGCTGATTGGGAAGTTTTAGTTTAAGTTTATACAAAAGTAGCGCTATATCTTTTTCAGGATATGTATATCGGGGCAGAATAAGTTCTCTTCCATCGGTTGTTGGCAAATGTACATCTATCATTTGCATAGTTTTAAATTTTTCTAAGATTGCGCGTGGTGTAATACCCGGCGCATGCTGTTTTGCCTGTTGTTTTAATGTTATCTGAAGGCAATACGCCAAGAAAGATACAAAAATATGTGCTTCTATTCTATTGTCTAATTGATGATACACAGGCCTCAGATGAAGATCACTCTTAAGTTCTTTAAAGGCTTGTTCTATTTCAGTCAATAAAATATACCGTTGCCAAAGTTCTTCAGGTTCACCATCTTGTAAATTAGTTCGTAAAAGATATGTGCCTTCTTTAAATTGTTGTTCCCGAAGTTTTTCTCGATTTATTTTAAAATTAAAAGTATCTCCCGAAATTTTTTCATTTTTCATTTTAATTCTTATATCTATAATATTCCATATTCTTCCCGCTTCTTTACGCTCTGTCCCTAATTTCATTAGTAATTCATCTCGTGTTATTTTTTTCATATCTTTTAGCTCTTTTAGCTCTTTTAGCCGTTCGTATAAATTGCGTAGTCTTCTTTGTCTCATTGACCTTTCTTTATCACGCCTGCCGTTACTAAAAGTCAATATATACAATTCTTTTTCTTCTCGGATAAGTTTTACTTTTACATTTTCTTGAACTTTTTTCCATGGTTCTTTTAATAATTGTTTTTCAAGCTTAGACAGTTTTCCTCTTGGCGTTCCGACAAGATAATCAGCATTATGTTCTCGCATTTTTTTAAGACTTTCTTCGGTAGGAATGCCTCTATCCATAATCCACAATCTATTTAATTTGCCATATACTGTTTCTATCTTTTTTAAAAATCCCGGTAGAGTTGTCCGGTCTTGAGTATTTCCCGGCATAACTTCATAGGCCACCGGAAAACCTTCTTTAGTGACTATAAGCGCAATTACTACTTGCACGCAATCACTTCTCTTATCTCTACTATATCCGAATTTTTTTAATCGTTCATTATCTTTTGAATCTGCCTCAAAATATGTGCTGGTAAGATCGTATAATAAAACATCATAGGATATATTAAATAATGTTTTCCAACGTTCAGATAAAAATGAAAATAAATCTTTTTTGGGCGCGTGAAGTAAATCCAAACAGCGATACAAAGTATCATCTAACGCGATAGAATCATCCTCTCCTAGCAAATCCGCCATAGCGCTACTTTTAAACCATTGCCTGTGTAAACGCCATTCACTACCAGCCGAAATCCAACGATACGTAACTAGTGTTTTTAAAACATTAAGCCAATTTGTCCCTTTACGGCTAGGGGTAAGATGTTTTGACCAAAAATTATCTAATCCCAAAAAATTCCACATCTCAAGCGCTAACCAGCATGCTCCCCATTCTCGTGGACGCTCAAGGCGCATTTCATTAAGTTTTATCTGTAT
>JYNY01000591.1 GCA_000954095.1 Candidatus Omnitrophus magneticus | reverse complement strand
TTGTAATGCCGACATACAATGAGAGAGAAAACATAGAGCTTCTTGTACAACGTTTAAAAGATGTACTTCAAGGGATAAGGTGGGAAATCATATTTGTAGATGATGACTCTCCAGACGGTACCGCAGACATTATACGCTCCATTGCGTCAAAAAACGCTCAGGTACGTTGTATCCATCGAATAGGTAGGCGTGGACTAGCCTCTGCGTGTGTGGAAGGTATGATGTCTAGCTCTTCTGAATACCTTGCTGTCATGGATGCAGACCTACAACACGACGAACAACTCCTAACTACGATGTTTGATAGACTAAAGTCTAAAAATCTTGATATTGTAATTGGAAGCCGCTATATCGATGGATCGGGTATAAAGAATTGGGAAAAAAGACGGCTCTTTATGAGCAAATTAGCAACAACTCTTAGCCATATGATTATAAAAAGTGATATAAAAGATCCTATGAGTGGCTTCTTTATGCTTCGTCGTTGTTTGCTTATTAAAGTTGTGCGTGGCTTAACAGGTAGGGGGTTTAAAATACTCTTAGATATACTAGCCTCTGCGCGTGGCAATATTACATATGAAGAAGTTCCTTTTACTTTTAAAGATCGTAGTTTTGGAGAAAGCAAGCTAGATATGTTAGTTACATTGGATTATCTTGTCATGCTCATCGATAAATCTATTGGACACCTAATACCTGTATACTTTATTATGT
>JYNY01000590.1 GCA_000954095.1 Candidatus Omnitrophus magneticus | reverse complement strand
TAACATTTTTGGAGTGATTCCCTTTATTTTTTTAGACGTTTACCGGACAGGATTGATTTTGGATAATGACTGTTGCTTGTAGAGAAAAGACCTTTACCAGATATAGTTGGATGAGTAGCAATTAATTTATTTTCATAATAGATTTTGACAAAAGATTTAGTTTTTTCGATCTCAAGTATTTTACCTACATATTCAAAAGGAGCAGAATAATAATTGTAATCAATAAATACATGGCAATCATGGTAAAGTTTTCTTGTGCCGACTTTAGCGATTTCAAAATTATTTAGAGGAAGCGGCAATAATAAATGTTTTTCTTCGGCATGAAAAACTTCTTTAGGGATTTTCCGAGTAGTGCCGTGAACTCTGCGATTGCAAGTGTTTTCGAGCCAATATAAAATCTGACGGTCTAAATCATCACCATCTTTAAATTGCCGGCCTAATACAAAATTGTTTTTAAAATATTTTATCCCTGATTCTACCTTACCTTTATCGTTGGGGCGATAAATTCTGCACGGAATGGATGTAAATCCATAATGCGCAGAAAAATCTTTATAAAGCTGTTGAAAGATGGGTTCATAAAAATTAGCTTCTAATATTGCTGCCTTTAAATTATCAATTCGAACAGTTTTAGGTATGCCACTAAAATATTTAAAAGCATTTTTATGACAATTTATAAAAGTTTCAACTGTTTGATCGTAAGTTTTTTCATAATAATCTAATCTAGAATAACTCAGTTTCATGTTAAATACCCAAGTTTTACGACGTTTCCCGTTGATATCAGTAGTGAGGCCAATATACCCAAAATCAACTTGAGCTTCTTCTGCTGGTTCTGTATGAATGCGAACAAATATATTTTCTTTCCTTTTAATACCTGCTAAAAAGCGTTTAATAGCTGAATAAGATATTTTTACTTCAATTTCACGCAGTTTTTGATAAATCAAAATCCCGCTTAATCCTTGTTCCATCCACTCAATAATTTGTTCTCGATAGGTATCGAGTTTTTGAGGATGAGGTTTTTTGATTGGAAAACTTTGATTAGATTTAATACGTTTAATTATCTTATCAACAGTTTTCCAATCATGTTTAACATCACGCGCTATTTGAGATTTGTTAAGACCTTTTTCAAGTAAAGATTTAATAGTAATATACATGGCAACTCCTAACATATTAACCACCCCCGTATATAGTTTAACTATAAATAGGGATGGAAGGTTAAAAAAATAAAAATTTTAGAAGGGGGATCCCCCTTCTACCTTCAAATAAACATCATAATAAAGCAAATACTTTTATTGGTTTATCGCTATGGAATTTTCTTGCGCCTTGGGTATGGAATTTATTTTAGCCTTGAGG
>JYNY01000589.1 GCA_000954095.1 Candidatus Omnitrophus magneticus | reverse complement strand
GCAACTTCTTCTACTTTTTCTTCCCAAGTTTCTTCATCATAAGTAACTTCTTTCACCGTTAAACTATCGCCTGAAAATACCACCACCTTGTCTTATCTTTAATTTCTCTTCCCCTTCCTTCCTCCTTTTCTCTCCCCTATTACCCACTGGCTCTCCCCCCCTCTCCCCATCCCTCCTTCCTCTTTCTCTCTTTCCCCTTTCTTCTCCCTTTCTCCCCCTCCTCCTCTCTCTTTCCTTCCTCTCTTCTTTTCTCCTCTTTTTTTTCCTCCTTTCCTCTTTTCTTTCCTCCCCTTCTCTTTCCCCCCTCCCTCCTCCTCTGTCTCCCCTCCTCCTTCCCCTTCCTTCCCCTCCCTTCTCTCCCCTTCTTTTTCCCCCCCTCCCCAT
>JYNY01000593.1 GCA_000954095.1 Candidatus Omnitrophus magneticus | reverse complement strand
TAGCCCATCTTCCGCTATTCGAGACACAAGTTGGCTATTTTACTGGGTTTTAGGCAAAAGGTCGGCCCCACATTTATTAGGTTGATATTGAATTTTTGGTGGTGGCTGATTGGGAAGTTTTAGTTTAAGTTTATACAAAAGTAGCGCTATATCTTTTTCAGGATATGTATATCGGGGCAGAATAAGTTCTCTTCCATCGGTTGTTGGCAAATGTACATCTATCATTTGCATAGTTTTAAATTTTTCTAAGATTGCGCGTGGTGTAATACCCGGCGCATGCTGTTTTGCCTGTTGTTTTAATGTTATCTGAAGGCAATACGCCAAGAAAGATACAAAAATATGTGCTTCTATTCTATTGTCTAATTGATGATACACAGGCCTCAGATGAAGATCACTCTTAAGTTCTTTAAAGGCTTGTTCTATTTCAGTCAATAAAATATACCGTTGCCAAAGTTCTTCAGGTTCACCATCTTGTAAATTAGTTCGTAAAAGATATGTGCCTTCTTTAAATTGTTGTTCCCGAAGTTTTTAATAGAAATTTGCAGGATAGTATTGAAGAAGAAGACGAAACTAAATGGTACATAAAACCCAATGGTAAACTCGATATGGATCAATTATTAAAAGCGTTTCACGCGTTTTATCGTGAAAATTCTGAAATGTGGCTT
>JYNY01000586.1 GCA_000954095.1 Candidatus Omnitrophus magneticus | reverse complement strand
TAACTTTTTCGTACTCTTCCTTTGTAAGGCTGGCAGGCTTATTTAATATACTATCGGACTCAGATTCTTCGCCAAGGCAATCATTTCACTAAGCCAGCTCCGAGTAACTACACACTCATTATTTAATAAACAGACAAACTGCGATTTTGAAATCATGAGGCCTCTATTAGTGCCTTCGACAAGTCCTTCATTTGTTTCATTAAAAATTTTTATATCATTGATAATGCTTTTGTCTCTAATACTATTTAGATAGTGCCTCACGTCAATGGATTTACTCGCGTTATCCACAATGATCAAGTTTGATGGAATATCAGTGT
>JYNY01000585.1 GCA_000954095.1 Candidatus Omnitrophus magneticus | reverse complement strand
TGTCAATTTTAATGTAAAAATACCCAAAAATTTCAATTGAAAATTACCCACTTGAGAAAGCATGTCTGGGATGAGAATTCCAAAAGTTTAGCAAATATAGATAATGTTATTTTTAAAAATTATTTTTATAATTATCTTCATACTAATCATGGAGGTAATTATGATTAAACAAAAGGATTGGGTGGATATGCGAAATTTATTGGCTAGTGGGTTAACAAAAACTGAAATTGCAAAGCAATTAGGGGTATCGAGGAAAACAGTTTTTAATAATTTAAAAAAGAATTCTACGCCTATTTATTCTAGGAAGAAAACTATACGACAAAAGATAGAATCTTTCAAAGAATACATGAATCTACGTCTAGAAAAATATAATTTAACAGCCACTAAATTATATAAAGAAATTCAGAATCAAGGTTATTTAGGCAAATATGGAATGGTAGCTAGATATGTTTCATTTGTAAAAGATTCACTAGCCTCTAAAGCTGTATTACGATTTGAAACTTTACCGGGAGAACAGGCGCAAGTAGATTGGGGGCATTTTGGCAAATTTTATGACAGAGAAACAAAGCAAACTATTTCTCTATATTGTTTTTTGATTATATTAGGATTTTCTAGAACTCTTTATGTTGAATTTTTTAGTAAAGCGGATATTTTTAATTTTCTGATTGGACATAATAACGGTTTTAAATATTTTAAAGGATATCCTCGCGAA
>JYNY01000584.1 GCA_000954095.1 Candidatus Omnitrophus magneticus | reverse complement strand
GCGTTATCGGCGCGGAAGATGTTTTAAGATTACAGCCTATTGAAGGTATGGAAGGCGTTGAAAATGTTGTTCCTATTTTAAAACCTTATAAATTGGCGTCTCTTGAATATAAAAAAGAACCAAGCAAAATAGATTTAGGAAAAGGTGTTGTTATCGGCGGGAAAAAAATAGTTGTTATGGCTGGACCTTGTTCTGTTGAAAATCGTGAGATGCTGATTGAAACCGCGGATAAAATTAAAAAGGCAGGAGCGCTTGGGTTAAGAGGTGGGGCATTTAAGCCGCGCACGAATCCATACAGTTTTCAGGGCCTTGGAGAAGAAGGTTTAAAATATTTAGCCGAGGCGGGAAAAAAGACCGGATTACTTATAGTGACGGAACTTATGGATGTTCGGAATTTGGAGTTGGTTATAAAATACGCGGATATAATTCAAATAGGCGCGCGAAATATGCAGAATTTTGACTTATTGAAAGAAGTAGGCAAATGCGCGACGCCTGTACTTTTAAAAAGAGGAATAGCTAATACTATAAAAGAACTTCTTATGAGCGCGGAATATATTCTCGCTGGCGGAAATTCTAGGGTTATTTTGTGTGAAAGAGGTATAAGAACATACGAAGATTTTACAAGGTTTACGCTGGATATAAATGCGGTTCCGGCTCTTAAATCTTTAAGCCATTTACCTGTTGTTGTTGATCCGTCGCATGCTACAGGCCACGCTTTTTTAGTAAGCGCTGTGTCAAAAGCCGCTATTGCGGCCGGAGCAGACGGCTTAATTGTTGAGGTTCATCCCAGCCCTGAAGACGCTGTTTCCGATGGACCGCAATCTCTCTTACCAGCTAAATTTGAACAAATGATGAATGAATTAAAAAGAGTGGCAGTGGCAGTAGATAGGGAAATTTAAATTATTATGTTAAACCGATTAGTTATTATTGGTCCCGGCCTTATAGGCGGTTCATTAGGTAAAGCTGTAATTGCCCGTAGTTTAGCGCGGGAAGTTGTCGGCGTTTTTAGGCAGGAGTCAAGTCTAAACAAAGCGTTGGCTTTAAACGCAGTGACAAAGGGGTATATATCGAATTATGAAGCCAGTATTAAAGGCGCTGAAATGGTTGTTATCGCGACGCCGGTACATATCATTAAAGATGTGTTATTAAATTTGAGTCGAGTTGAATCGAAAGGTTTTATTGTCACTGATGTAGGAAGCACAAAAAAAGAAATAGTAGATTTCGCGAAAACATTCAGCGGTAAATTTAAGTTTGTTGGCGGGCATCCTTTAGCCGGTTCTGAAAAAACTGGAGTTGAATTTTCACAGCCGAATTTATTTGAAAAAGCAGTTTGTGTTTTGACAAAAGATAAAGACACGGATGAAAGCGCTGTAAAAACCGTTAAAAATTTATGGGAGTCAACCGGCGCTTTAGTGGATGTTTTATCTCCTAGTGAACATGATAGTATTTTAGCCTTTACAAGCCATCTTCCGCATATAGTCGCGTATTCATTAGTTAATTCTGAAGACAGTAAGTATTCTAGATATATGGCATCCGGATTCCGAGACACATCACGGATAGCATCATCGGATTCTATTTTATGGAACTCAATACTTATGAGTAATAGAGCTAATGTTTTATACGCGATATCTATTTTTAAAAAAAATCTTGATATTTTAGAAGGCGCTATCGCGAATGGCGATACGGAATTATTGATAAAAAAAATAAAAGAAGCTCAAGAGGTAAGAGATGAAATTTACGGAGCAACTTAATGCTGTCGCTATAGACGGTCCTGCCGGAAGCGGGAAAAGTACTATAAGTAAACTTGTGGCTGAAAAATTGGGATTTACATACATAGATACCGGCGCCATGTACCGCGCTTTAACTTTAAAAGTAATGGAAGAAAAAATAGATTTTTCAAATGAAGAAAAAATAATAAATTTATCAAAAAATATCGATATAAAACTTTTACCCGCGCGCGATGGAATAAATACCATTAAAGTTCTTCTTGACGGTAAGGATGTCAGCGAAAAAATACGCGCGGCGGATGTGACGCGTAACGTGAAATATACAGCTAAACTTAAGGGAGTACGCGAAAACCTTGTGGCATTACAGCGGTTAATGGCTGAAAAATTATCGGGTGTTGTAATGGAAGGAAGAGATATAACAACAGTAGTTCTTCCTACTGCTAAATATAAAATATATTTGGACGCGTCTTTTGAAGAACGGGTTAAGAGACGACTTTTAGAGTTTGAAAAAAAAGGTGAAATACTGCCTGTAGAAGAATTGGAAAAAGATTTAGAAGAACGCGATAATTCTGATTTTACTAGGGACGTGGGTCCGCTTAAAAAAGCGGAAGGAGCGATAGTGATAGACACTACAAATTTGTCTATTAGTGATGTGGTAACTAGGATTACGGACTATGTCAAAAAAAAATTATAATAATACATTGTATTTTTTGTCACGTGATTTATTGAGGCTGTGTCTGAATATAGTTTTTGATATTAAGATACATGGGGTTTCTAATTTACCCGGCGCGCCGTATATTGCCGCGGCTAATCATACGAGTTATTGGGACCCCCCGCTTATTGGATATGCCTGCTCAAAAGATTCTCTGGATTTTATGGCTAAAAAAGAACTTTTTGATAAGCCGGTTTTAGGGATATGGATGCGCGCGGTTAATTGTATAGAAGTTGATAGAGGCGCGAGCGCGCTTAAAAGTATGCGTGAAGCTATACGGCGCGTGAAAAATAATAGAAGTATCGCTATTTTCCCTGAAGGTACAAGAGCAAAAGACGGAAACTTTTTAGAGGCTAAGAACGGTATAGGTTTTATAATTTCTAAAGCGGCTGTTCCCGTAGTCCCTATTTATATTGAAAGCGCCCGTAAAAATAAAGATAAAAGAAGAACTGGATTTTTAGGCAGAAAACAAATAAATGTTTATATTGGACAAGCGATACAACCTGATGAGTTAGCTGTAAAAAGCGACAACTACAGCGCGTTAGCAGGTTTAGTTATGGAATATATTATGACAATAAAAAATAAAACGAAAAGAGAAACACAGGTAAATGCCGTAGGAGTTAAGGGATAGTTTTGAGAAGTCTATTGCAAAATTCGGGTGGGATAAAAAAATCCTCAACGTATCAAGCGTGATACATTGAGGATTTTTTGTTATATGTAAAATCAGAGATTATCTAGCTATCTTGCATTGTTTGTATAATTCTTTTAATTTTTTCATTTGTTCGTCATTGAGAAGTTTTTTTAATTCAATATAGGATTTTATTATTAATTTTGTTTTATTCTTTTTTTGTTCGTATTTTTCGTCAATCAATGAAAATGCTTTTTCTTCGTCAATAACGGTTTCATGTAAAAGCGCTTGGATTTCTTCGGCAAGGATATCTATTTTAGCTTTGGATTCTATCATTTCTTTTTTTACGGATAGGCGCATATCTTTTATTGTTTTTATTTGTTCGTCTGTCAGGCTTAGTTCCTCTTTATTTTCTAATATCTTATCAGTTTTACAGAAGAATTTTTTTTCACATGATGGTTCTTTCCCTTCTGAATATTTTTCACAACCTTCACGCGCCTGCGCTATTGGGCTGATTAACCCGAGCGACATAGTCCAAATAAATATTAGTACCAGTAAATGTGTTTTTTTCATTTTTTCCTCCTGTTTTGTGGGTTTTAATTTTTTTTAGGATTATTTTATTAGAGTATATCTTACTTATCGCGTAAAGGGAAAATATTACGGTTGTTTTTTTTATTCGGAAAAAATTATTTTTTTGTTCAGGGGGGGGGGCAGTGAAAAATAGATTTTTACGAATATGGTAAAATTTAAATATGCATAGTTTGACCAAGGTTAAAAATATGTGCTACAATTACAAAGATTATATTAATATTTTTTAAATAATAAAAAAGGACTAAAAAATGAACTTAGATTCTCAAGATGATAACGATCTTAAACAAGAGAAAGATAGTAATGAGGAACCCAAGCCGACAAAGCCTAGTAATAATGGGAAAAATCCTTTTGTGTGGGTATTAGTAGCGGTTGGCCTTTTTTATCTTTATCAATGGATTTTTACTTCTTATGAAGAAATTTCAAATCGAATGACATATAGAGAATTTTATCAAGCGGTCTCAACGAACAGTCACAACGGAAGGATTGTTTCCGCTTTAAAGGTGAGTGACCATGTTTCAGGCAAGTTGAATGACGGAAAAATATTTAATGTTACTGTTCCTGAAAATGACACGGAACTCTTAAAAATGATGGCGCAGGAAATACCAGATTTTGATATTAAGCCTCCGCAGACATTTTTATCTAATTTATTTTATACTTTGGGTCCGATGATATTGTTTATGCTTTTTTTGTGGTTTGTTGTTTATCGCGGTTCGGGCGGCGGTGGCGGCAAAATGTTTTCTTTTGGGAAATCTAGAGCTAAACTCGCGAATAAAGAAGATATCAATGTCACTTTTGATGATGTTGCTGGTGTTGAAGAAGCTAAAGAAGAATTGCGTGAGGTTATAGAATTTTTGAAAGATCCTAAAAAGTTTCAGGTGCTTGGCGGGAAAATGCCTAAGGGTGTTCTTTTAATGGGGCCTCCGGGTACAGGAAAAACTCTTTTGGCAAAGGCTGTGGCAGGAGAAGCGGGTGTTCCGTTTTTGAGTCTTTCTGGTTCTGATTTCGTTGAAATGTTTGTAGGAGTAGGTGCTTCCCGCGTGCGAGACCTTTTTGGACAGGCGAAACGCACTGTGAAAATAAGCCAAAAAGGCTGTATTATTTTTATTGATGAAATTGATGCTGTTGGCAGGCAGAGATTTTCAGGAATTGGCGGAGGCCATGATGAACGTGAACAAACGCTTAATGCGTTACTTTCTGAAATGGATGGGTTTGATACGTCGCCGGGAGTAATTTTGGTTGCGGCGACGAATAGGCCGGATGTGTTGGATCCCGCCTTACTTCGGCCGGGACGGTTTGATAGGCAGATTGTTGTTGATAGGCCGGATGTGACAGGAAGAATCGCAATTCTTAAAGTGCATGCTAAAAACGTTAAACTTGCTAAGGGTGTTGACCTTGGAAAAATAGCTAAGCAGACTGCCGGATTTTCAGGCGCTGATTTAGCAAATCTTGTGAATGAAGCGGCATTACTGGGCGCGCGCAGAAATAAAAAAGAAATAACTCTCGCAGAACTTCAGGAATCCATGGAAAGAGTTATGGCAGGCCCTGAAAGAAAATCAAGAAAAATAAGCGATGATGAAAAACAAATTATTGCTTATCATGAAGCAGGCCACGCGCTTATTTCTTTTTTTGTTAAAGACGCTGATCCATTACATAAAGTTACAATTATTTCCCGTGGTATGGCGCTTGGGTATACAATGCATTTACCTCAGAGAGATCAATATTTATATCGTAAAAAACAATTTTTGGGAAGAATAGCGGGTCTTTTAGGCGGAAGAGCCAGCGAAGATATTACATTTAATGAAGTATCCACAGGCGCGGAAAATGATATAAAACAGGCGACGGAACTAGCGAGAGATATGGTTACGCAGTACGGTATGAGCGATCGTCTCGGGCATCTTACCGTGGGCAGGCGGCATGGCCAAGTCTTTTTGGGAAGAGATATTTCAGAGGAGCGTAATTACAGTGAAGAGACCGCAAAAATGATAGATCAAGAAATAAAAGGAATAATCGATTCATGTTATAAAACAGCTAAAGGGCATCTTCTTGAAAATAAAGATAAACTGGATCTTCTGGCTAAAACATTGGTTGATAAGGAAACTTTGGACGAAAAAGAGGTTCGAGAATTATTGGGACTACCGCAGGTGCTTGAAGATGAAACAGTGGGTTTGTAGAGATTACGTTTTACAGCTTGGAAATAAAACTCTTGTAATGGGAGTTTTAAATGTTACGCCTGATTCGTTTAGCGATGCCGGTAAATATATGGATTCGGAGCGGGCGTTAGATTGCGCATTAGGGATGGCAGAAGAAGGCGCGGATATTATTGATGTCGGCGGAGAGTCCTCCCGTCCCGGCGCTAAACCTATTACTGCCAAAGAAGAATTAAAACGGATTTTGCCTGTTGTCCGTAAACTGGCTCAAAAATTAAAGATTCCTGTTTCTGTTGATACTTATAAAAGCTCGGTAGCGCGTGAAGCGCTCTCATCTGGCGCGTCAATTATTAACGATATAACCGGTTTAAAATTTGATAGTTTAATGGCAGAAACAATCAGCAGTTATAATGCCGGCGTAGTTCTTACTCATATAAAAGGCCTGCCCCGTACAATGCAGGAAAATCCTTATTATGATGATGTTATCCGTGAGATAAAAAAAGAATTAGCTTGTTCCATCAAAATAGCTAATTCCGCAGGAATTCGGGCGTATAATATTGTTATAGACCCCGGAATAGGATTTGGAAAAACAGTTGAACATAATTTGACAATAATAAGAGAACTTGAAAAATTTAAAACATTAAAAAAACCTATTCTAATTGGATTGTCGCGAAAGGCTTTTATCGGAGCCATTACAAATAAAACAGTTGCAAATCGTTTGTACGGCACTATTGCCGCTAATGTTGTCGCTATAATGAATGGCGCGGATATTATAAGGGTTCATGATGTCGTGCCCGCGAAAGATTCGTGTGCTATTTTAAATATGTTAACATCAACCCCAAAAAATATTTTGATGCCACTACTAAGTAAAGTAAAAAGGAAATAAATGGCCGGCATAATAGATTTTATATCATTATATTGGGATACTCTTTTAGAGATAGGGATTTTATGGGTAACCTATTATATGCTTTTTCTCATTTTGAGCGGAACAATGGCGGAACAAGTAATGAAAGGTATTATCATTATCGTTGTTATAGTCGCCGTGACAAGAGAGATAAACCTTGTAATTATAAATTGGATTTTAACTAAACTTTTACCTCTTTCAGTTGTAGCTTTTTTTATAATTTTTCAGCCGGAACTGCGTAGGGGACTCGCGCGTTTGGGCAGGTTTGGCGGTAATAACGGAAAGAAGGCCGCGATCGGAGAAATTTCTAAAGCTACCATGGTTCTTTCCAAAAAAAAAGTTGGAGGGCTTATTGCTATAGAGCGTAAAGTCGGGTTGAGACGTTACGTTGAAAGCGGCGTAGGGATAGACGCGGAAGTGACATCTGAACTTATCAATACTATTTTTGTGACCTCTTCTCCGTTACATGACGGTGGAATTATAATTTCAGGAGATAGAATTGAGGCCGCGGCATGTTTATTCCCGTTAACTCAAAATACGAATATCCCAAAAACTGTCGGCACAAGGCATCGCGCGGCAATAGGGCTTAGCGAAGAAACTGACTCGATAGTAATTGTAGTTAGTGAAGAAACAGGAAATATTTCGGTCGCTATCGGCGGGAGAATAACAAGGGATTTAGAACCTAAAAATGTTTCTAAATTTTTAGAAGGTATATTATTGCCGCGTCATCGCGAAAAAAATATTAGTTTTAATAGTCCGAGTTTTTGTTTAGATAATAAGGAAGAATTGTGAAATTATTTGGTTTTATTTTTAATAATTTTTTACCTAAATTTTTTACTTTGCTATTGGCGGTAGGCACATGGTTTTATGTGTTTGACCTTATTCATAACGAATCTTTTTCAATAAAAAAAGATGTAGACCCTGAATTTTTCGGAAAATCTAATTTTATTTTTAAGCCTTTGTCTGTAAGGCCTTTATTCTCGGGCGCGCTACCCAAAGGCTATCGTATAATATCTAATGAAATGAAAATTAATCCGCCAACTATATATGTTTTCGGGCCTAGTAATCTTTTAGAAAATGTTTATGAAATTCAAACCGATAAAATAAATCTTTCAGAATACACTCATCCAATGAAGATAAATACCGGATTCCATTCCAGCACAATAAAATTTTTAAAATCAAATGATAAAGTTGTTGAAATAGATTTGCCTGTTGAAAAAAGTTCGATTAATTCTAAAATCATATAATATTTTTTTGATGTTTTTTATACAAGGAGAAAGTTTAAGGCATGCTTAAATTGGGAGTTAATATAGACCATGTCGCTACAATAAGAGAGGCTCGTAAAACTTTTGAACCTAATCCTGTTTTTGCCGCTATTGAAAGCGAAAAAGCTGGGGCTGATGGTATTGTGTGCCATTTAAGGCAGGATAGGCGGCACATTAATGACAATGATCTTGTCGCTATAAAAAAAATAGTCAAAACACATTTAAATTTAGAAATGTCCTTAACTGCTGAAATCGTGAATATCGCGCTTGGTGTGAATCCTAGTCAGGTAACGTTTGTTCCAGAAAATAGGCAGGAAATAACCACTGAAGGCGGATTGGATGTGGCGCGAGGGTTTTCAATTATTAAAGAAGTGGCCGGAAAGTTTTTAAAACGCGGCGTAAAGGTGAGCCTTTTTGTGGACGCTGAAAAATCGCAGATAGACGCTTCTTGGGATACCGGCGCTAGAATGATAGAATTACACACCGGTAAATATGCGGAGGCCTTTAATAAAGGCGGAGATTGGCAAAAAGAATTGGAAACATTAAATAACATGATTTTATACGCGTGTGAAAAAGGTTTTATAGTTTCCGCGGGGCATGGATTGACATATGACAATGTGAAATTTGTTTCTAAGTTAAAAGGCCTGTATGAACTTAATATTGGGCATTCTATTATTTCAAAAGCTGTTTTTGTCGGAATTTGTCAAGCTGTTAAAGAAATGAAAAAACTTATATCATGATGAACAATATACTTGGAATAGGGATAGACGCGCTTTCAATCCCGAGATTTAGTGCGGCTGTTGAAAAAAATAGTAAAAAATTTTTTAAAAAAATTTTTACGGCCGAAGAAATAGAACACGGCAAAACTAAAAAAATAATTTCGACTCACATGGCCGGAAAATTCGCTGGAAAAGAAGCGGTTAAAAAGGCTTTACCTGAAGGCGCGTTAATAGGCCTTAAATGGCGCGACATAGAAATATTAAACAATAAAGACGGGAAGCCTTATGTGATACTTCACGGCAGGGCTCGGAAATTAAAAGAAAAATATAAAGTATCTGAAATTTTTATCAGCATATCTCATACAGATGATACGGCTATCGCTAACGCGGTAGTAATAGGAGGTTAATATGGTAACTAGTCACATTGAAAAAATTTCTGTCAGGCAGGATGAATCTCATAAAGGCGATTACGGAAAAGTATTGGTTGTTGCCGGTTCTATTGGAATGACAGGCGCGGCGTATCTAGCGAGCCAAGCGGCTTTACGCGCTGGAAGCGGGCTTGTGACAAATGCTGTTCCGTGTTCATTAAATCCGATAATGGCTATAAAATTTATTGAGGTTATGACACTCGCGCTTTCAGAAAATAAAAATGGGACTTTAAACAAAAAATCGGTTAAAGAAATTTTAGAATTTTCAAAAAAATGTGATGTGTCTATTGTTGGGCCCGGAATGGGCAGAGCGAAAGAGACGCGCGCGGTTATTATTGATTTGATTAGATATCTTTCTACTCCGTTAGTACTTGACGCGGATGGGCTTAACGCTATAGAGGGTAAACTTTCATTATTTAAAAAACGTAAATATAAAACAGTTATAACCCCGCATCCCGGAGAAATGGCGCGCCTTATAAAAAAAGATGTGACTTTTGTTCAGGAACATAGGACAGAAATAGCAAAAGAAATAGCGGAAACTACAGGTATAGTTGTATGTCTTAAAGGTCATAAAACAGTTGTGGCAAGTCCTGACGGCGAATTGTATGTTAATGATACAGGTAATTCTGGCATGGCAACAGGTGGAACCGGAGATGTTCTCGCGGGAATAATAGCCTCATTTATCGGGCAGGGGATTGATATTTATAGCGCGGTTGTTGTCGGTGTGTATTTACACGGGATTAGCGGTGATATCGCCGCTGAAAAACACGGCCCTTTTAGTATGATAGCAGGCGATGTTATACAAGCTCTTCCTGATGCTTTTAAAAAAGCAGGGTTGTATTAATTTTTAAAATAAAATTTGTAATCACTAAGCGGTTAGTTATAACTTTTTTTGTATAATTTTTAAACATTCTAGTTTCTTATTACCGCAAGTCAATTTTTTTGGCTCTAATTTTTAATTTCGATTTTTTATTTTTTTGCCAAAATTTTTGTTCCGTGAAATTTTGGTATGGCGAGGAAGGACACGGTTGGCGGCGTTAATTTACGGGT
The DNA here is from genome assembly GCA_000954095.1 of Candidatus Omnitrophus magneticus. GTDB lineage: Bacteria > Omnitrophota > Gorgyraeia > Tantalellales > Tantalellaceae > Omnitrophus_A > Omnitrophus_A magneticus. The sequence goes on along the minus strand of JYNY01000584.1, from coordinate 472 downwards.
GCGCATTTTTCTGGTTAATACAAGTTTGTTAGTTGATTTTATATAGATAATACGCGGTTTATATAACCTTCTGTGCCGTTATAAGAAACTATTTTTCCCGGATATCCCAGCACAATATCGTATTCTGGAACGACAAAATTAACAATAGCGCCGGGTGCGATAAGCGCGTTGTCTCCAATAGTAATTTGTCCGACAATAATAGCGTTTGTCCCTATCCATACTTTATTTCCTATTGTAGGTACACCTTGTTTTTTACCCCGGTTAGTTTGTCTGATTGTGTTTCCTGGTGATATGTTACAGTTTTCACCTATAACAGCTTTTGGATTGATCGCGATAGAGCCGAAATGCCCTATATAAAGGCCTTTTCCTATAGCTGTTTCTACTGGAATAGAAAATCCATATTTTAATTTGTATTTATTTAAACCGGAAAACTGCATTTGGAGAAGGATATAAATAGAAAAGTCCTCCTAAA
>JYNY01000583.1 GCA_000954095.1 Candidatus Omnitrophus magneticus | reverse complement strand
TTTAACAGCCACGCCGATAAATGCTATTTTTTTTTTGTCAACCCATACGCCGTGGCGGCCTTCTAAAGTTTCCCCAATTATATCAAAAGATTTAAGCCCGGCGATTACGGCATTTTCTAAAAATTTTATATACCGCGTGATGTCTTTTTTTAAGGCTTTTAAATCAATAATAGGATATATCATTAATTGTCCGGGCCCGTGATAAGTTATTTTGCCTCCGCGCGTTGTGTTTACGAATGATACTCTTTCGCGGTTAAAATATTCTTTATCCTTAAATCCTTCTCCCTGCGCCAGCTTTCCAAAAGTAATTACAGATGGATGTTCAGCTAAAATTAAAGTATCGTTAACCCACGCGGTTAATTGTTTGGGTTGACAAAAAAAAATAGCATTTATCGGCGTGGCTGTTAAAGAATGGGTTACTTATCACGGGGTAAGCGTTAACATAAATAATGACATAACCGCGTTTACCAAGATTATTCCTTGCGGAGAAAATGATATCACCGCGACTAGCGCGAAAGAAATAAAAGGATACGCGCTAAATTTTGAAGCTGTAAAAAAAATATTTCAAGAACGTTTTATTGAAGAATTCGAAAGAACTTATGTCAA
>JYNY01000582.1 GCA_000954095.1 Candidatus Omnitrophus magneticus | reverse complement strand
AAATGGCGCGGAGAAATTTTTAGAAGAGGCAAAAATAAAAATAGAGAGACTTAAGTCGGGTTTTTATTTTTAAGGATTAAATAAATTATGAATAAAAAGAATTGGAAACAATAAAAAATAATACAGAAGAATATTTAAAATTTAAGCAGACACTTTTTGTATCAGCTAATAATAATGATTTGGTGTCCGCGAAAAAAGCGTATCTTGGGATGGTGGATGTATTATCGAAGTTAAGCGCGCCGTTACGGATAGTTTCAGCGAATAGTGTGTATAAAATTATAGCGCAGTATAGTAATGATATGAATCAAATAGCGGCTTTGTATAAGGAGTTAGTAGCATTAAGTTTTCAAAAGTTTCCGGATGATATGATAAAAGTCATAGAAAAAAGCGTTGATGAGATAGTAAACAGTTTATGTAAAGATAGCGCGGAAAAAGAAAAATTGCGTGATGAACTTTTGAAAAATATAAAACCAAAGAATTTAGAAACATATATTATTCCTGAATACTTTGAGAAAAATAAGAGAGATGTACTGATTGCCACATTGTATGAATGGGATATTTTTATTCACTCGAGTGGTTTGTCTGATATTAAGAAAAAAATAATTACATTCCCCGAACAAAATAATTTATTGGAATTCAAATCCACGCTTATACATGAAATGATACATTACTTAGGAGATAAAGGATTGTTGAAGACTAACAAAGACTGGGAATTTTTAACGTTTGGAGGAGAAGCCAGCCATAATGTTGTGAATTTTTTAAAAAATGGCCTGTCTATCGAAAAGGCTAAAGATATTATTATGCCTATTTTATCAACATACGTAAATACGCCAAATTTAGCGAGGGGTTTATTTGAGAAAGGTATGGAGTTATCAAAAGAAAATAAAAATATTTTTCAGATAAAATTAGGAGTGTCAGGAGAAAATGCAGAATATTTTTCAGTAAAAAATATCGCGGAAGAAGTTATTAGTGTTTATGAAAAAAATGGGATAAATAGTGATGAATTAAAATTGTATCTTACGTATTTAGCGCGTCCTCCGCAAAATAATACTGAGAGGGCGCAGTATATGCAAGTTACATATGGCGCGGAGAGACCTATAGGGATTTTATTGGCGGGTTTTATACCCGGCGGGTGGCAAAAGACTAAGGTAGAACCGCTTGTATGGATGAAAAAGTATTTTGATGAGCTTTATAAATTTTTTGGGTCAAGAGATAAAGAAGATGAAGATTGGATAAATAAGGAGTTAATCCCGTTACTTCGGGAATATATTAAGTTTAAATTTGGGAGCGATGTTGATTTTAAAGTATCTGAAAAGGCAGATGAAATGGGGCTTTGGAAATATGTGCCGGCGGATAAGAAAAATCCGTTCGCGAAAAGTAGTGTGGAATACTGGCGGACATCGCTTTTACCGGCGAGGGTTGAAAGAGAAGAAGATAAATTAGAGGCAAGAGAAGAAGTGAAAAAGAAAGCGTTTGGCCATATTGAACTTGCGCAAGTGAGGGCTTTATATGGGGCAAGTCCGTCTTTTAATGAGCAGTATAAAGATGATTTGGCTGATCCTGTGTTTAAGGGTTTATGGGATTTTATGACAATTCCAAAAAGTATCGCGGAAGGAGAAAAGGGATTTACGGGAATGGGGAAGGGGAAATACGCAGGCATTCCGTTACATATAAAAGATTTATTTAATTCTCTTTTTAATATGGGGAATGAAAAAATAGAAAAAGATATTTTCAATTCATATCCGTTACATTTGCAGTATATAAACGCGATATTAAAAATATGGTCGAGTTATGAAGGCAAAGAAAATGAACGATATGAAGACAAGTGGGTTGAAGTAGGTAGTTTAGTTGAACAAGTGATTGTAGCGACACATGAAAAAGGGTGGAAACCGATTTTCTTTTATCCGGCGGATTTTAATTATGAAGAAATATTTGAAATAGTAAAAAATGAAATATATCCGGAATATAAAAAATTATTTGAAGAAGAACAAAAAAGAGAAATAGAAAGAAAGAAAAAAGAAGGCGAGAGGACTCTTCAGAGTTTACCGCAGTTTCCGCCTATGCCGTCGCAACAGCCGCAACCGGGTCAGCAACCGGGTCAGCAACCACCACAGCCACCGCAATCAGGACAACAAGGCCAGCAGGGCCAACAAGGACAACCTTCTGCTATTTCCGATCTTACTCCTCCGGGAATTGACGCGGATACTTTAGATAAAACTCTTAAAGGCCAATCTGGCGGCCGGAAAGAAAAATTTAAAAGAACTGTTAATAAAAAAGTGGATCCTTTGGATATTAACGCGTTATCTGGATTTGACGCGATGATTAAAATGATGTCAACAGGACTTACTGAAGAAGAGCTTAAAGTCTATGAATATTGGAAAAATTTAATTCCATATAAAACAGTGAAAGACGTTAAGGAAGCATTTAAGGCTTTTCTTGTCAAACTTTTGGGCAGAAAATTTAAAAGTTCAGATGATTTATCCCATGAATGGGTAGATATAGTAGATATTTCCATGAGTCAAGGCGGAACAGCTAAAACAGTTAAAAAAAGGCCTTTTCCTGTAAAATTTACGTTTCTTTTAGATAGAAGCGGAAGTATGTCTGAGACGGTATTTAATGGCTATCCACGCAGTTTATTTTCGCGTTTAATGATGATGCTTTTTCTCGATGTGATGATAGAAATAAATTCTGAATATGAAGGGTTATTTGAATGGGAAACAATAATTTTTGAGCGTAGGATAGAAAAAATTACAAATTTTAAAGAATCAAAAAATATAAAAAAGGGTAGAAAAGCAAGAGTGATTTATGACACGTTAACATCAATGGAACCAAGCGGGGGGACAAATGATATTCGCGCGTTCGCGACAAGTTTGAAAAGCGCATTAGACGCAAAATTAAAACAAGAGGGACAGGGAATAAATATTGTTTTATCAATTGGCGACGGCAATATGGGAACAAATATAGAAATAAAAAATATGCTTGATACAGCTGAAAAAAAGGGTGTTTATACGCGAGTAGTTAGTGTGGGAGACAATGAAGCAAACCAAAGTGTTGTAAATACCTGCGGAGAAAAGCGCGCGATAATTCCTCCGGCCGGGGATTTTAATAAACTTCCTAAAATTTGTTGGGAAGCATTTATAGATATTCTAGAAGAAGTTACGGGTTATAAAGTGCGCCAGATGTCGAGCTATTTAGGTGAGAAGGGAAATGCAGAGATAAATCCCGCGATACGGCGTGTGTTTAGCGATTTAAGTGAAAAGTCTTATGAGTTTGTGGAAGGATTAGGGACAAAAGGAAGAAGTGATGAAAATAAGACAGGACGGCTCTTTGAGAGTATAACGTGGATAGATGAGAATAAGATAGATATGATATTTTCTAGCGTGGGGAGTGGAGATATAGCTGGTTTAAAAACAAAAACAGGCAAGACAATTTTTAAGGAAGTGGAAAATGAGAATAGGTTTATATTTAATTCCGCGCTTACGGTAACAGATTTTAGCGGGGATGAGTATGAAAAAGAAGTAAAAGAATTATTCGCGCGGTTTAACGCGAATAAGGCGAAGAAAGAAAAGTATACGTTCGCGGTAAAAGAAGCAGTGGGTTCGATCAAAGAATCCGCGCCGGAAATCACAACATACGATATAGTTTTTATAAACGCGGATTTTTCCGGGTATTGCCGTTATAAACGAGGCGGGAGGATATATATTCCGTTAGATTTTATGGATACATTAAATGAAAAAGCGGGAAAGGCAAAAGAAGGATTAAAAGATTTTATATTGCATGAATATTTGGAATGTTTGTTGGCGCGGTATGAAAAACTTGATACGGAAGAGGCGGCGATAAATTCCAGAGAGAATGAAATAATAGAAGATATGTGGCAATTGGCGCAAAATGCGTCCAGCGCGCGTCTAACAAACCACGAGTTAGTATTAGCGTATTTAAAACAAAATGATGCGCGCGAGGGACGTTTAAACGCGGAAGGTAAAAGCATTCATGAACAAATAAAAGAAGTGTATGAGAAGCACCGAAGATATACCGGATACAGAAACTTTTTTTATGAGCGTGAAAACGGAGTAGATTATTTAGTGTATGACAATGGCGCGTCGCCAGTCCAGAAGTGGACACGCGGGACAGGGAAAATCAATGTGCCTGAAAAAATAACAATAGATGATGATGATAATGAATCAATAATATTGGAGGATATAATACAAAAATTATATTCGCAAGAAGTGAAGCATCGTTCATACACAATAGACGGGAATGTGTATATACGAGGCCGGCCGGACGGGAGTACAGAGCTTAACGTTCGCGGTATTGACGGCATATGGCCGAGCGAGCCGTTCCGGGTATATAAAAAATCTGTTGAGTATAAAAAAGAATATATAAAAGAATTAGGCGGGACAATTTATTTTGATAATAAAACAGGCGAAGTGAGATTAGTAAAAATTGAAGATGGAATAGAAAAAGAAAAATGGAATTTAAAATTCGAACAAGAAGAAGATATAAAACAAAATAGAGTATTAGTGTTAAAAGGCGAGCCGGGATTAGGAAAGGACGAGTTATTACACGCGATGAGCCATTTAATGGGAGAAGAATTATGGTATTTAGTGGGGCATGAAGACGCGACAGAAAGCGATATAGTGGCGAAGAGGGTGTTGACTGAAGAAGGAAGTAAATATGTGTATTCAAGTTTAAATTATGTACAGCATAATGGCGGGATAGTGGTAATAAGCGAAGGCCAGTATATAGACGAAGAAGCGTTCGGCGCGTTAAAAGAAGCAATCGCGTCAGGCCAGCATGAGCGGATTATAAAAGAGAGGTATGAAAGATTTATAGAAAAAAGTGAAGGGAAGCTAGAGCGTATAGTAAGAAAAACCGTAACGAATCATCCGAGGTCGAGGATAGTGTTAACAACAAACATAAAGCGGCGCGGGATAAAAATCGAAGGATTTAATGATCAAGCGATACTTGAGAGATTTATAACAAGCCACTTTGTGTGGAAGAGGCCGCCTGAAGAAATAGAATTAGAGTATCGATTAGTGATGGAGAAATTGGGGCGCGTGAGGCCGGAATTAAAAGGAGAAGAATTAGAAAAAACCAAAAAGAAATTATGGAACATTGCAAAAGGATTAGTGGATGTGGTGTCGTTATTACGTTTAGGCTTTATGGATTATAACGCGGAAGCGATACAGGTATTAAGAGCGGATAATTTTTTAAGATGGAAAGAATTGTTGAGAGACAACACATTCCAAGTAGGAAGGGTAGATAGTCAAGGGAAGATGATAAATCCGCGAGTAGTGGGAGATAAGGTGCGTCGAGCGCCATCGCCGCGAGTAGCCGGAAAGGTATTAGAATTCGCGAGTATGTTTCCTAAGACATGGGAAAACGAGCCATGGAAAGTAATACGAATGTTTTTTAATTTTGACGCGAATAATATGGATGAAGTAGAGAAGGAAAAACAGATGGCGATAATAAAGCAAATGTTTAACAAAGGATATTATGAAGATGAGAATAATATAAAAATAAATTTTAAGGATAAGGGAGGAGTCGAACCGATACATTTGACAGAAAAAAGTTTTAGATGGGAAGGGGAATATTTGATAGTAGAGCCGGAAAAAATAGATAAAGGGAATGGAGGAAAAGAACAGGTATGGGATAAATTAAAGATTTGGTGTCCGGAGCCAGCGAGAGGACAGAAATTACCGAAAGAAATTAAAAAATGGCTGTCAACGGGAAATGGGAGAAATCAGGGATTATTGTATCAAATGTTACAGTTAAGAGAGTTAGGGATAAATATAATGCTAATAGGAGACGCTGGAACAGGAAAATCATATTTATCGCGAGGCGTGTGTAAACTGTTAAGCGGGCCGGATATTGAATCATACAATTTATCACAGGCAACACGGCTTAATAAATTACTCGAAATGCCGGAGTTGGATAAAGACGGAAAAGTATACAATCAGTACGGGCCGGTGTTAAGAGCGGCAATAAAAGGAAAAATAGTATTTATAGATGAATTAACGCAAGGCAGGCCGGGAGTGCAGGCGGGGTTAAATGAGGCGTTACAGAGGAATTTGATAGTAGTTACAGAAGAAATGTTAAGCGCGGAACGAGGATTTGGATTTATATTCGCGGCAAATACGCCCGGCGGGCCGTTTAAAGTAGAAGCGCCGTCAGATGAATTTATAGAAAGATGCGCTGTATTAAAAGTAGATCCATTGCCGACAGAAGAGTTACATAGCTTTTTAGAGATACTCGCTGAAGGGAAAGGAAAAGTAGTCAACCCTAGAGTAATAGGAGAAAAGAAAATAAAGAATTCCGCGACAGGAGAGACGGAGAAAATACAAGTAGGAGATAAGAGAGAAGACCGGTATATGGGGCTCGCGGGAGTATATCAGTATTTGAGGAAGAAGATATATGATAATCCGGAAGAGCGGTTATTAAGGCGAGTTCCGGGATTTAGGCTGTTTGAAGTATTGATACCGCATATAAGGGATTATTGGAAAGAGCCGCATTATAAATGGGAGAGGAATGAAAAACAATTTTATCAAAAACAGTTATGGAAATATTTTAAAGATTTTTTTGAGCAGGCGGCAAAAGATAATGAGAGTTTATATGAAATAGAAATACTGATAAAAGAGGCTTTTGAAGCATCGGGTTTATGGAGTAACGACGTGGAAAAGGACGGGGTATTGGAATATTTAAACGGAGAAGATATGGTGCTTAGAAAGGTAATAAGAAACGCTAAAACAGGAGATAAAGAAATAGATAAGAAGTTAAATTACATACAAACGCAGAATAGCGGTAGTAGTGTTAAAAAGAGATTGGAAGAAATAAGAAAAGAAGTAGAAAAACTAGTAGTAACAGAGGAAGAATGGGGGAAATTTAAGAGAGATGAAAAACTGGAAAGATTGTATAAAGCGCGCGAAATCTGGCAAATATTGTATTTAATAACAAGCAAGCGTGGAGAAGGAACTGGGCTAAATGAGTATCCCACTGAAATTTTTAGGCAGATGAAAAGCATAATGGAAAAAATTCAGTCGCGAATACATATAGAAGAAAATAGACGCGCGAAAAAAGAGTGAGTTTATTAAGATAGCGGAAGGGTTATACAAAATATATGTGGAAAGTGCGGCAAAGAATGAAGAGGCAATTAGCAGGAATAAGGACGCTACTTTATTGGATATAACGTCGTCATTATCGCGTCAGCGCGGGAACCTCATCGGCGTCAAACCCCCGCCAATCGCCGAATTATCGCGCGCATT
>JYNY01000581.1 GCA_000954095.1 Candidatus Omnitrophus magneticus | reverse complement strand
TACAATTTATCCTTAGCTATTCTTATATCAGAAATATTCCCTTCAGTTATCACTGCAAAATCGGGAATATCTCCTGAATGATCAAATAAGCAGTGTATTTTTACAGCGCCTTTTTTAGTTCTGAATTTCGCCCATGAAAATGTAGCCAGACATACATCAATTGTGGAAGCGTCAATCGTATATAGCGGATTCTTAAAACGAAATTTATGTTTCGGAGTTAAATCTTTGCATTGGGAAAGTATCTTGTAAAATAATGATTCATAAATTTGATAACTTCTTATTTTATTCGCATCTGCTAACGTAGAACGTTTAACAGGCGATAATCCTAAATGGTATAACTTAGAATTATTTATTTCTAGTCCATTTACAATTTCTCTTAAAGATTTTTTTCCGGAGGCTTGCGCGTATAGTAAAGATCCAAGCTGGTTCCAGCATTTAAGAGCCTTAACATAACGGTCGCCATTAAAAGAATTTACAAAACGTTCAAAATAATATCGTGGAATTAATGCTAAAAGTTGATTAAAAACCGTGCTATAATTAGCCATATAGGGAATCCTCCTTGTTTTATGGGCGTTTTAGCGTGTTTCCATTTTACCCATTTTAACATTTTTGGAGTGATTCCCTTTATTTTTTTAGACGTTTACCGGACAGGATTGATGGAAAGTAGCATAAAATTCGTGTTATTTGTCATGGGGAATTACAGTTTTTGGGGTTAACCGAAACATTCCTGCCTCGCGTCTCGGCAGGGGAAAACGATAGAGAAATCCATAGAGGTTATAAATATTTTTAAAATATTATTAAAAATCTGTGGAATCCAGATTGCGCGAAAATGATAGAATGATATTTTCTAAAGGACACACCAAAAGGTTTATTCTTAACCGCTGAGTGATTAGAAAAAATATTACATTTCCACTATAGTAATTTCTTTATTCTGATGAATAACATCTTCCCATTTAACGCGTGTTTCCCATGGAATAATACTGGAAGGTTTTATTTCAAATAAAATAAGATATCCTTTTGTCATGCCGAGTGTGTCTAGATAGCGTGAAATTTGGTCGAGGCCATCTTCTTTACTATCGCTGTCTCTTTTTAATTTTAGTTCCAAAACAAAAGTCCGTCCGAGTGAAGCGTCATTAGGCACAGGCTCGCCCTTTAATATCAAAGCTGAATCAATTCTTTTAGGGACATGGACAAAAGAAGAAATAACAGAATTATACAGCCAGCACACAAAAGATACAGGGCAAGTATTTTCTAAAGAAATGATAAATAGAATTTATGAATTAACCGGAGGCCAGCCGTGGCTGGTAAACGCGGTAGCTAATGAAATAGTGGAGAAAATATTAAAAAGTGATTTCACGAAAA
>JYNY01000580.1 GCA_000954095.1 Candidatus Omnitrophus magneticus | reverse complement strand
TCAAAATAACATAATATGCTTCTTTGCTTACACTGCCTCCTCGTCTAGTTGATAAATATATCGCGTCACTGTAAACACAATAATATTCTTCTTCTAACCGTCTATTTTGCCAATCAACTCTTAATGTTTCATATTCTCGCGTAATTTGTGATATACGGCTTCTAGATAATTGTTTATCATAAATCTTATGAATTATTGTGCTGACTTCTTCATTTGATAAACCTTTTACATAAAGTTCAAACGCTAGATCATTCATCTTTTCATTTTCATCCCGTAAAATGTCCAAAAACACCGGCTTAAACAATCCAAGCCTGTCTCTAGGAACTTCTATCCGAAACATTTTACTAATTCCTTTTACACTAGCTGAAGTAAATCCGTTTCTTTTATTAGTTGTTTCTTTTTCTCCCCGTTCCCCATGCCCATACCCTAAAAAACCTTGTTGTTCCGCTTTAAGAATTGTTTCAAAAACTGTCTTTAAAACACCCGGGATAACAGATTCCCTATCTCCCGCATATTGTAAAAAATCTAGTATTCCTTTTTCTAAAAATGCGCTATAATTTTTCTCCATTGGCAAACCTCCTTGTTAAATTAAAATTTTTTTAAGGGAATTTTTTTAATTTTAACAGTTTGCCAATTTTTTTTCGACCCCATTTTTTTGTATAAAAGAATGGGGCCTTTTATTTTTAGCCCCTTTCTACTTACCCTCTTTAGACACAAAAAATTATACAGTGCCTCTTGCAGAGCCATCTATTCCTATAGATGGCGGAATTCGAGCGACAAGCTCTTGCATGCCGAGAGAATTCCTAAGTATGGACAAGGAAAATTTTAGAAAGAATAAATTTTTTTCTAAAATTTTACGCAGGCCATGCGCTGGCAATTGAATCTTTATCAATTGCCAGAGCCATCTATTCCTATAGATGGCGGAATTCGAGCGACAAGACTCACGTTCTTTATCATGACGAATTGCAGTTTTTGGAGTTATTTCTCACATAAATACAGTCATCCTAAAGACACGTAGCGGACAATTAATTTTAATTGGTATGATATATTAACTTATTAAAAATAATTGAAGTTATTACATTTCAACTATAATAATTTCTTTATTCTGATGAGAAACATCTTCCCATTTAACACGCGTTTCCCATGGAATAACTGCGGAAGGTTTTATTTCAAATAAAATTAGATATCCTTTTGTCATACCGAGCGTGTCAAGGTAGCGTGAAATCTGGTCGAGGCCATCTTCTTTACTATCACTGTCTCTTTTTAATTTTAGTTCCAAAACAAATGTCTCGCCGGCGAATTCAATGGTTAAATCTGTTCGTCCTCGGCCAACCGCCATTTCACGATCAATTCTGCCGCCTCCATTGATTACTCTCTGCAAAAATGCCATTAAAAGAAGCCCGTGTCCAGCTTCTTTATAATCAAATCGTTCCATCCAAT
>JYNY01000588.1 GCA_000954095.1 Candidatus Omnitrophus magneticus | reverse complement strand
TGATTGGATATAAAAAATGAATATAGTAGGAAGAGTAAGATGTGTAGAAGAGAAATTTATGGGGAAGGATGTAAAATGTGAAATGAAAATTGAAAAAAATAGTAAAAGAGAGGAAGTTTGGCTATTAGTACAAAGTCATTTAGGCTTGGGCTTAAGAAAGTGAAAAACGATTATTCATATCGTTATGAAAATGAAAGAAAATTTTCCGACGCTGAACCACGAAATTATATTAAGAGTGAATTGTATTTGTTAGGGCTTGCCGTAAGTAATTACAAGTGGTTTCAGAAATTAAAACAAGAGACAGATTTAAAGTATTTTAAAGACATCGTTATAAAAATATATCTCTTTTTGTCAAATATATGTCAATGTATGAATCGATGGATATTATCGGGCTTTATAGAGAAATATCTTTAGTAGAGGAGGTTATTCTCGGGAAATTATATAGGAATCATGATGAAGAAGAACTATATGAGACAGCTGTTTTTATGTGCGTGTTGAAAAAATTATATTGCGTGGAATTGACTACGCAGGATTTTAAATATTTTAGCGGGGCTCTTCCTAAATACACACCAGCGTATCTCGCGAATTTTGTGAAAGAAAAATCCGCGAAATATAACGTGATAAATAATGTGAAAGAAAATATTGCGGAAATACTTTCAGGGATTACTAGCGCGTCAGAATTTTATAAAAGAGCTCAAAGCCGTGATAACGTTATGATAAATAACGCTCTTAAATGGATGAGACAGGAAAATAAAAATTGCGCGGCGCTTATTACTGGCGGGTATCACACAGACGGTTTGACTAAACTTATGAAAGAAGAACAACTTTCATATATGGTGGTTTCTCCTAAAAGCGAAAAAAATGAAGAGCGGCCGTATATAGCGATACTTACAAGTAAAACCAATCCATACCAAAAACTTCTTGAATCAGAAAAATATGAAATAGCTGTATCAGCTTATTTTTATTCAACAGAGGGCAAAATAGAAAATCTTAAAGAAGCTATTTATTTAGCGATAGGTACAGCCCGTCTTGATTCTAATATTTCAATTGATAAACTTAAAGCACTGTGGATCGAGCAGTACGCAAAGGATTATAAGGAACTTCAAAATGATACCGCACGGCTTAACGCTATGAAATTCGCGCCATTACCTCTAGAAGATTTCATAAAGTTTTGGGACGGGCTTACCGCCATTAAAACACAAAATGGGGTAGTGATATTGCTTAACAATATGGTTGTTTGTTCGGTTATAAAAGATAAATCAGGTAATTATGAATTGAGCAAATGTGAAGATGAGGATGGTATTGAATATACTACTGATGTTAATCAAAATTTTAATGCTGAGAATGATATTAAAGATTTAGAAATAAAATTAACACCGGATCTCGCGATGACAATAGCCAAGCAGTTATTCAATAAAAGGGAGTCGATAGATAATCAAGACATAGAAACAAAATTGCAAGCTAAAGGTATAAAAGTTCCGGTTGGTTTTTTTCTATTACCCGCGAAGACACCGGTAGTAGCAAAGTTTATAAACGATGTTTTAGATAATATCAATGTGTTGAAAATAGAAGAAATAAACAAAGAAAATGCTTTACGGGCTAGTGAACAAAAAAAGATAGGGCAAGATTTAACTGAAATAGAAAAATCAGAAAAAAGAGAGGTAGCTACTCTAGTCACCTCCCCAAAAAAATGGTCCCCAAAAAGTGGTAAAGATGAAAAAGGCGTGGTTACGCAAGAGGCAATTTTTACAATAGCAGGGGTTTCCGCGATTCTCGCGGTTTGGTTGTCGCCCGTATTAATGTTATCTACGGTAAGGATTTTGACGTTGGTTACGCCTTATATCGGCGCGGCAGTTTTAATAACTTATTTAGTTAAAACAATTATTCAAAAATATAATTTTTCAAAAGCTTTGGCGGCTTTTATTAGTGTTATAATTTTCGTTGGGCCTATTGTTCCAACATTCGTTACTGCCGGCTCAAAAGGTTCTTTAAACATTTTATCTGAAAATCAAATAACAAATAAAGATTACACACAAGATTACATAGAAGTATACACGGGGAGCCCGTATGTGAAGAGGGTTATTAAATCTAGTGGAGAGATATTTGAGTATCTTAAGGAAACAAGGACGATTGACAGTAATACAGGTTATTATTACGGCCGTATATTACTTTATTATAATGGTTCAAGTGAATATAAAACTTTTGGATGGGACAGCCCATCCGGTTATGTAGAAGTTAACGAGTACACCGGTAAATACAATCCCGTGAACAATTCAGATATAAAAAGCGATGTCGTGGCAAGCGAACTTACGACAGGTTATCTTTATATTCATAATGGGGATTATGATAATGTCGACACAAGGATTAATAAATGGAAGATATATAATAAAAGTGAATACGCTCAAGGGGTTTTGTCTACTAAATACACTTATGACAGTACTTCCGGTTTGATGATAGAAAAAGAAGTTGCTAATGAAAATGGAAAACATTTGATTTATTATTATAAAAATGAAAATTCTAATAACACGGGTTACGGCAGGGTTTATCAGCTTGATAATTTAACTGACCAAACAAGGACAATAACAACTTATGTGGATGAATCCGACCCAAATAATATCAGTGTGGCATCAACAGAAATACAGGATTTAACTGATACAAGTATAACTACTTCATGGATTGAAAATTATGATAACGGAGTTGAAAAACGTTCAGTAAGTGCGAATGGCGATATTATAGAAAGAAATCCGGATGGAACAATAGCGCTTTCATATAATTATAAATTAAATATGTATTATGTTTTTACTTGGACTCTTAAAAATGCCACAATTGACGTTTATTCTGGAAGATACTTAGTGTCTAAGGGGGATAGTATATTGCGTGATGTTGTTTCCGCTGAAAGAATTGAAACGCTTATTTACGCGCATAATGGTGAGACAAGTAATGTAGACACGGCTAACAATGGATGGGATATAAAAAATAAACAGATATATGAATCGGACGGCGCGACAATTAAAGAAGAATATATTTGGTTTGCCTCAGGACAATTAAATAGCAGAAAAGATATAAATTCACGAGAAGGTTCTAGTGTCCAATATATTTATTTAGATGAAGCGGATTACGCTGGAGAAAATTCTGAGGGGAAAGGACATGGCCGCGTGTCACAAATATGGTATGTGAATTATGATTATGACAATAGCGGTACTAAGGACAATGTATGGCTGGAATATATATACACGGATTTAAATGACCCAACAAATATAATTCCTAAAGAAATTAAAACACATAATATCGCGGATAATGGGATTGTTAGTTACACGGAAAAATATGACAGTGGAAATATAAAAAGAATTGTGTATGAAAATGGCGCTGTGTATGAATATGAAGATTCGAATTCTACAGGCAATGGATATGGCAGAACAATTCTTTCGTATAATCCCGATAACGGAAATTATTACTATTATTTTCATTGGCGCGATAAAAATAATAGTGTGGCAGTATCGACATATCCCGGAATATATTCAGTAACTGAAGGAAGCGCTGTATTAAGCGGAATAGCTAATACAAAACTTTCAGAATGGATAAAATATACATCAATATCCGGGACAGTTATAGACTATTATAATTTAGACATTATAACTAATAATTGGATACCTGTTATATCCGCGGTAGTTGAAAATGGTGTGTTTATTTCAGGAACAGTTTATTACGCGTCCGGCCGTCCATATGAAAAAATATTAGGAACAGCGGATGCGGACGGTAATATAAAATTCTTTTATGAAGATACAGCTTTTTTTGATAATAACACGCCGTCTAATATGAAAGACGATTATGGAAGGGTAATAGAAATAGAACGGGAGACTCCTAATTCTAAAGGCGAAATAGTTTTTAAGGTAATAGAGTTTTATGAAAATTCCAGCGTTAGTAAAACAATTTATTCTTATGATAGTAACGGAACGCAGGTAGCTACTTATAAAAATTATTCGAGCGGTAGAAAATATCAGGACATAGAAGGCGTAAAAACAGTAACTTATTATGATGAAGCTTTTTATAATGTTGGAAAAAGTAACGAATACGGCAGAATAAGTGCAATTGAGGAAAATGGCGAGAAGTATGTATATAACCAATATTATTCGAATACTGATTTGCCTGCGGGCATGCAACAGACCGGAAGTTATAACGCGTGGAATGGGTATATTTATGATACATATCAAACCGGCGGACAAAAAACCGGGCATATTGTTATAGATTCATCCACTGGCGCGAAATATCATTACAAAATTAAAGATGGTGTGGAGAAATTATATTACAAAAGTGATTCGTCAGGCGAATACTGGTATTTATGGGGTTTTACTGATGCGTCTTTAAGCGGTATTTTAACAGGAAATTATACAGGTGTTTTAGCTAAAAAGGTTGAAGTAACTAGTAATGGGATTAAGTGTAATGTTTATAGATTTAACCCATCTTCTACCGCGTCTAATCCTGATGCAGATTGGACATATTTTGAGGATTATTATGTAGTATTAGATATGTTTGAAGCTACTATAAAATATTCTCTTTTGAAGATAGAAAAGAATTGGCCGCCTTCAGTAGTACAAAATCCGGGGCAAGCCTCTTCTAAGATTAGCCCGACTTTTACGCCTCTTCTTGTTCCAGAACCGGGCACTACGGGAGAAGCAGGTATTACAGTAATAACACCAACAGTAAAAACGGAAAGAGTAGTAGTCGTGACACCAACGCCAACGCCAGCGCCAACGCCGGCGCCAACGCCGGTTGAGCCAATACCGGTTGAACCGACTCCAACCCCAACCCCAACTCCAACCCCTACGACACCCACAGACGGCTGTGATTATACAATTTATGCTTCAGGAGTGATGAAGACAAAACAATGCGCCGAGACTTTGGATAATGTTTATTACCAAAGCATTAAATTTTATTATTCTGATGAAAAATTTGAGAAACATGGGGATTATTGGTTTGGTAGGTTAGAACGGATAGATTATATTAAAGACGCTAAGGGAAACAAACTAAACTGGTCATACACATTTACTTATTGGGGAGATACAGGTAATGAAAAAACTAAGATTAAACAATTGAGAAATGATGATGACACATTGGGCTCTATATTAAGCTGGTTTGAACGATATGAGTCAGGGAATTTATTTCGTTCAGGGCAATATATTAATGAAGGTGGCGAAGAAACAGTTGATGGAAAATTAGAAATATCAGAATATAAAGATGAAGATAAAGGGAAACAAGAAGGTCGTTTAATTTTATATTCTCATTATGATTATTCATATGGAAAATATTTGTACGCTACATGGGAATGGTTTGATGATAAAGGACAGGTTGTTGTTTCTGATTATGAAGGTGAATATAACGTGTCAATAGGGGACGCGACAAGGATTGACGTGCAAGAAACAGAAAAAATAACGGAGTCTCTTTATAATCATAAAAGTGTAACAGATAATCTTGATATAAAAACTAATTTATGGCAGATAGTAGAAGAAAAGATTTGGGATAACGGTAAACTCGTGAAAATATACACGTACAGCTATTCTGATGTGGAATTACTTTTTTTAAGCGACCTTGGCGCGCAGAATAGTAGTGTTGGCGATTGGCAGAACGGCCTTCCTCTTGGTAATTATGTCTTAGCGGTGGAACAGGCGAGTACGGGTGAAATTGTATATTATATCCAAGACTTGAGTAACAAAAAAATAGCATACGCGAATTTTGACAATAAAGGTAATATTCAACTTTATGTTTATAAAGGGTTAGAGGATTTGACATATTTGCAAGTACCCGGTTATTCAGCTTATATCGCGAATATTTATTCTGTGTCGCTTGTTTATCCAAAGATAAATGAAGAAGGAGTTGTCTCAGGTTACACTATTGAAGGTAGTTTAACAGGATACTCGGTTTATTCTAGTGAAGATTATGGCACACAAATAGGTTTTGTTAATCTAGACACTGATAAAAATATTGAAGAATATGGCTTAACCACTTATTATTTTGACGGTCGTTTATATCAAACACAATATTATAATCCTGAGTGGGAATTAGAAAAAACAATTACCGTAAAAGCTTATTATAAAAATACAAATTTAAAAGCTATTGAAGTTGAAGAAGGCGGAGAAAAGGTTGGGACAATATATTATTTTTATGATTCGATAACAACTAATAGCGCCGTACTGACTGGGTACATAAAAAAAGAATCCGTGACAGGTACAAATCTTACTGTTAAACAAGTAACAGATGCCGCGGGAAATAAATTTTTAGCGTTGACGCACAAAAAAGAAATTTTCGAAACAGGGTCTAGCGAGTATTATTATTTATGGGAGTCGAATAATACGTTCTTACCGGGGTATAAAACTTTATACAAAGAATCTATTATAAATGGTTTGCAGGAATTTTATGTTTATCCTTTTGATCCGGAGAGTTCTGATAAGACCAATCCTACTGTGCTATGGGATCAAGGAATGCTTTCTGATCCGCTTTTACAAGAAAACAGAGACAAATGTACTTTAACTTTTGATGACAGTAAAATTGAATATCCCGCGGCAAAGGAATCTAAAAAGTCCGACAAAACTGCCGCAAAAGGAAAAGAGGCATTTCTGGCGTCTTTAGCAGGGATGATATTCTTTGCGCCCAAAAGTGCCAGCGCCTCAGGCGATAACAACGACATGGAAGAATATAAAGTCGCGCTCGGCATCTCGACAAGTTTTTATGACACCTTAGTAAAATATTTAAAGTTTACGGATGTAGGAAGCATTGTAAAAACTATTTATGAAGAGATAGGTATTACAAGTTTAGAATTTGTACCAATAACATCATTAAAACCCGCGGAAATGCTTGAAGAACTCAATAAAGCGACAAAAGATAAACAAGTTATAGCGGCGTTATGGGATGAATCTATTACATCTAAAATTTTACAAGACGGTAACTTTGATTTTAAAAAATTTAAAGAGATGATTAAGGATTTTGTCGGAAAATTGCGCGCGGATATCGCGGAATTATCAGACACAGTAGTAACAACTAATATGGAAGACAAAGAAGTCGAGGCGAAATTAAATAGTCTCGATGAACTCGGTATTTACGCGCGAGGCCTTCCCGCGATAGCATCATTAGATTTATTAAGTAAGAGTATTTATGAATTAAGAATAAACAATTATCATTACAGTATTTTTGATAAATCAGCCCGCGCCAGCCTTACAAAAGATATAAATAAATTTTTATCCAAAGCGTCGGAAGATAATAAACCTAGCTTTATAAGCGTGTATGCTGAAAAATCTATGGATTTAGGTCTTATCGCGAGAGCAATAAAAGATATGGGAATCGGAAGAGAAGCCGCTTCGAACTTTTTGCAAGTAAGGCTTAATAATCCCGCGGTAACTAGTGAAACATTAGATGAATATTTAGATGACAGCGGGTTAAGCGCGTATCTTGATAGAAAAAATGTGGCGTTAGTTTCTGACAGCGATATGACGTTAGAGAAAACACTGGAGATTGTGAAGAATGTGTTTGGGGACATAAAATTATCAGACATAGCGTTGGGAGATACGAGGAACCTTATAAAAACTGAAAAAGATGAAGAAATAATGGGTAGTAAAGATGCCCCTATTTATGTTCAAATGCCTAGTGACGGGATTTCATCCCAGTTACTTTGGACTGTTCTTGAAGTTGTGGCAAATGGGAATAATATTCCTACATTTCTTGGGAAAGTGACAGTTAACGGCCAATATAAAAAATGGTTTATATACATTCCGAATATAGAAAAATTTGATATGGAAAATTTCAAACGCGAAAGAGAACGTTTGGAGATTATAAGACAGGCCGCGTAATTTTTGTAACGATAGAAATGTTAAAAGCCGCGAGTGGCGTAAAGCCCATTCGCGGCTTTTTTTCGGATTTTTTTGGGATTTGAG
The DNA here is from genome assembly GCA_000954095.1 of Candidatus Omnitrophus magneticus. Lineage (GTDB taxonomy): Bacteria > Omnitrophota > Gorgyraeia > Tantalellales > Tantalellaceae > Omnitrophus_A > Omnitrophus_A magneticus. The sequence continues at coordinate 9,868 of JYNY01000588.1, read as the reverse complement.
GCGCTGTCGCAAAATAAAAAAATATTTTTTTATTTTTTATGACCTGTTTTTTTGTGCTGAAAAATCGTTTTTTGCCGCAAGAGTTGATTATCGGGCGGCAAAAAACTTTATTTTGCGCGAGCTCCTTTGAGTCAAATTGCGTGAAATCGCGTATTTGACAGTATTATTCCCGCTATGTTATACTGTGGCGCTGTGTGGTGAATCCATAGTTTTTGGTTTCAAATTTTCCCGCCTAAAAAAAACGGAAAAACGCGTTTGAACATCTTAGCATTCTTTATCTATGGAGAAACGTAGTTTGCCGTATAAACCGTATTTTACAAAAATTAGAGGTGAATATTATGAATATGTCTGAAATAATAAGCAACATATATTGGCTCGATATTTTCTTCGCGGTATTCCTATTATTTTTACTGTACAAATCATTATCGAGTAGAGTAATCAGAGAGCTTATTCTTATTTTTATGTCTTTTGTGGTTATAATCGGGGGGCTTGGTTATTATGACGTATTATCAGGAAAACTCCCTGATTTTTTAAAATTAGATTTATTGAATTTTATATCGTATTTTGCCATTATATTTTTTAGTTCGGCCATTTTTAAATTTATTCTTAATTTTTTTATTCCCGCCAGTTCAGACGGCGCCGGGACAGGAGAAAAACTTTTAAATTTAGTATTGACAATCATAAGAGCGCATTTAATTTTTGGGATGATAACAATATTATTTTTAATGGTTCCGGTCGCGTCTTTACGTAATTCTATAAATAATGATTCTAAAACCGCGAAATATTTTGTTAAAGTGAATACTGCCATGTATAGCTGGGTTTCTGTCAAATTGTCGTTTTTAGAACCAAAGGCCGAGTCTCAGATATTAAAAGATATGGATATCAAATAGAGCGGCTATTGGCCCATTTCCGCTTAGTGTTTGGCGTATCCATAGATTTTGTGAAACAAGGGAATACAAAATGAAATTAAAAGAAATTTTCGATAAGGCAGTGAAGACAGCTCTTAAAAATGATCCGCGGTCCGCGTCTATTATAAAAAAAGATTTGAATCTCCTTAAAAAGTCTTACGGTCAAATGACATCTCTTGAAAAATCTAATTTTGATAAAGAGAGTTTAATTCATCCGTATGATGATTCCAGAATTTTATACGGCGCTCCTGATAAAGAAATAAAAACGATAATGGTCGGCATTGATATTGACACGTCCGAACTTCTTTTAGCTGACAGGTTTCGTCAAAACGGTGTTAATATTGATTTAGTTATATCCCATCATCCGCTTGGAAGGGGATTGACTCAACTTGATAAAGTGATGATATTACAGCCGCGGTTGTGGCAGTCTTTAGGTTTTGATGAAACGCTCGCGCGTGAAATTATCCGCGACCGCATGGAAGAAGTCGCGAGAAGCCTTTCAGGAATAAATTACACACGGGTAGTTGATTTCGCGAGAATTATGGATATTCCGCTTATATGCCTTCATACTGCCGCGGATAACTGTGTAAGCGCATTTTTATCAAAACTTTTCATAAAAGAAAAACCTGATAAACTGGAAGATGTTTTAAATCTTTGTTACAAGATTCCTGAATATTCTTACGCCGCGAAATCCGGCATGGGGCCGTATATTTTAGTCGGAGATAAAAAGAAAAAGGCCGGTAAAATTTTAGTTGATATGACCGGCGGCGCAAACGGGCCTGACAGAATTTTTTCAAGGCTTTCGCAGTCAGGTATTCAAACAATAGTAGGGATGCATATAAAGGATTCGGGATATAAAATAGTTAAGAGTGAATTTTTAAATTATATTGTTGCCGGGCATATGTCGAGCGACACATTAGGTGTTAACCTTCTATTAGACGCGGTTGACCCTGCAAATAAATTGACAATAATAGAATGTTCGGGATTTAAAAGGTATATAAGAAAAAATGGCTAAAATTCCGCAAAATATTATAGATACTATTTTGGACCGTTCAGATGTTGTGGACGTTATTTCGGGATACGTACAGCTTAAAAAAAACGGACAAAATTTTAAGGCGTGTTGTCCATTTCACTCAGAAAAAACTCCTTCTTTCAGCGTCTCTCCATCCAAGCAGATTTTTCATTGTTTTGGATGCGGAGCCGGCGGAAATGTAATAGGTTTTTTAATGAAACAGGAGAATCTCAGTTTTGTTGAAGCGCTAGAAAAACTCGCGGATAAAGCCGGTGTTGAAATACCTAAACAGTATGATAGGAATGATGAAAATGTTTCCATATCAAACCAAATTTACGAAATAAACGAAACTGCCGCACTTTTTTATCAGAATTATTTACTTGGCGGTAACGGAAACTCCGCGCGGAGTTATTTGAAAAATAGAGGGTTTGCCGTAGCTACCGTGAAAACTTTCAGAATAGGCTTAGCGCCTGATGAATGGGAGTCTTTTAAAAATTATTGTCTTAATAAAAAAATATCATTAGAACTTCTTGAAAAATCAGGGCTTTCCGTGCGGAATGATAAAACTAAAAATTGTTATGATAGATTCCGCAACAGAATAATTTTTCCGATATTTAATGAGAAGGGCAAAGTAATAGCTTTTGCTGGAAGGGTATTGGATAATTCACTGCCTAAATATGTCAATTCGCCTGAAACAGACGCGTATAGAAAAGGATATAATTTATACGGGCTAAATTTTGCTAAAGACTCGATAAGAGAAAAAGGATATGTTATTTTGGTTGAAGGATACATGGACGTTATAATTCCTTTTGAACACGGTATAAAAAATATTGTGGCGTCTTCAGGAACCAGCCTTACAACTAATCAGGTTCGATTGCTTAAAAAGTATACTAATACAGCGGTTATACTTTTTGACGCGGATGCCGCGGGTGAAAATGCGAGCCTCAGAGGTTTGGATATAATGGTGACAAACAATATGGAAGTTAAAATAGCCACATTGCCTAAAGGCGAGGACCCGGACACTTTTGTCCGCAAACACGGTGTCAGTAGTTTTGAAAATATTATTAAATCCGCTAAAAATATTTTTGATTATAAATTGGATTTACTTTTAAGCAAAATAGATAGTAAAGATTCTGTCGGGAAGGTTAAAATAAAAAGCGAAATGCTCCCTACCATCTCACTTTTGAGCGATCATGTTTTAAAATCAGCCTATTTATCTAAGTTAGCTGAAAAATTAGATGTTAATGAAGAGTCATTAAGGCTTGAGCTTAAGAAAGTGAAAAACGATTATTCATATCGTTATGAAAATGAAAGAAAATTTTCCGACGCTGAACCACGAAATTATATTAAGAGTGAATTGTATTTGTTAGGGCTTGCCGTAAGTAATTACAAGTGGTTTCAGAAATTAAAACAAGAGACAGATTTAAAGTATTTTAAAGACATCGTTATAAAAAAAATTATTTTGGATATTGAAAAATTATATTTAAATGATAATTTAATAGATGTGAAAAAAATTATTCAGATGTTTGGCGCGGATGATCTTTGTAAAAATGTCATAATAAAGGCTATATCTGAAGTTGAACTAATTAAAGAGAGAGACAAGGCATTTAGTGATTGCGTTAAAAAAATAAAATATGACGATAAGTATAATGAACTTAAAGATTTAAACGAACGTTTGAAATTAGTTCAAGGCAAGGGTAACGTCGAGGAAATGAGAATAATTTTATCAAGGCTGAATGAACTTTATAAAGAAAAACATTCTTTTCAAAAGGTGAATTAGCATATATAATGTTAAAAAATTTTGTCAGACGCGCAAATTGTGCGGAGTATATTTTGTAAACAATAAAAAGAGGATTTTATGCCAAGAAAGAAAAAAATAGTGAAATCTAAAGATGAACAAATAGAAGATGATAATCTTGACGAGATTGAAGAGGATGATGAGCCTGTCAAATCCGGTGGCGCGGCTAAACAGAATAAATCTGTGGCAGTAAGAGAATTAATCCGTGTCGGTAAAGATAAAGGGTTTTTGAGTTATGATGATGTAAACAGTATCCTTCCTGAAGGTCTTGTTGATTCCAATGAAATAGACAGCGTAATGGCAGTACTTGAAAATCAAAAGATAAAGGTTGTTGAGCCCGGGGAAGAGATTGAACAAGTTCCTTTTGTCATAAAAGAAAAAGTTAAAAGTGTAGCTGTCAGAAAATTTATCCAGATAGATGACCCTGTTAAAATGTATTTAAAGCAGATGGGACAGATACCGCTTCTTTCCAGAGACGAAGAATTGGAACTCGCTCAGAGGATAAAAACAAAAGAGCGTGAATTTAAAAATATTATTTTTAAAGTAAAATATTGTCGTAGTGAAATTTTAAAAAGAATAGAAGAAAATATTGATAACGAATATAACATTGATGATGTGCTTGATATCGATCCGGGTGAAAATCTGGAAAAGATTAGAGATAAAAAGATAAGTCTCATTAAAAGAATTAAGTTGTCTAAAAAAGAAGATGCTATTTTAGATCTTTTGCATAAGTTGAAAGTTGCCATAACATTAACCGAAAAAGTGGCGTATGAAATAATGGAGTTGATGGAAGAAGTCAAAGATATAAGTTCTCGTGTGGAATCTATGCAAAAGGCAAAATCTAAGAAAATTAAGGAAACAACAGAACTTAAAAAAGAACTGAAGAAAAAAACATCCATGTTCGGAACGTCGTTTGAAATTGTAATGAAAAATCGTTCAATGTTAAACGATGTTGAAGCCGAGTATACTCAGGCTAAAAAAGAATTAGTAGCGGCGAACTTGCGGCTTGTAGTGAGTATCGCGAAAAAATATACGAATAGAGGTTTGTCATTCCTTGATCTTATTCAGGAAGGCAATATGGGGCTTATGAAAGCTGTAGATAAATTTGAATATGAAAGAGGATATAAATTTAGTACATATGCCACATGGTGGATACGGCAGGCTATTACCCGGTCAATAGCGGATCAGTCAAGAACTATACGAATACCTGTTCACATGACAGAAACAATAAATAAATTGATACGGATTTCCAGAGCTCTTGTTCAGAAAAATGGGAGAGAACCTACCGCTGAAGAAATAGGTGAAGAAATGGAAATGCCTGTTGAAAAAGTACGCGGGATAATTACAATAGCACAGCATCCGATATCTTTAGAAACTCCTATTGGAGATGATGGGGATACTAGTTTCGGTGATTTTATTGAAGATAAAACAGCGACGTCTCCGGCAATGGCAACGGCTTACGCCATGCTTAAAGAACAGATGGACGGTGTTTTATGCACATTGACAGACAGAGAAAGAAAAGTTTTAACACTTAGATTCGGTATAGGCGATGGATGCCCGCGCACACTGGAAGAAGTCGGGAAAATTTTTAATGTTACTCGCGAGAGAGTTCGCCAAATAGAAGCCAAAGCCTTAAAAAAATTACGGCATCCTATTAGAGCCAGAAAACTTAAAAATTTTTTAGAGATGGGATTTGTTGAATAAGATATGAAAGTGGTAGTGCAAAGGGTTAAGAACGCTAGAGTTCTCGTAAATGGAGAAACAATATCGGAAATAAATTTGGGTCTTTTATTGTTTGTATGCGTGGAGAAAAAGGATACGGAAGAAGATATAAAAATACTTGCTGACAAACTTAACCGGCTCAGAATTTTTAAAGACGATAATGCTAAAATGAATTTGGATATTAAACAGGCAGGCGGCGATTTTTTAAGTGTGTCGCAGTTTACCCTTGTAGCTGACACGAAAAAGGGGAACCGTCCGGGTTTTGATAATGCGGCACATCCTGAAATCGCCGAAAAATTGTGGAATAAATTTAATGTTTTTTTATCCAGTAGTGGCGTAACTGTTAAGTCCGGAGCATTCGGAATGGATATGGAAGTTATCTTAAATAATGACGGCCCTGTTACTTTTATTTTAGAGAGATAAGTTAATTCGAGTTATAAAATTTTTGACGCGTTTTGTATTTTTGTGCGTCAGAAATTTTTAGGTTCAATTTGAATTTCAAATTTCAATTTTTTATTTTTCTGTTAATTTTTTTTTGGGGGGGGATATGCGTAACCTGAAAATAATATATTTTGTCGCTATGTTTTTTCTTTGCATGTTTTTATCTATTCATTCGCATGCGGAATACGGCTCAACGGATAATCAGGATTTAGCGTTTAAAATGCCATGGAATGTTGGGCATTCGGGCGATGAAGAGGGTTCTGAAAACATATGCCCGCAAGGCGCAAACACTATAACAAGATTTTTAGTCGCTTGGGAAAAAGGCGAGTACGCAAAGATGTATGAAGAAATAGATGCGGATTCAATTAAGGATTATACAATTGAACAGGCGCGTTTAGATTTTGGAGTTTTAAAATTTAAACCTTACAATTTAAGTTCAGCTAAAAAAATAGGAGAGAATTTTGAATTTATATTGAGTTACGGTGATTGGGGCTACGGCAATAAAGATATGAAAAAAATTATAATAAGCGGAAAGACCTTTAAGATTTTGCTACAGAAAGGGAATTCTATTTTTAAAATATCAGCGGCAGATTATTTTTAAAAATAAAAAATAAATTTATTTATAGGAGGGTACAAATGAAAGAAATAAAAAATCTCGGCGTTATAACTTCTGGAGGAGACTGCGGCGGTTTAAACGGAGTGATAAAAGGCGTCGCGTCTACAGCTTATAAGCTTGGCTTAAAATGTTTCGTGATTCCAAACGGTTACGCGGGGTTATACAATTTGGTTGATTTTGACAAGTTGACAGAATTGACACCAATGAGGATTGATAAAATTAATGCTAATCTTGCCGGTTCTGAAGCAGGGCATTCACGGGTGAAAGTAAAAAAAATTAATGATGAAAATAAATACGATAGAATTAAGAAAGGATTAGAAAAATTTAAAATTGATGCTTTAGTAATAAGCGGCGGAGACGACACGGGAAGTGTTGTTGTGGATTTATTAGGACAGGGCATCCCTTGCGTTCATGTTCCCAAAACAATGGATTTAGATTTGCAGACGTATTCAGTCGGCGGAGACTCGACAGTCAATCGTATCGCTACTTTCGCGGATGATTTAAAAACAACCGGATATACGCATAACCGTATAATAGCGTTGGAAGTTTTTGGCAGATACGCGGGGCACACCGCGTTTAGGGGCGGAATTGCCGCTGATGCTGATGCTATCCTTATCCCTGAAATACCTGTTGATTTTGATGTTTTATATTCTCATGCAAAAGCGCGGTTTATTGCCAGAGTAAAAGACAGTGATGTTAACGCGGGTTCATACATAATTGTAGTCGCGGAAGGTCTTAAAGACGCTTCAGGTAAAGAAATAGTAGATGAAGGAGCAGGGCTTGACGCGTTTGGTCACAAAAAATTAGCAGGTGCTGGGAAATATGTGTCGCAGGAACTTTCAAAAAGATTTAAAGTTGATCCTGAAGTTAAGATTTTTATGAAAGAAAAACATATGTTTGTTGAAGGAATTTACATTTCGCCTGAAGTTCGAGAGGTTACTCCGGGCCACTTAGTTAGATGCGGGCATAGTACAGGGTATGATGTGAACTTCGGCAAAGAATCTGGAAGCGCGGCAGTGTATCTTATTAAAAAGAACATTACAGGTGTTACAGTTTCCGGCGTGTGTAATAATGAAATTCAATATATGCCTACAGAAAAGGCGATTCAGCAGAGGCATGTTGATTTAAATCAGGTTGCTTTACATGAATCTATGGGTGTGTGTTTTGGCCGTCAAGCGGTTTCTTTCTGTCCTGCGTTTAAGTCTATTGAAGGGTCTCCCGTGAGATATATGTAATAGAAAAGGAGTATAATTTAAACGCGAGGGTGTTAACACTCTCGCGTTTAAAAAAAATAATATGGAATATTCTACTGGAATTATGGGCCGTGTATTCATTGTAAAATTTGAACACGAAGAAGATGTTCTTTTGAAAATAGAAGAATTGGCAAAAAAAGAACATATAAAATTTGCCACTATTGTCCTCTTAGGCGCTTTACAATCTGCTGATATTGTTTCAGGGCCGATAGCGCCTGTTATCCCTCCAGAGCCTCATTGGAAAACTATTACTGGTGTTTCTGAAACCGTAGGGTTCGGTAACATTATTTTGAGAACTGACGGCTCAATAAAATCCCACATACATGTGAATTTTGGTAATAAAAACGAAGTACTTACAGGGTGTTTAAGAAAAAATGGTAAAGTCTTCATCACCATCGAAGCGGTTATAACAGAGATTATAACAAAGGTTAATAGGCGTATTGACCCTGTGACCGGCATTGAAACACTAAAATTTTAATTCGGCATAATAATTTTAAAACTATATTTTTATATTTAATAATTTTTACGCGTATAATAAAAATCATTTTAAAATTTGCCCATTTTTTTTAAACTAGATATACTTGTTAATACTTTTTTGTATTTGTATAGGGAACCCATTCCTTTTGTTAGACAACCCTTATCTTTAAAAAACTAAATATATAACTTTGGCAGGAGATTTATGGAATCAATTAAATTATATCTTAGGGATATAAAGACGCTTCCATTGTTAAAGGCTGATGAAGAGTTAGCTCTCGCGAGAAAGGTAATAAAAGGCGATCTTAAAGCGCGCCACGAAATGATAAAAAGTAATTTAAGGCTTGTCATAAATATTGCTAAAAAATATAGCTATCTCGGCGTTCCGATGCTTGATTTAATAGAAGAAGGCAATATGGGATTAATGAAGGCTGTTAATAAATATGACCCGGAAAAAGGTTATAGGTTCAGCACATACGCCGCGTGGTGGATAAAACAGTTTATTACACGGGCCGTAGCTAATCAAGGCAAGACTGTAAGAGTTCCTGTTTATGTTATGGAAATGCTTATGAGATTTCAAAAAATAAAAAAACAGCTGACGCAGTCTGGTAAAAAAATTCCACAGCTTAGCGATATAGCGGATAAACTTGAGTTGCCTTTAGCTAGGGTTAAACAGCTTAATGAAATGGCGTCTAATATAAGCAGTTTAAATGCTCCCATAGGAGATGACGGCTCTTCAGAATTTATGGATCTTCTTGAAGATGAGTCCAGTACTGACGCTCTTACTGAGCTTAATAGATTTTTGCTTCAGGAAAGGATTAAAAAATTATTAGACAAAATGGATGAGCGAGAGCGTAGAATTTTAAATCTTAGATTTGGATTTGAAAATGGAACAATGCATACTTTAAGAGAGACAGCAGAATATTTCGGGATTACTCGTGAGAGAGTAAGGCAAATTGAATCGCATTGCATGGACAAATTGCGAGAAAAGATGGAAGTTCAGGACGCTGTGGCAATAAAACGTTTTAAAGATGAATATAGAAAGAAAGCGAAAAAAGCTTTAAGAGTAGAAATAAAAATTATTAAAAAAGCGCCAAAGTCTCAAAAAGTATTTACTAATGGTACAAAAGTTAAACTTAAAGTAGTGGAAAAATTTTCTAAAAAAAAATATCAAAAAGTTTAGCTAAAAAATAGTAATACTCGTCTGACCTTTGATAAAGGAGAAATAACATATGAATGCTGTGGCAGGTATTTGGAATGGCTTAGATAATCGTAAATTCCCCCGCGTTACGCATAGTTGTAAAATAAGCATATCAAAAAAAGAAGGGGAAGATATCGTTAATGCTGTCACTGAAAATATAGGTGTTGGAGGTATTTGTGCCGTATTGGATAAAAGTGTGGAGGTTTTTGATACGGTAAAAATATTGTTAGAGATTAATGAAAAAGAGCCGCCGATAAAATGTGACGGTCTTATTGTTTGGGCGGTAAAGAGACAAAAAGGCGTGGCTTCATCCTTGTATGAATATGATGCAGGTATTGAATTTAAAAATATTAGTTCTATTGATAGCGCGCGGCTTTCTAAGTTAATTGAAAAATTAATTAAGAATTGTTAAGTTTATTGACATGAAAAAAACAGCATGGTAT